>DATLQW010000137.1:0-27230 GCA_035535035.1 Acetobacteraceae bacterium
GCCACAAGCAAGTTTGAAGGCCGGATCCTTGCGCAGATCGTCCAGGTCGTCGGCGTCCGGGTAGCCGCAGGCGATGGCGAAGATGCGCGCGCGCAGGATGTCCGACATCGTGTGGGTGATCTGGGTCGGGTCCCGATGGTCAGGAATGATTGCGGCCAGCGCGTCAACCAGGCCAAGCTGCTTGTCCGCGCCGGCCAGCAGCAACACGCCGCCGTCGGAACTGATCAGGCCGCCGTCGAACGCGGCGGTGACCTTCTTCTGGCAGATGCTTGGCAGCGCGAATGGCAGCAGCGTATCGTCATCGTCGGCGGGCATGGGGTGGAAGGCTCATCCGCGTAAAACTACACGGTAAGAAACGTGAACACGGCCAGGATCCGGTCGATTCGGGCCTTCCGAGGGGCGGATACGTTCTCTCTCCGGCATAAGATGGCCATTTATTGCGTGCAATCATGGCGTGCAAATCGAATTGGCTGGTATGTCGGCGCCACAGCAGCTATCTTGCACGCAATAAACCCGGGGTCTAACGCGGGGGATCACATTGCGTGCAATACAAGCGACGCCCGCCATACCTGCCCCGGCAGGCGACCCGGCCTGGATGGCATCGTTCCTGAATAGCCTGGCAGGCGAGGACCTCGCGCCCGCGACGTTGCGCGGCTACCGCTACGATCTGCGGCACTTCCTCGCCTGGCACGCCACGGTCCAGCCGGACGCGTTCACGCTCGACCACCTCGCCACGTTCGAACTGATCGCCTACCGCCAGCATATGGTCGCCGCCGGACGGCGCCCCGCCACGATCAACCGGCGCCTCGATGCCCTGCGCCGCCTATGCCGATGGGCACGCAGCACCGGCACGCTGAGCGGCGATGTCGTCCATGATCTCCGACCGGTGCGCTCGGTGCGCAACCGCCAGCCGGCCGGCCTGACTGATCCCGAAGTTCACGCGCTGCTGCGTGCTGCCGGGGCTTCGACCCACGGCCTGGCCGCGCGCAACTATGCACTGGTCCAGGTGATGCTGCAGGCCGGGCTGCGCGTCGGCGAAGTGGCGGCGCTGCGGGTGGCCGATATCACCCTGAGCGACCGTTCCGGCATGGTGCGCATCCGCCACGGCAAAGGCCTCAAAGCCCGCGAGGTGCCGCTGAATGCCACTGCGCGCCGCGCACTCAAGCTGTATCTTGCTGCGCACCCGGTGCCGGCGAAGGAGACGGTGCTGTTCATCAGCGGCCGGGACACCGCGATGCCAGTGCGCTCGATCCAGGCGGCGATCACCAGCCTCGCGCGTCGCGCACGGCTCACACGCATACCGGTCTCGGCGCACACGCTGCGCCACACCTTTGCGCTCGGCTACCTGCGCGACAATCCCGGCAAGCTGCTGGAACTTGCCGGCCTGCTCGGCCACGAGTCACTCGACACGACTGCGGTTTATACGCGACCCTCTCGGGAGGATCTCGCAGCTGACCTGGAGCGCTCGCACCTGAATGTCGACGGATGACGACCTGGAGCGGGCGCGGCCCCGGCGCCCCAGCTTGCTGCCGGCTGACCCCAGCGAGGACGACCTCGCGCGGCACTGGACGCTGACCTCTGACGACCTCGCCGAGATCGCCCAGTGCCGCGGGGCCGATCATCGGCGCCGTTTTGCGCTGCAGCTATGTACGCTGCGCGCCTATGGCCGGTTCCTCGACGACTACCGGCAAGCTCCATTGAAGATCGTCAGCCACCTGTCGCGTCAACTCGACCTGCCGCCAGTGCTGTTCCTCGACCCGCCGAGCCGCGGGCAGACGGAGCGCGCTCAATCGCTGCGCATCCGCCGTTATCTCGGCCTGCGCAGCTTTGACCGAGCGGTTGCCGCCGATCTGCGCGACTGGCTGCGCCAGGGCGCGCTCGAAGGCCGCAGCACAGCTGAGTTGCTCAGCCGGGCGGAGCACAAGCTGCGCGAATGGCGTGTCATGTTGCCCGCGGTCAGCACGCTGGAGCGGATCGCCGTCGCGGAAGTCACCTACGCCACGACCAATCTCTTCGAGGTCGTCACAGGCAGGTTGCCGACGTCACTGCGCGCGTCGATCGACCTGCTGGTGGAAGTGCCGGAGGGCGATGCACGGTCCGGCCTGTTCCGTCTCAAGGATTATCCAAAATCCGCCAACGCGGCGGTGATCAAGAGCGACATTGTTCGCCTGCGCCTGATTGAGGAGTTGCTCGGTACGGGTGGTGAACTGGATGAGCTCGATCCCAAGGTCGTACGCCAGCTCGGCGAGCTCGGGCGCCGCTACGACGCCGGCGATCTCCGACGCTTCGCCAAGCCCAAGCGTGTCGCACTCGTGGCCTGCTACCTGGTCGAGGCGCGCAAGACCCTGCTCGACCAGATCGTCGAGATGAACGATCTCTTCTTGACCGCGATGAACCGCAAGTCCCGCACCGCGGTCGAGAAGCGCCGCAAGGCCATGCGCCGGCGCGCCCGCGATGGCTTGCACCGCATGCTCGGCGGCGTTGATGCCCTGGCCGAGGCCGATGCGGAACAGACCGTCGGCGCATTCCGCGACGCGGTGAACGCCCCGGCCCTCGTCGAGGCGGCGGAGGCCTGTCGCGCCTTCGAGCGGCTGGAGGAACGCGGCCATCTCGACGCCATGCTGTCGCGCTATGGCACGCCGCGCCAATACCTGCCGAGCTTTCTCACCTTGCCGTTCCAGGCCGCAGCCGGCAGCGAGCCGTTGCTGCAGGCGATCGACATCCTGCGGGCGCTCGATGCTGGCACACGCGGGCCGCTCACGCCGGCTGACCCGCACAGCTTCGTTCAGGCGGACTGGCGGCCCTACCTCATCGCCGACGGCAAACTCGACCGTCATATCTGGGAGATCTCTCTCGCTTTCGCCGTGCGGGAAGCCTTGTGCGCCGGCAGTTTGTTCCTCGCGCAGAGCCGCGATCACGTCTCCTTCTGGAGCCTGGTCCATGATGACCGAAGCTGGCAGGTGGGTCGTGCGCAAGCCTACCAGGACCTCGGTCTGCCAACCGATCCACAGGAGTTCCTCGCCAAGATCACGGCCAGCTTCGACCAGGCGGCGCGCGCCGCCGCGGACGGTCTGGCGCGCAACCGCTTTGCTGCCGTCCATGATGGCCGGCTCAAACTGAAGCGAACGGACGCACTGCCAATCTCACCGGAGCTGCGCCAACTGCGCCAGGCGTTTCAGGCCAGCTACCCGCGGGTGCGGATCGAGGACCTGCTGCAGGACGTGAATGAATGGTGCGGCTTTACGCGTGCGTTCCAGCCACTCGCCGGCTACCAGTCCCGTGCCAAGGATCATCAGCGTTCGCTGCTCGCCACCCTGATCGCCCACGGCACCAATCTTGGCCTTGCCGCCATGAGCCAGAGCGTCGACACGGTCACTGCCGAGGCGCTGCAGGACACCAGCCGGTGGTTCCTGCGCGAGGCGACGCTGAAGGCAGCCAACACGATCCTGGTCGACTATCATCACAGCCTGCCGTTCAGCCGCATCTGGGGTGACGGCAGCCGCTCCTCCTCGGATGGACAGCGCTTCGCGGTGCAACGCGACAGCCTGCTGAGCAGCTTCTATCCCCGCTACTTCGGCTACTACGATCGCGCGCTCGCCCTCTATACCCATACCTCCGACCTGCACAGCGTCTACGCGACGCTGGCAATCTCCTGCGCGCCGCGCGAAGCCCGCTACGTGTTGAGCGGCATTCTCGGCAACGACACCACCCTCGTCATCCGCGAACACACCACCGATACCCATGGCTTCACCGAGCATTTGTTCGGCCTGTGCGTCCTGCTCGGCATCGCCTTCTTGCCGCGGCTCAAGGACCTGCCAGACCAGGTGCTCAGCCGCATCGATCGCACCGCCGATTATGGCCCGCTCCAGCCACTGCTGCGCGGCACCATCGACATCAGCATCATCATCGAGCAGTGGGATCAGTTGGTACGTCTGGTCGCGTCGTTGAAAGCCCGGATGGCACCAGCCCATGTGGTCATGCAGCGCCTCGCCAACGCGCCCGCCGCCGACCGTCTGGCCAATGCGCTGACCCAGCTCGGGCGCCTGATCAAGACCATCCATATCCTGCGCTACATCCACGAGGAGCCGCTGCGCCAGGCCATCCAGTTGCAGCTCAACCGCGGCGAGTTCCGCCACATCCTCGCCAGATGGATCTTCTTCGCCAACCAAGGCGACTTCCGCACCGGCGACTACGAGGAGATCATGAACAAGGCCAGTTGCCTCAGCCTGCTCTCCAATGCCGTGCTGATCTGGAATACCGTGCACATGAGCCGCATCGCCGAGCAGCTTCGTGCCGGCGGCCATCCTGTGCGCGACGAGGACCTCGCCCGCGTCTCGCCTTTGGCCCACGCCCACACCATCCCCAGCGGAACCTACTTCCAGTCACCACGCCGCCGCGCCGACATCGCGCCGGAACCCGTCACGGCCTGATCGGAGGAGATGCCCTGTATGCCCTCGTCCGAACGCGTGAACTGGCAGCCGATCAGCCAGATGCCGCTGGTTGCCAGCATGATCGACGGCGCCTTGAGCGACACCGCTGACCACCTCCAGACGCTGACCAAAGCACGTACCCGCCCGCATGTTCTCGACGACGCCACCATCGACCGGGTGGAACGCGTCCATCGCGAGCAACTCCAGTTCGTCGACATCTATGCGGAGCAGCTCCGGCGCTGGCGGGACCAAGGTCCGTCCGCCGCACGGTGTCAGGAACTGCACCACCTGGAAGAGAAGAACCGCCGCTTGCGCCAGGTCACCACCGAAGTCCTCACCCTGGCCACCGAGCTCCGCAAGGGCACCATCGACCGCATCATGGCCATGAGCGATCTCGAACTTGGCCTCCAGGCCCTGCTCGGAACCCTGTCGCCAGGCCGCCCCTAACCCGACCCTCAACATTGCGTGCAATACGCTACCGTGCACTTTTACGCGGATGGGCCTTCTACCCCATGGCGTCGCCCACGGCCGAAAGATCGTGGAGGCGCACCGTGTCGAGGAAGTTGAAGCGGCTGCATTTCTCGCGGCCGAGTGGATTCCAGCGCCACACCGGGCCGAGCGTGCGCCGGTAGCCGGCGCTCACGTTGAACAGCTCGCCCTTCGGGTCGAAGGCGATGAACGCGGCTTGGTGCGACAGCGCGGTCATATTGACCGGCCCGACGCCCTTGCCGGTCCTGGTCGGCGCGATCACGCCGATATGCTCGTTACCGGCGGCCCGGATGTAGTGGATGCGCCCGTTCTTGTCGGCGCAGCCGGCAATTTACGTGTTGGTAGACTTAGGCTGCGGCGGCGAGTACCGCCGTGTATGCATACCCAGCGATGAGCGCGCCGATCACCGCAAATCCGATGTAAAGAGCGAACGCGCGAGGTTTGACCAAAGCCCAGACTGCAACCATGGCCGGGAAGCCGGTCGCGCTACTCGCCAGCATGAACGCAAGGCCCGTCGCCGGGCTCATCCCGAGACCGATCAAGCCCGAGACGAACGGGATGGGTAATAGGGGCAAAACCCCGGGGCACGCAGGTGCAGCATGATCGAGGGTCGACTGGCGGAATAGCGGAAATCCGCCATCGTTACGGCGGAGAGGATCGGAACGAAGCGCAATTCTCCATAATCTGCCCGGGGTTTTGCCCCTATTACCGGGATGGCGGCAAAGCTGTTGAGATAGACCGGTATTCCGATTGCGACCGCCACCGGCACTGCGAACAGTCCGGCCCCCGCGCCTAGCCAGTTTCCAACGGCGTCCACCGGCAGCCACGCTACCATCAGACTTTCGAGCGCATAAGCAACCGCAAGCCAACGCACCAGAAACCATCCTGTCGTTGTCGCGGTCGTCAGAAACCGCTGCGATCGGGACGCGTCCGTCCAAAAGCGCCATATAATATCGGGCTGAGTTGGTGACGGCCTGGGTACGCAGCACGAGCTCGCGTTCACAAGGGGTATCGCCTGCTTCGATGATCCGCAACACGATGTCGTGACGACGGGTGTCGGCGCGACCGTCGATCCACAACATGATGCTTTAGCCGCAGAAGGGGCGATCCGCAGCGCTGCTGGCGCATCAAGCCACCCAATACGGATTAGTGCCATCGTGCCGAAGCCGCTCAGCAATCCCATGCCAATCGCCCCTACCAGCTTGGCGACGGCAAAGCTGATACCGAGCGTGCCCGAGGCGATGATGAATTGCGTCGGGTCCATCAGCGGCGACGCAATCCAGAACGCCATGACAGGTGCGAGCGGGACGCCGGCGCTGAGGAGACCCGCAACGAGGGGGATCACGCCGCAGGAGCAGAACGGCAGCAATGCGCCAATCAGCGAAGCGACGACGATCATCCGGCCTTGACGCCCGGTGAATGCCCGAGCCACCAACGCATCAGCACCGGTCGCTCGTGCTGCTGCCGCGACTATCACGGATGCGGCGAGCCACGGAGCGATGCGGCCCAACTCGCCGGTCACATACAGCAACGTGCTTTCCGCCTGGGCTGCGCTGCAGGCCGACAGACCGAGGAACAGCGTTCCGAGTGTGACCAGCACGAAATCGACGCGAGGCAGCGGCGAGCGCAGCAGCGTGACCGCGCTCTGCGCGGATATCCGTGGACCGAGTGCCTGACGCAGCGAACGGGCAGCGGTAGGTGCGGTGTCGGACATTCTAGACTCCCATATATCTAGTGGTATGGTTGTATCGAAGCCAACAAAACCTCATGCGGCGCGTGCGTGCCGACGCCGCTGCGGCGTGGTGGGCGAAATCGGGGCGGCTGCGTCACCGAATCCGGCGCAGCAGTGCTCCTTGACGAAGGCAAGCGTCTCGTTGATCGCCGAATACTGCGGCGTGCAACGCACCACTCGTCCCTCCCGTTGTTGTGCGACGAGGCCCGCGGAGACAAGACCGCGCAGATGGAAGGCGAGCGTCGAGGCCGGCACGCCGAGATGGGACTGCAATTCGCCGATCGCGAGGCCTCCGCCGCCTGCTCGTACGAGCAGACGAACAATCTGCAGGCGGGTGGTATTGCCGAGTTCGGCCAAGCCTCGGGCGGCGGTGTCGATGTCCATATGCGCTAGATGGCACGACGGGCGGCTGAACGCAACTAGAAAACTGGTTATATAGTCGTTTTGTGCCTCTCGCAGGGATCGGCCAACCATTCACCGGCCCCTTCCTCCGGGCATCGAGCTTCCTCGGGGCGGTAGCTGTAGCCACACCGGGCAACGCGATGGTGGCGATCGGCTAAGCGGAGACTCTCCTAGCCGGCCAGGGCCGCTCGCGTTTCCAGGAACTGGGCCATGAGATTGGCCCGGTCAAAGAAACCCAGTTCCGCCGGCTCGAGATCGGCGGCGCGCAGCATGGCCGGCAGATTGGCCTGGAACTCACTGTAGTGCCGCATGATCGCGGTCGCCCCCGGGAGCGGCTTCGCCGACTTTGGTCGCGAGGCCGCCAGCCAGTCGCGGACCGCACCGACTGCCTTGGCAGGCTCGCTGTCATGCTGCCTGATGTCCTGGCCGGCGATGTCGGAGAGGTATTTCTGATAGCGGTAGCGCTCAGCCTCCAGCACCAGGCAGTGCTTGTCGCGGTGCGGCCTGGCTCCGAAGCGACGGGCGCCCAGGAACAGCCCCAGTTCGAATGGCATGTTGAAGCGGGGCAGGTTGTTGACCGTGTCGTGCTCGATCCGCGAAATGTCATGGACGCCGAACCGGCATTCTTCGATCAGGCGGTAGATCCGCTCGATCCGTGTGGCGCCGGCATCGTCTGCTTCCAGGGCACAGCGGACGGTGTAGCCGCATTGGATGACCGCGAAGACGATGGCGTGAAACAGCGGCTCGAACCCGACGTCGAACGGGCAGTTGATAAAGACGTTCGTCGCGTAGCCAGAGGCGGCGTTATCCTTGGGCATCGGCCTCGAAGGTCTGTCCGCGCAAGGCTGTGTCCACGGCGCGCTTGATCTGCTGCAATGTCAGCCGACCGCCCCGCACGACCGCCGGGACGTGCCCTGTTCTGGCTGTCTTGCCCGACTTGCTGGCTCTTTGCCCCACCGGCTTCGCGGGGGGCTGCACGGCGCGCTGAGAGATCTTGCTGGTCATCGGTCGGTCACTCCTGCGATCTGCATATAGCAACTGACTGGCCGGGCCGCCACGGCCGCTTGTCATATGGCGCATGTGCACAGGGATCACGGGGTCGCCGCCATTTCGGTACGTCCCGAATCGGCGAGGGCGCCCTCGACGGGCTGGTCGGCGGTTCGATGCTTTATCACGGTCCCTGCCAGGGCGTTGAGGACGCGGCGCGTCTGGCGGATCGACTCATCCATCTGCGCCATGCAGCGCTCGATGTCGCTGTAATCGAACTGCCGGCGATCGATCGGCGTCAGCGGGGCCGACGGCAGCGGCGGCCCGACGACATCGTCCTCGACCGGCAGGATCGGCGGCCGGCCCCGCCCGCGGCCCGGCTCGGGCCGGTAGGGCGGCCGGACGGCCGCGCCGAGCGGTGCCATGTCCTTTAGCCCGAACAGCCGCCGCTTCGACCGCCACGTGACCTCGACGGCGACGCCGGCGGCGACCAGGCCGTCCAGCAGCCGGATGCCACTCTTGACGGTGACGCCGAGGCCGGCGGCAAGCGAGGTGGCGGAGATCAGCGGCGTGGCGGCCAGCACGTCGACGGCAACGGCGGCATGCGAGTCGCGCCGCCGGCCGCCCACCGCGAATCGCGCCGCGAACCAGGCGCGTTCGAGATCCATCAGCAGCTGCCGCCCGTCCGCCGCTTCGGTGGCGAGCGCACGCAGGAACGCCGGCAGCCAGGCGGACAATTCAAACGACGTCTCGGCACGTAGCGCCGCTGCCGCGGTGAGCGGCACGGCCACCCGGAGGATTTTCTGGCGCGTCCAGAAGCGGATCAGCGCGGCGCGGATCGGCGGGCGCGTCCCGCCGGAGTCCAGCCAGGCATGCACGCCACGGGCGGCGGCGAGCAGCGGTGTGTCGCCGGCCGCCGCGACGCCGGCCAGGTGCTTTTCTGCCTGCTGGACGTCGCCTTCCTCGTCGAAATCCGGGGCGACGATCCACTGATGCAGTGTCAAGGCATGCCGGGCGGCGTCGAGGACGTCGCCGCGGTCGATGATGCGGAGCGCGCCGTCCATGCGCAGCCGCAACCCCTGCAACACCGCGGCGAGGTGCCAGGGGTCGATCAGCTTTCCGTCGACGGCGGCCTGGCGGCGCGCCGCGTCGAGCCGGGCGCGGTAGAGAAAAGCCGGAAGCAGCGGGTGGCCATCCAGCGCCTCATCGAGCCGGGCGATGCCCGCAGCCGCCTCGGCGAGCGCCGTGGTGAGTCCCGGCTCTGTCGCCGGCTGTGTCGTACCGCCATGGGTGCTGCACTGCATTCCGGCCGTGATCAGTGGGTTGATCTTTAACGAGTGCACTGGCGCTTTGCCTTTGCGAGTGCACTGTGGAGCGGATTTTGCCGTTACGGCTGCACTGTGAGCGGCCGGAGCCCATCGTGTTGACCGGCGCTGGCGTCCCGGGTCGAATGCGTAGGCGACAATGTGACGGCGTAACCGAGCGCTCGATATCCGGCACCACGCCTGGTAGCCATGCGCGCCAGCACCGGGACCGCGCTGTCCGTGTAGTCGTAGACGAGCACCTCGTTCTTGCCCTGGTGCTCCCGGTGCAGACGGCCGACGTACTGGGCGAGCGTGCCCTTCCAGGAGATCGGCATGGTCAGGAACAGCGTGTCGAGGCGCGAGTCATCGAATCCCTCGCCCAGGTATCGTCCGGTCGCCAGGATCAACCGCTCCTGACCATCCGGAACGTTCAACATGGACTTCGCCGCGGCACGGGCAGCCGTGGTCATGCCTCCGTGCAGCACCACGAGGTTCCGTGTAAATCGCTGGAAGCGACCACGCAGATATTCGAGATGGTCGCGCCTTTCGGTTAGCACGACGGGCGAGCGTTTCGCTTCCAATGCAGAGAGGACATCATCGAAGATGATCTCGTTGCGCGCGTTATCGTGGGCCAAAGCCGAATAGATCGCCGGCATGGATGGCTGCTCCACTCCCGGCAGTGTCGGAGGCAGGCGGAATTCGGTCGCTCGGAGCACAACACGATGCTCGATGCCGCGTTGGGCGGCTTGGGCGCGGGCATCGACGCGGTAGCGCACCGGGCCGCACTGCATGAAGATGATAGGGTGGTGGCCATCCTTGCGTGCGACTGTCGCTGACAGACCCAGAACGTGCCGGGCCTTGGCGCGACGGGCCGCGAGCTCGAAGCTGACGGCCGACAAGTGATGGCACTCGTCGACGACGAGGTGACCATAGGACCCGATCAAATCCGACACCTCGCCCTTGCGGACAAGGCTCTGGATCAGCGCGACGTCGATGATCCCGGTCGGCTTGCGATGGCCGCCGCCGATGATGCCGATCTGCGCTGGGTCGACGGACAGAAAGGTCCCGAGGCGGGCAACCCACTGGTCGAGCAGCTCGCGGCGATGGACGAGCACCAGCGTATTGCATTGTCGCCGCGCGATCAGCGCCGCCGCGACCACGGTCTTCCCGAACGCTGTGGTCGCTGCGAGCACGCCAAAATCGTGCGGGGCCAGCGCTTCGAGAGCCTCCTTCTGCACGCCGCGCAATTCGCCCATGAACCGGACGTCAGGTGGCAGGGGGCTGCCGGCGTGGCGATGATCCTCGAGCTCGACGCTGACGTTGTGCGATCGCAGCAGCGATGTCGCTTCGTCGAGGCAGCCACGGGGCAGTCCGACATGGAGCGCACTGATCTCCGCGCAGGAGATGATGCGCGGCTTGTCGAAAGTGGGCAGACGCATCGCCTGCGCCCGGTAGAATTCCGGATTTTGAAACGCTGCCAGCCTGACGATTCGTGCCGTCATCGAAGCCGGCAGCGCCGAGCGGTCGACGTAGACCTGGTCCGCGAGGACGACCCGCACCGTGGCAGGCAGCGGACCGGTAATCGGCGGCTCGTCGCGCCTGCGCGACGGCGGCATATGCCAGGGCTCGTCGGCATTCTCGTCCTCGACCGGCAGCCGCACGCCCCCGAACAACCCGCCGGCGACCTTGGGATCCATCATCCGCGCCGCGAGGTCTGTGGGGTCCATTGCTGGAACCGAGGCGAGATACGCCCACTGGTCCTGGTGGGGGCGAAGCTGATCATCGACGAAGACGCTGTTTCCCCGCGCCCTCGCCTGTGACTGCAGCGGCAATGCGATCAGGTTGCCGAAGCCACCGAGCGGCATGGTGTCCTGGCTCGGAAAGAACCTGCCATGACGCACCGTCGAAATCGACAGCCAGAAACCAGCAGGTCTCATCGGGCAGCAGCGCATAGACCCCCATCACGAAGCTGCTGCCGGCCTCCCCGTGCTGGCCCCTTTCCGCGGTGAGATGGCGTGCGATGACGGCGTCGGACACCGGGATGAAGGCCTGGTTCGGGCACTCGCCGCACTTCACTTGCGGTTTGCCGCAGATCCCCTGCACCCATTCGTTCGCGCAGGCCGGGGCATAGCCGGAGCGCTGGGTCCGAACGTTCTCCCAACGGACGGGGAAGACGTCGGTCCGGCCGGCAAATCTCCGGCGGAACAGTTCGATTTTCTGGGCTGGAGGCGACGCCGCCGTTACCGCCGCCGATATGGCCGCCGCGTCTACCTGCGGCGGCGAAAGGCTCATCACTGCCTGGCGGGCGCGCTCCAAGCCCGCGAGCCGGGAGACGAGTTCGGCTCTCTCCGCGTCCAGGCTTGTCAGCCGGCTGCGGACGCGGGCGATCTCCGGGTCCAGATCTGGGTCGTCCATCGGCTGCGGCTCCGGTCAGCCAACCATAACGCAGCGGGAGAATGGTTGCCCACCGACCAGACGGCAGCGGCCTCCCCTCGTTGCACGAGTCACTTTAACGACGCACGCCGCCCAGTTACCCTTCCGCGGTGGACGAAGATATCGCCCTCTCGCCCGAAGCGCTTCAACTCCACCTGGAGGGCTTCGAGGGCCCGCTCGACCTGCTGCTCGATCTCGCGCGGCGGCAACGGGTGGACCTCGCGAAAATCTCGATCGTGACGTTGGTCGATCAATACATCGCCGCGGTGGCGGCGGCGGACCGGGTCAATCTTCCAAGGGCCGTCGAGTGGTTGGTGATGGCGGCCTGGCTGACCTGGCTCAAGTCCCGGCTTTTGCTGCCAAAAGAGATGGAGGGGTCCGACGAAGCAGAACAAGCCGCCGGAGTCCTGGCCGATCGCCTGGCCGACCTCGAGCGCGTCAGGGCCGTGACCGGCTGGCTCGAGGCACGCCCGCAACTTGGTCGGGACATGTTCGAGCGGGGCCGGACGGAGATCGCCCCGGGGCCGACGGTCGCCGCCGACTTCGTCTCGTTGTTTCAGGCCTGCCTTGATGTGCTGAGAGGTCAGAGCGGGCAACGGTCGGAAATCTATCGGCCGCCACGCCGTCTGCTTTGGACGCCGTATCAGGCCATCGCGCGGATGCAGGCCATCCTTGGCAAGACGCCGGAGGGCGGTGATCTGCTCGGCTTCCTGCCCGAGATCGCCGCCGGTCTGCCGGATCGGACGAGCCACCTGCGGGTCGCTATCTCCAGCACGCTGATTGCCAGCCTTGAACTCGCCCGCGATGCCCAGGCTGATCTCGAGCAATACGAGACCTTCGGCAGGATCACGGTCCGGAGCTTGGCCCTTCCCTGCGGCGCCATGGAGGACCAGGCGACGGTTGCTTAGCGAGGCACCGAGCGCCGCAACCACCCTAATTGTAACTCTGCCGCAATTACCCCCGGCCGATCCTCATCTCATTGCGCATTCTGGTCGGGATATCTTTGCGACCCAGCACTGGCAGGCCGTGACATGGAGCAACGCCTCGTCCCTGGCGTCGAGGTCGAGCATGCCGGCCGACGCTGGCGCGTTCACCGGCCGCTTGGGCCGGATGCCGTGCTGCTCCGCAACGACGCCGGCGAAATCGTGTCGGCGGCTCCCGCACGAATTGGTTTTCCCGCTGACGAAGGCGTCGGGCGCCCGGCAACGCGGGTGGTGGACGAGCGAGGTTTCAGCGACGCGCAGTGGGCCGAGGCCGCGCGCCGGCGCGATCTCCTCGCAGCGCTGGCCGGCCAACCCGCCCGCAGCCGGGCCGATGTGGACGCCGTCGCAAAGGAACTCGGGATCAAGCGCAGGCGTGCATGGACGTTGCTGCGGCAAACGGCGGGGAGTGACGGTGATATCGCAGCCTTCTTGCCGAGGCAGGGTACGCCAAGAGCGAAGCGGCTCAGGGCCGGTGTTGAGACAATCCTCGCGCAGGCGATCGACCAGCATTACGCCCAGCCCAACCGCCCGAGCGTCGCGAAACTGCACAGGGAGGTAACCGAACGCTGCAAGATCGCGGGGGCACGATCGCCGTCGTATCGCGCTGTCGCGGCCCGCGTGCGCGACCGCGACCAAACCTGGCTGGTGCGCCGGCGCGGGGGCCCGAAAGCCGCACGCGCGCTACGCCTGCTGACCGGCGCGCATCCCAGTGCCGGAGCGCCCTGGGAGCGGGTCCAGACCGACAGCACGCCGTGCGACATCCGGCTGGTGCGCGAGACCGACCGAACCGTCATCGGCCGGCCAACGGTGACTTTCGCGATCGATTTGTACAGCCGCGTCGTGCTCGGCTTCTCGGTGTCCCTCGAAGCGGCCTCTACCATCACCGTCGCGGCCTGTCTCGTGCATGCGTGTCTGCCGAAGGACGATTGGCTTGTCCGGCGTGACCTCACCGGCATCCATTGGCCGGTTTATGGCCGGCCGGGGACGCTGGAATACGATCAGGGTCCAGAGAACGTGGCGCGCGGCATTCAGCGCGGCCTACGGCGCTACGGCATCGCCGCCAAAGTCCGGGCCACCGGGCATCCGGAGCAGCACGGCACGATCGAGCGGCTGATCGGCACGATGATGCAGGCCGTCCACGCGTTGCGCGGCACGACGTTCAGCAACATCAACGAACGTGGCGAGAGCGAGCCAGACAAGCGGGCCTGCCTCAGTCTGCCCGAGCTCGAACGCGTGCTGGCCCTCACCATCGACAGCTACAACCACACCACCCACGCCACCATCGGCGAGCGACCCATGGACCGGTATCTCGCCTACTACCGGCGGCCGGATCTGCCCGACGCCGAGCGTATCCCTCCCCGCCTTCCGGCCGAACGTTTGCTGCTCGATTTCCTGCCATACGAGGCCCGGGCGCTGACCCGTTCCGGAATCCGGCTGTTCCGCGTTGATTACAGTTCGGTCGATCTGCTGCCGCTGTGGCGTCGCGACAATCAGCGTCGGGTCGCGCGCATCGTCGTCTACGACCCGCGCAGCCTGGCGCGGGTTTGGGTTCTGGACGAAGCCACCGACGATTACATTCCGATCCCTTACCGCGTGCCGCATCCGGACATGACGCTGGCCCAGAGCGCCGCGGCGCGGGATGTCCTGCACGCGTCGAGGGCACGCGATCGAACGGAGCCCCGGCTGTTCGAGAACCTGTCCGACATCCGGGCCATCGAGGCCACGGCCAAATCGGCAACCGCCCGACGCAAGGCGGAGCGCACCAAGCAGGCAATGCAGAGCGCCCAGGACGGCGCCGCGCCGGCGCCGATGGCCGATGCCACCAAGCCTGCGCCGGATGCGGCGGCACAGTCGCCGCCTGCCTGGGCAGGAACCGTTATCGCGCCGTTCGATGACGTCGAGCGTCTGTAGTGCGCGATCCTGACGACGCAACGCATCTCGACCCCGCGGCGCGTCGCATGCTGCGGCTTGATGACGCGCAGCGTATCGCCGGCATCGATCGCGATCTATGGATCGGTTATGGCCGCGCCCATGACGCGCACGAACGGCTTGAGCGGATTCTGCGGTCCAAGCGCCGCATGCGGCCGGACAACCTGCTGATCGTCGGCGCCAGCAACAACGGCAAGACAGCCATCGCGCGCCGCTTCTTCTCCCGCCACACCTTGACCGAAGACCCAACGGCTGAATGCGCATCATTGCCGGTGGTCCTCGTGCAGGCGCCCAACGGTCCGCGAATCCCGTTGCTCCTGGCGGCGATCCTGCAGGCACTGGGACGCGAGCCGGGTCGGCGCAGCACGACCGCCCAGCTGCGCAGTGAGACCTATCGCGCGATGCACGACGTCGGCTTGCGCCTGCTGTTGATCGACGATCTGCACAACATCAGAGGGTCGGGAGTAGGCAGCGCGCTGGTGGAACTGCGCAACATGGGATCGATCACCGGCGTTTCGCTCGGCGGCTTCGCCACGAAGGAGATCGCCTATGTGCTCCGGCAGGACGAGCAGATGGCCAACCGCTTTGAACTCCTCACCTTGCCGCGGTGGAAATTCGAAGACCTCGAATACGCCAAGCTGCTGGCCACGTTCGAGCGGCAGCTGCCGCTCTGGCAGGCATCAGGCCTGACGGACCCCGATATGGCACGCCACATCCTGGTGGCGGCAGGCGGCCTGATCGGCGGCATCGTTGCGCTGCTCCGACAAGCGGCGGTCGAAGCCATCCGGACTGGCCACGAGCGCATCGACCGATCCATGCTCGCCCGGGTGAACGGCGCCTCCCCGGAGCGGATCGAGGCCGTCGCGCACGCCCTGGACCTGTAGGTGTGCCACCGAGCGATCCGGCCGGAGAAGCCGAAAGACGGCTAGCCCGGGCCGCCGAGGCTTGGTTGCCGGCGCAGGATCGTGATGCGCGAGCGCTGATCCTGGCTTTCCTGCGGGAGGTGGAGGACGCCGGCGCCGATCCCATCGCCGAACTGCGCGACGGCACGCGGCGCTGGTTCGGAGCGCGCGCAGCATCGGCACTACCCGCGCCGCGCCAAGTGTCAGCACAAGCCGACAGCGACACCATCGCACTCGAAGCCCTGTCTTCCGCGCGGCACCCAACCATGTGGCCACATCGGCCCAAGCGTCTGACGGACGAGATCTTCAGCAGCTGGCTTTGGCGGACGGCGGTTGCCGCCGGGGTGCCGCCGTATCGCTTTGCGCTGGACGTACTGGGCACCAACGACGACGACATCGATCGCGATGTGGCACCGGCGACGCTGCGCCGTCTGGCGCAGCTGTCCGGTCAGACGTTCGAGCATCTTGCCGGCGGCATCCTGTCGGAGATGGTGATCGTGACCCAGGAGACACCGGCGGGGCTTGCCGAGAATGCGCTGCTGCGCGACGGCCGATTTCTGCTGAGCCGGGGAAAAACCGATCGGCTGGGCCGGCCTCGGCCGGTGCTGCAATATTGCCCGCGCTGCCTGGAGACGGACGCGCGGCCACATTTCCGGCGGGGCTGGCGGTTCGCCCATGCGGTGGTTTGTGTCACCCATGGCTGCCGCCTGTACGATCGATGCTGGGCGTGCAGCGGTGTGATCACGCTGCTCGCCAGCCGTGCCGTCAACGCGCGGCCACGTTGCCCTTCCTGCGATGCCCGGTTGTGCGGAGCACCGCTGGTCGATGCAACGCGCGCGCGACCACGGCAGCGGGCGCTGCATGCCATGCTGTTCTACCTCGTGGCCCGCATCGCACCCGATGAGCGCCGTCTGCATCTCGACACGCTGTCGGGATGTCTCAGTAACAGCGCAACGACCTCGATCGCGCAACGCGAACGAAGCCTCCTCGGCCTCCGCGCCTCGGCCCCCGACGGCTGGTTCGGGCAGCCAATGCGCGCCGACCATGCCGCGCCCCTGCGTATGTTATCCATGGGTGTGATGTTCGACCGGCTGGCCAAAACCGCGGCGCGGCGACAGCGACGCGCACGTATCCGGTCGAGTCCTGATCAACCCGCCGCTACTCGGTGATGCCGAGGACTTTGACGTGCAGTGCCAAGGCCGGCCATCGGGTCCGCACCGTGGCCAGTGCTCGCCAGGGCGTCCAGTCGGCGGACCAGAACCGGTAGCTGATAACATCGTGACCGGGGGGTACCGGAACCCCCGCGCGGCCGACTGGCGCCACCGCGACATCGCGCAGCATCCAGGTCGTGCCCCAGTTCTCCCACAGCCAGGCGAGCACAGCCGGATCCTCCGGTCCGAGCCTGAGCAGTTTGTCCGGCACCGGGACGAGTGCGTTGAGATCCAACGGGCAGTTTTCGTCTCTTGCGCGATCGGCCGCCCGTATTTCCAGGATCTCGATCAGCGCACGCATCTGGCTGGCGACGATCCGCGCGCCGTGAACCGAAATGCTGCGCGCGGCCGGCGCTGGGGCGAGCAGCGTGTAGACCCAGTCCTCCTCCAACCGGGCGTAGTCGCGCTGCCACGCAATGGTGCCGGGACCAGAAGCGGCCTTCCGGAACGCCGCCAGCTGTTCGGACGGTCCGGTGACGGTGAGGAGGTGCGGCAGCCATTCCGGGTTCGGCAGGCAGAGGATTTCTCCCGCGCCGCCGCCGGCCGGATTGGACGTGCCGGTCCCGGGCTGCACGCGCCCGAGGACGAGAGTTTCGTCCGCGATTGCGCCGCGCGCGCGCCGCTGGCCGCGATCGCTGCCGGTGACGAGATGCGCCAGCCGCGCCGGACGGCCGCGCACGGCAATTTTCGGCTGTGCCGGTTTCTTGCCGTGCCGGTTGGAATGCTTCGCCCGGGCGCCTGCGCCGGCAGCGCCTGCCTCCCCCTTGCGCCTGGCCATCGATCAGAGACCCAGCAGCTTGGCCGGACTCTCGGTGACGAGCTTGGCCCGGCGCACATAACCACGCATCGTCCGCAGGTCTTTCTGGCGCGTGTGGTCCATGATCTGCTCGTCGCGCGCGCCGTTGATATAGGCCTGGGTGATGAAGCCGGCGCGCAGGCCATGCGGGCTGAGCCGTTCGCCCCGGGGCAGAACCAGCCCAGCCAGGGTGGCGCGCTTGCGCAGAATCTGCCGCACGGCATCCGGATGCAGCGCGCGGCGCTCGATCGCCCCGCGCATATCGATGCCGCGAAACACCGGCCCGTGCTCGCATTCAGAGGTTTTCAGCCACGTCTCGAGCGCTCTCACCGGACAGGTGTCGGGTGCGCCGCCCCGCGGAATGCCGATGTTTGCCCCCGCGTTCGCCTGGTCACCCTTGGCGTGCGGGATCAGCAGGCGGAGCCCGTCCTTGTCGAAGGTGATATGCTCGTATTCGATCGCGACAAGCTCCGAGCGGCGCAGCGCACCGGCATAGCCGAGCAGCAGCAGCGCACGGTCGCGCTGGCCGACTGTCGTGTTCTCACAGGTTGCGACCAGGCTGCGCACCTCCTCGGTTGCCAGGGCCGCCGCCTGGCGCACCGGCCGGCCAAATTTGCGCTGGATGCCGCGCAGTGTGTTGCGGATCGCCGGATCGGCGGCCGGCCATGGCTGGCGGGCAAGGCGGTGGGCGCGGCTGAGCGCGGCGAGACGCCGGACCAGGGCGCTGCTGGTATGGGTTTTGGCCAGCGAGGCGAGATAGGCGGCAACCGTTGCGGGCGCGGCCGGCAGCGCCGCCCAACCAGCGGCGCGGCACCAGGCACAAAAATGCTGCCAATCAGCCCGGTAGGCGCGTAACGTCGCCGGTGCCAGCGCCTGGCCGGCGAAGTCGATGGCGGCGGCGAGGGCCGCCAGCGCCTCGGCAGAAACCGGACTGGCGCCCGCCAGCGCGATGCCGGTGCCGCTTGGCGTGTCTCCGGTGACGGGGATTGTGCCGGCAGCGCCGGCGGCGTCCGCGGGCGAAACAACGGAATCGGTCATCGGTGGCGGTGGAACCCCTTGGTTGTGTCACTTTCCCTGGATGATGAGACGACGATTCCAGCCTGATCAGTGGTTTGCCTGTTCCAGGTTCATGAGACTGTCTCCTGGATCGTGCGACTTTGCCTCTAGGTTTGTGCGACAGCGCGGAAGGGGTGATCAGTGGTGGGTGCCAAGCCTCCGAGGCTGTCCTCGCGTGCGCTCGACATTTCCGACGACGCCTGGTCGGAGGCGGTCCGCAGGGCGGAGAAAGTGCGATCCCTCGCGACCGGAGGCACGTGTGGCCGCGCCGTCGTCAAAGCGGCGGCGGACGCGCTGGGGCTCAGCACTGCACAGGTTTATCGGCTGATAAGGCGGTTTCGCGGGAATCCGCAGGCAGGGTCGCTTGTAGTGACCAGGCCTGGTCCGAAGAAGGGGGTGCGCCTGCTGCCCAGCGATGTCGAACAACGGATCGAGCAGGCCATCGACGACATCTTCAAGACCCGCGAGCGGCCGACCATGGCGAAGCTGCGACGCGATGTCCGCAGGGACTGCCAGGCGGCGGGCCTGAAGCCGCCGTCGCGCAAAGCGATCCAGGCGCGCGTATCGGCGCGCTCGCTCAGGGAGATCGTGCGCGCAAGGGAAGGGGCCGAGGTGGCGCGACAGCGCTTTGCACCGGTTCGCCCCGGCCTGCGTCCGCGGTTCCCCTTGGCGATTGTGCAGATCGACCATACCAAGGTGGACATCCAGCTGGTCGACGATGGGGCACGCGCCGTCCTGGGGCGGCCGTGGCTGACCCTGCTTTTGGACGTGTTCTCGCGCTCGGTCCTGGGCTTCGGTCTGTCGTTCGACGCGCCGTCGGCGGCCGGCGTCGCCGTGGCGATCGCTCAAGGCGTGCTGCCGAAGGCGGAGTGGCTTGTTCGGAACGATTTGACGCTGGCGTGGCCGATGCATGGCACACCACACTCGTTGCATTTAGATAACGGCGCAGAATTCCATTCCCGGGCGCTCAAGCGGGGATGCCAGCAACACGGCGTGCGCATCGACTACCGGCCGCCCGCCACGCCACGTTTTGGCGGGCATATCGAGCGGCTCATGGGCACGCTGATGACGCGGGTTCATGCCCTGCCGGGGACGACGTCGTCAAACCCGATGGCGCGCGGCGACTACCCGTCGGAGCAGAAGGCCGTCCTGACGCTGCGCGCGTTCGAACGCATCCTCGCGCTCGAGATTCTCGGGCCGTACCACAACGAGGTGCATGCCGCGTTGGGCACAACGCCGACCGCCGCATGGGCCGCGGGCATCGCCGCCTCCGACGGGATCAGGCTGCCGGCGGATCCTGCCGCTTTCGTGCTGGATTTCCTGCCGTTCGAAGATCGCGTCGTTCGGCGCGAAGGCGTGCGCTTGTTCAATGTCACATATTTCGACGGCGCCTTGGCACCACTGCTGGACAGCAGCGAGCGCCGCTACCGGGTCAAATATGATCCGCGCAATATGAGCGCGGTGTTCGTCGAGCTGCCATCCGGCGGGCATCTGCGACTGCCATGCGCCGACCTTGGCCGGCCGCCGGTCACGCTATGGGAACAGCGGGCCGCGACCCGGAGCCTGCGTGAGGCGGGGCGTCAGAACGTGGACGAGGCGGCGATCTTCGCGGCGATCGAGGAGCAACGACGCGTGCTCGCCGAGGCGCAATCAACCAGCAAAGCCGCCCGGCGCGCCGCGGCGCGGCTGCCCAATCACCGGTCGGCCTCGGTCGATATCCGACCCGTGGCGGCGGCAAACGAGACTCGGGCGGACGCCGCTGATGACGATGCCCGGGTGCCCCCATTTGTCGAGGACGAAGCCTGGAAGACGGAGTTTCTTCCGTGACGGGCACAGACCTGACGCACCTGCATCCCGGTGTCCGCCAGCTTGCGTTGGCGGATGACGCCGACCGCCTGGAGGCCCTCCGCGGCAAACGCTGGATCACCCATCAGTCGGCCGTGCAGGTGCTGGCGTCGCTGAAGGAGGCGCTCGAGCAACCTGCGGGCGACCGGATGGAGAACCTGCTGCTGGTGGCGGAATCCGGCATGGGGAAGACCATGCTGCTGCGCAAATTTCAGCGCGATCACGCTCGCCCGCTCGATGCGGCTTCCGGGGTGCAACCGCACCCGGTCGTGCTGATCCTCATGGCCGAGGACCCTTCGGAGGAGGCGTTCTTCGTCCAGATCCTGAAGGCGGTCGGGGCACCGATCGACCTGTCGCGGCGGCGGCATCGCCTGGGCCTGCGCGAGACCAGCTTTCGGATTCTGCGCGAGATCGGCACGCGGATGCTGATGATCGACGAGATCAATTCCATCCTGGTCGGCAGTGCGCGTCAGCAGCGGTACTTCCTGCAGTTGTTGCGGTTCCTGTCGAACGAGCTGCAGGTCGCTATCGTCTGTGCCGGAGTGCCGGAGGCACGCTTTGCCCTGCTCTCCGACCCGCAACTGCGCAGCCGGGTTGCCGACATCGCGCTGGAGCCTTGGACCGCCGGGCCGGAGCTTCAGGCCTTCGTCACCATGCTGGTTCAAGGCCTGCCGCTGCGACAGCCCTCCCCGGTCGACAGCGCGAAGCTGCGGCGCCTGCTCGTTACCCGGTCCGGCGGCATCACCCTGTCGATTTGCCGGGCGCTGGAGCGGGCGGGTGCTGCCGCGATACGCAACGGCCAGGAGCGCATTGACCTGGCTGCCCTTGAAGATCCCGCAATCTGGCGAGGCATCAAACCGGCCGCTGACTCCATGGGGCGACTGCGTCCTGCCGCGCTCGCCCGCAGTCAGGCGTGAGCGGCACGGCGTGCCGCGCCTGCCGCTGGCGCCGCCGGCAATGCCTGACGAGGCCCCTTCGTCCTGGCTGGCGCGGATCGCCGCACGATACGACGTCTCCGCAGAAGGTCTGATCCGGCATCTGCTGCCGAGCGAGGCTGACGTGTCCGGGATGATCCGGCGCGTCGATCACGTCGTGGTCCCGGCATTGGAGGCCGCGCTCGCCGAGGCCACCGCAAGGCCCGCTTGCAACTTTGTCGGACGACGACTCGCCGGACTGAGCGCCAACCAGCCGGCCGCATGGCCACGCTCCAACCCGGCATGGTGCCCGGTCTGTGCGGCTCACGATGTCGCGGCACACGGCGAGGTCTACAGCCGTGCGGCATGGGGGTTCGGCGGCCTGTTGCTGTGCCCCCGCCACCAGTGCCTGCTGATCTCGGTATGCCCGCGATGCTATCGCCGGGTCGGCTATCACCCCATAAACGGGAGATTACGGATCTGGTGTTGGACCTGTGGCGCCGACGCGGACAACGCGCTCGCACCGGATCGGATCCCATTCTGGCCATACGGCACTCCGCAGCAGAACCGGAGCTGCGTCACGATCAGTCTCTCGAGCGAGACGCGGCCATTGCTTCTGCGGGTACAGACCGACCTCGTGGCTATGCTGGCGGGCGCGCGCCCCAGGGGCCCCTGGACAAGGTCCCTCAAATGGCCGGTGGTCTTCACCGTGTTGCGCGCGCTGACCTACGTCATGCTGGGTCCGTTGTGGGCGGAGGCGCATCGCGCGGCTCCGGTCCGGGCGACCGAAAGCGGGCCGTGGACGCTGCCGGCGGACTGGTCGCCAGGGTGTCTGCCGCCGGAGATTGCGGCCCCCGCGTTGCTGGCGGCCGTGACCTTCCTGGCGGCGGAGAGTGGCACGCGACTGCGTGGCATCACCTGGAACCCACAATTGCTGCTGGCCGGCGAAGGCGAGACCATCACTGCCGAGACGCTGCTCTGGCACCTTGGCGGGTTCGACGCCGGGCTGATCCAGGACCTGTTCGCGGTGCCGCCGGTTCGGCCGTTCTCGTTGCTCATCGCCGCGCTGCGCGCCGATCGCCGTGGCCTCGGTGCGGCGCGCGAGGCGGCACGCCGACGCCAGGGCGTTGGCGGCGCACTGCGCCAGGCGCGACAGAACGCGCAGGCAAGATCACGCGAGACCGTCTCGGCCCGAGCGGCCCGCGAGCAGCGGGCGCTGGCGAACCGGCCGTCCGATCGTTTTGCCCTCAGCCGGCTGTTCGACGGCGCGGCGAACCCGCGTGTCGAACCGCAATCGCGTGACCAATTGGACGTGGCCGTGGCGGTCTATACCGTCATCGGCTGGCGGGAGCGGGATGGCGATCCGCTCGGCGGCGCCGGTTGGACGCCGGCGCTTTTGCAAAATCGGTATATCCGGCTTTGGCTCTTTCGGCACCGGCATCTGGCGGCAGAAACACTGATTGCCGCGCTCGCCGATGCGGTCGCGGCCGCCCCGGCGCAAGATCGCGGCATCGTGCTGCCGGAGCTGACCGGACCGATGACAGACGCGCTCCCGGTCAGGCTGGCGGTTCAGACAGGGCGAGACCGTGGCGCTCCCGACGGCTGACCCGGATGTCTGTCCAGGCCGCGTCCTGGTCGAGCGCCAGGGCGCCGTCGCGCGCGAGTTCCAGGCCGGCGACCAGGGTGCCGGCGACGGCGGCGCGACAGCGCAGCGCCCTGCCGGGATCGTCGCCGGTGATCGGGGGCAGCAGCGCGGCCAGCATCGTGTCATCGGGCAAGGCGGCGAGACGTTCGCGCAGATAGGGGATCGCCTCGCTGACCCGCCACAGCGGCGGCGGTCTTGGGCGATACGCCTCTGCCTGCGCATCCGGCACGTGGAGCGCGACCAGGCAGGCACGCAGCAACGCAGTGATGTCGCTGCTGCGGCCCGACACATCCGCCTCGGGCAATCCCCGCGGGAACACATCCCGCCCGAGCTGCGACCGGCGCTCCAACCAGTCCGCAGCCTGGCGCATCCGCGCCCGGGCCAGCAGCTGGCGGCGCAGGGCTTCGGCTTCCGCTTCGGCTGTCCGGGTGGCGGCGGCATCCACCGGCAGCAACAGCCGCGACCAGAGTTCGGTTAACGTTGCCGCCATCACCGTCCAGCCGGCCCAGCGGTCGAGCTGTCGTGGGTCGTGGTCGGCCAGCGCGGTCGCCAGCGCGTCGGCGAACTGCGCGATCAGAGCGCCGATTGACAGTTTCGCCAGGTCGAGTTTTCTCGCGTGCGCCATCTCCAGCAGCCAGTCGAGCGGGCCGGTGACGCCGTCGACCGACAGCACGGGCGCGGTGTCGCTGCGCGGGACGCGCGGCGGATCCTCCCAATCCGCTACCGCCGCACCGGCGTGGCTGATCTCGGTCGCGCTGGCTGCGGCGGCGCTCACGGTGCGTCGTAGCTTGGGTGCAGCTCGAAGCGCAGCGCCGGAAACCGCCCGCCGACCGCCGCAAGCGCGCGCCATGGCGACCAGTCAGCCGACCAGAACGTCACCCGAAACCCCGTCTCGTTTGCGTTCGGCTGGCGCCTCGGGTCCTGGCTGGCCGCGGCCTCCGCCGCGACATGGCGCAATTCCCGCGTGGTGCCCCAGTGCTGCCAGAGCCAGTGCTGGGACGCCGCATCGTCCGGCCCGCGCCGCAGGATCTCGCCCGGTACGGGTACGAGGGCGTGCAGGTCGAATGGGCAGGCCCGGCTACGGCCGACCCGCCCGACCGCGAGATCATGCCGGCGTGCCACCGCCGCGCGCAGCTGGCCGGCGACGATCCGGGCGCCGGTCAGACTCAGGCTGCGCTGCTGCGGCGGCGGCGGCGCGACCAGCAGGTGGAAGCAGTCTTCCTCGATGCGATCGGCGTCGAGGTGCCAGGGAATGACACCGGCCCCGGCCGCCGCCGCCTGCAACGCCGCCAGAGCGACGGCCGGTCCGACGACCTCCAGGCGGTGGTGCAGCCAATCGGTATGGGCGAGGCGCAACGGGGCGTCGCGGCAATGGCCACCCGCGTCAGGCGCCGTTGCCGGGCGCGGCCTGGTCGCAATGCCGTCCACGGTCGGTGCCGGCGTTGTGGGTGCCGAGGCGACCGCCGCGGGATCGACCGCCCCGTCCACGTCTGTCTGTTGCGTCCCCTGCGCCGCTGCATCTTCTGCGCCCGACGGTGCGTCTCGCGGCGGCGCATCGGTGGCGCCGGCCTCTGGCTGGGTCGGCGTGGGGTCCGGCGGCCCGCGCCGGGCGGGGGGAAAAACCGGCGGCGGTTGGCGGCGCAACCAGTCGAGCACGGCGTCAGCCGCTTGCGTGGCCTTGGCGGCGGCGGAGCGCGTCATGCCACGGCTTTGCGGCTGCGGCGTATGCGTCGCGGCGTGCGACGCGCCAGGATCCGGCGGATCGCATCGGTGCCGAGCCGGGACTGCTCGACATTGCCCCAGCGGTCGATCTTGCGGAACACCGGCCCGAACCGCGTATCGGAGGTTTGCAGCCAGTCCCGCAGCGCCTGCACCGGACAGCTGGCCAGGGTGGCGCCGCACGGAACGATGACGTGGACCAGGCGGTCGCCTTCGGGCGCCGCGGCGTGCAGGCTGAGTTCGACGGCTGTCGCGGTGAACCGGAGGTGCTCCAGGTCGAGATCGACCAGCGCGGCGCGGGGGAAACAGCCGGCCGCGGCCAGCAGCAGCAGGGCGCGATCGCGTATCCCGGCCAGATCGCCCGGGCAGGCGGCGGCCATGCGGAGCAACTGGGCGGGTCTGCTGGGGGGCTTCCGGCGCGGCGTGGCAGCCCGGCGGGCGGCGCTGAGGATCGCACGGACGGAGGGATCGGCGGTGGGGGGGAAGAATCCGACCTGGCGGTGGCGGTCGGCGATGGCCGCGGCGCGACGGCCGAGCGCGCCCGCGCCGTATTTTCCCCCTGCCCCCGCTTGGGCGAGGAATGCCGCCACCGTCGCCGGCGCGGCCGGCAGGGTCGGCAGACCCGCTCGCGTGCACCAGGCGTCGAAAGCCTTCCAGTCCGCGGCATAGAGCCGCGCGGTCTCCGGCGCCGGTGCGCGCCGGGTCACGGCCGTCCCGACGCGGGCAGCGGTGGTCGCAGGCGGTGCCTGTCCTTGTGTTGCGTTCTGCACGTCAGGCGGCATCCGCCATCCTCCCATCGCCTCCCTGCTGGCGGCACCATCAGCCGACGCTGCGCCGGGTGATCGCCGGAGGAAGATGAATTGCGCAGCTATTTTGGCAGGTTGTGCAATTTAGGCAAGCTTTTGAAAGGCGTGGTAAGAAAAAATGGGAGAATGTATGCCCGATAAATTGGGTTGTCGATGGTAGGATCTTTAGCGTAGAAAATGATCCATGGGCCGCCTTGTCGCGCCCGGAGGACGGTCGTGGACAGCCAAAGCGAGCCAGAGAACGGCCATGCGGAAACCGCGGCGGCACTGCTCCTGCCGTCGCGCGCCCTGGTACCGGCACCGGTCGGCGGCGATCCGGGACGGGTCAGAGACTGGTTCGACGCTGCCGTCGACGCCGAACAGCCGGTGCTGGACGGCACGCTCGACGCCGAGCGCGACGCGGCCGACGCCTATGCCCGCATGGCCAAGGCCGAGAACACGCGGCGCGCCTATCGCGCCGCGGTGCGGGCCTGGTGCGCCTGGTGCCTGAAAAGAGACCTCCCTCCCCTGCCCGCCGCCGGCGCCGATGTCGCCGCCTTCCTTGCCGGCGAACGCGGCAGAAAACTGTCGCCCGAGACGCTGAAGCTGCGACGCGCCGCGATCCGCTACCTGCACCGCGCCGCGGGCTGCCCGGTGCCGACCGACGATGTCTGCGTCTCTGAGACGCTGGCCGGGATCCGGCGTGACGCCGCGAAAAAGGGCCAGCTACCACGTAAAAAGGTCGCGGCAACCGCCGCCATCCTCCGCCGGCTGCTGGTCCCAATCCCGACCGGTCTGCGCGGTCTGCGCGATCGCGCTATCCTGCTGGTCGGCTTTGCCGGCGCGCTGCGTCGCTCGGAGCTCGCTGCCATCCGCATCGAGCACCTGGAGAAGACCGAGCGCGGCATCCGGCTGACCCTGCCGCACAGCAAGGGCGCCCAGGACAGCGCCGTGACCGTCCCCCTGCCCTATGGCGACACCGAGCTCTGCCCGGTCCACGCACTGGAGGCCTGGCTACAGACCGCCGGCCTCACCACCGGCCCGGTGTTCCGCCGGATCTGGTTGCCGCCGCGCCCAAAGAAGGGCGCGCTGCCGGGTGCGCCCCCTCCCCTGCCCCGGATCGGCGCCACGGCGATCACGGCGCAGACCGTCGCACAGGTCGTCCAGGCCCGCGCCGTCGCGGCCGGCTTCGGGTTGCGCGATCTTGGCGGCCACAGCCTCAAGCGCGGCGCCCTTACCACCGGCATGGACCGCGGCATCCATCCGGCCAAGCTGAAGCGGCTCGGCCGCCACAAGAGCTTTGACGTGCTCGGCGAATACCTCGAATTCGGGGACCTTTTCGAGGAACATCCCCTCAGCGGGGTGCTCTGACGCGCACCCTGCAATGTCGGTTAAAGCCGTCACTGAAGCGCTAAAGGCCCCGACTGAAGCGGAAAAGGCAGATCGACACCGCGCCATAGGCGGTGCCAAGGATGGCCTTGTACTTGGCGCTCGGTGCCGCTTCGAGCAGCTGGCCGACTTCCTCGACTGCGTATTCCGACGAAGGCGGCCACCGATTCCGATTTGATCGCGGCCACGATTCCGATCTGATGGCGGCCGGGCTGGTATCGTCTCGCGGGCCGGCTTTGGTGATGTCACGATGGTCGTAGCTGGGTCAAGCGGCGATGC
>DATLQW010000138.1:0-5259 GCA_035535035.1 Acetobacteraceae bacterium
GAGACCACGCCGGCTCCGGCAGCCGCGGCAATGGCCTTGCTGCTGTCGCCGCAGGCGGCTGCCGCCGCTCCCTCGCCGGTACCGAAGAACATCGTGCGTTCGGAAGCCGAGCCTGCACGGCCGCCTGTGTTCCGCCGGCAGGTCCTTGCCCGTACCGCCACGGGTCCGCCGACCGGGCCGCCCGCTATCCGGGCGCACCATTTCTGTTATGCCTGAACGACCGGGGCCAGAGCATGGCATGGCTGGCCCCGCCGCACTGATTCGTGCCGACCGCAAATCCCCGTTGGCAGAGCCTGACACGGCAGTCCGATCGACCGCTCCGGCTGGTCCCCACATGATGAGTGACTCAGGGCAATAGGCCAGCCCGCGAGGCGGGGTTACGTTGCGAAGCGGATCGGCGCGGCGGGCGAGGGTGCGGCGGGTCTCGTGATCGGCGCTTTCGGCCTGTATGTCCTTTGGCTGGTGGCGGTGGATCGCGTCCGGCCGTGACCTTTCTCGGTGCGACCGTCGCGGGCCGATCCGCTCAGTACCCGCGTTCCCAGTCGATCACGTTGCGCAGCTCCGTGCCATCGAGCCAGGCCCGCAGGTTGTCGCAGAATATGTCGATGGCGCCGTGCCGGTTCTCGTCGCTGCTGCCCGACACGTGCGGGGTGATCAGCACGCGCGGGTCCTGCCAGAGCTGCGCCGGCGGCGGGTGTTGGAACTCGCCGACATACACATCCAGCACCACGCCGCGCAGGCTCCCGCGTTGCAGCGCATCCGCCAACGCCGGTTCATCGACGATCTCGCCGCGCGCCACGTTGACCAGCACGCTGCCCGGCTTCATCGCGGCGAAGCGGTCGCGGTTGAACAGGCGGGTGGTCTCCGGCGTCCATTGACAGCAGATCACCACGAAGTCGCTGTCCGGCAGGAAGCGGTCGAGCTCGGCAGGGCCACCAAGCTCGGAGAAGCCCGGCGGCGGCGGCGCATCCGGCCGCGGATGCCGCCGTGTGCCGCGCACGCGCATGCCGAGCGCGGCACACAGGCGGCCGACCTCCAGCCCGATCCCGCCGGCGCCCACCACGCAAACGGTCTTGCTGTGCAGCAGCAGCGGCCGGTAGGCGCGATGATCGAACGCACCGGACTCGCGATCGGCGATGGCGCGATGCAGGCCCTTGGCGAAGTGCAGGATGCCGGCCACCGCGTATTCCGCCATCGCCAGCGTGTTGCCCGCGCCGCGCGACGTGGTGACGACGACCTCGCTGCCCCACAGGTCGCCGAGCAGCAGATTGCTCGCGCCGGCCGGGCGCTGGTGGAACCATTTCAGCCGCGGCGCGCGGGCGCGCAGATCGAGCGGGAAGGGCCAGCCGCCGAGAATGACCTCGGCGTCGGCCAGCACGCAGTCGCGTTCGGCTCGGGTGCCGTGTCCGGTGGCGGTGGGGGCCAGGTAGCGGGCGGCGGTCGTGGCGGGCCAGGTGTCGCGGATTTCGCCGTCGAACCAGCCGCCGGCGTCGGTGAAGCGGATCGCCGGATCGACCGCGGTGATCCGCGCGCGTTCCGCTGCGGTGCTGCGCTGGATGGCCAGGACGTTGAGCGTGCGCATTTGGGTCCTGTGGGGACTGGAAGGATCGAGCGTAGGGGATGGGGCGAGGGGAAGTCCATGATTTGGCGGGGCGGATGAAGCCGGTGCGCATCCTGCTGCGACCGGAGTCATGTTGGCGCATGCGCAACGCGTTGTGTCGCCCGATGATTGCGAGCCGGGGTGGTTGGCGTGCCAGCACAAACCTCCGGCCGATCCGGACTTTTATTGCGGTCCGGCAGGATCATGGGGTACCGACACTCCGATGAGGCGACCAATGGTCCACCGTTTCCGCGTCGGCGCGCTGGCGGCCACGATCGTGTCCGACGGACCGCTGGTGCTGCCGCGCGCTTCGCGCATCTTCAAGGGCCCCAGGGAAGGGGCGATGGACGCCGCGCTCGGCGCTTCCGGCCAGGCCACCGACAAGGTGCGCGTCGAACAGAACTGCCTCTTGCTCAACACCGCCGGCAAGCTCGTGCTGTTCGACAACGGCATGGGCGCGTCGAAGCTGTTCGGGCCGGACAGCGGGCAATTGCTCGGCAGCCTGGCGGAGGCCGACGTCGATCCGGCCGCGATCGACGCCCTGGTGCTGACGCACGCGCATTCCGACCATTGCTGGGGCACCATGCGCGACGACGGCGTGCCGAACTATCCCAATGCGACGATCTACATGGCGGCGGCGGAACTGGCGTTCTGGGAATCCGACCCGCCCGGGGAGCGACGCGAGCGCAGCCTGGCCGGCGTGCGCAAGCACCTGTTGCCGCTGCGCGACCGCATCCGGCTGATCCGCGACGGGGAGGAATTCCTGCCCAACATATCGGCCTGGGCGACGCCGGGGCACACGCCCGGCCACATGGCGTATCTGTTCTCCGGCGGCTGGTGCCTGACCGGCGACGTGGCGTTCCACGATCCGCTGTCCTACGCCTTTCCCGACGCGGAGAGTGCGTTCGATACTGACCCTGTGCAGGCGGTGGCGACGCGGCGCCGGTTGCTGGCGCGGCTGGCCGATGAAAAACTGGCGGTGATCGGCTATCACCATCCCTGGCCCGGGCTGGGTCACGTGGAGCGCAACGGCGGCACGTTCCGCTTCGTCGCAACGGCACAACAGGGGACCGACCCGTGATCCGTGCAGCGATCGTCGGCCTGGGCTGGTGGGGCCGGAACCTGGTGAATGCCGTGCGCGACCACCGTGCGCTGCTCTGCTTCACCGTCGCACACACCCGTAACCCGGCGCCGGTCGCGGCGTTCTGCCGCGAGCATGAGTTGCATTGGGTTGGCGATCTGGACGCCGTCCTGGCCGATCCGGCGCTCGACGCCGTGGTGTTCGCCACGCCGCACAGCGCGCACGCCGGCCAGGTGCGGCGCGCCGCCGCCGCGGGCAAAGCGGTGTTCGTGGAAAAGCCCTTCACCCTCGGCGTCGCCGAGGCGGAGGCGGCGATCGAGGCGGCCGAACGCGCCGGCATCGTGCTCGCGGTCGGCTTCAACCGGCGCTTCCATCCGTCGATGGGGCACCTGCGCCGCGCGGTGCGCGAGCAACGCCTGGGCACGATCGTCAGCATCATCGCCGAGCAAACGTCGCTGCATGGCTTGCAACTCGCCGCGGATGCCTGGCGCGCGCAACCCAACGAATCGCCCGCCGGCGCCATGACCCCGATAGGCGTGCACCTGATCGACGGCATGATCGATTTGCTCGGGCACATCCGCGACGTGACCGCACTGACCACGCGGCGCGCCGCGCCGCACGGCGGCGACGACACCACCAGCGTGCTGCTGTCATTCGCCAACGGCGCGACCGGGCACCTGTTCTGTTCGGTCGCGGCGACGCCGAGCTACCGGATGGCGGTATACGGCACACTCGGCCTCGCCGAGGTGCTGTTCCATCCCATGCACATGTTCCGCCTGACGCCATCGGCCGATCCCGCCCAGTTGTCCGGCGCGACACCGGAGGTGATCGAGACGCCAGGCTTCAACATGCTCACCGCGGAGCTGACCGAGTTTGCCCGCTGCGTCGCGGACCACCGCCCGTTCCCCACGCCGCTGTCGGACATCCTGCATGGCGTGGACGTATTCGAAGCGATCGCGCAGTCGGCCGAGACGCGCCGGACCGTCGTCGTCCGCCCATGACGAGGCCGATCGTGATCGGCGCCGGCGTAACGGGCGGTCCCGCCGCATGGCAATTAGCCGCGCGGTCCGCCACAACGACAGCGCCATGCCCCCACCCCGCCAGATCCGCCTGAACGCGTTCGACATGGCCTGCGTCGGCCACATCCAGCACGGCATGTGGACGCATCCGCGCGATCGTTCGTCCGACTACACCTCGCTCGACCATTGGGTGTCGCTTGCCCGCACGCTGGAACGTGGGCTGTTCGATGGGCTGTTCCTCGCCGACGTGCTCGGGGTTTACGACGTGTTCGAACAACGCCCGGACGCGTCGCTGCGCAATGCCGTGCAGGTACCGCTGATCGATCCGCTGGCGCTGGTGCCGGCGATGGCGCACGCCACCACGCATCTCGGCTTCGGCGTGACCTGCAACCTGGCCTACGAGGCGCCGTTCCTGTTCGCCCGCCGCATGGCGACGCTCGATCACCTCACGCGGGGCCGCATCGGCTGGAACATCGTCACCGGCTATCTCGACAGCGCGGCGCGCGCGATGGGCTTCGACGCGCAGATGGAGCACGACGACCGCTACGACCTCGCCGACGAATACATGCAGGTGGTGTATGCGTTGTGGGAAGGCGGCTGGCGCGACGACGCGGTGATCCGCGACCGCGCGGCCGGCACCTACGCCGATCCGGCGCGCGTGCGGCGCGTGCGCCATCACGGCAGGCAGTTTCGCGTCGATGCCATTCCGCTGTGGGAGCCGTCGCCGCAGCGCACGCCGGTGTTGTACCAGGCCGGCGCATCCGACCGCGGCCGCGTATTCGCCGCGCGCCACGCCGAGTGCATGTTCGTCAATCCCAGCACCAAGGCGAATGTGCGCCGCATCGTCGCCGATCTGCGCGCGCGCGCGGCGCCGCGGCCGATCCTGGCGTTTCTCGGCGCCACCGTGGTGGTCGGCCGCACCGAAAGCGAGGCGCGCGACCTGTTGGAAGAGTATCGCCGCCATGCCAGCGTCGAGGGCGCGCTGGCGCACGCGGCGGCCTCGCTCGGCATCGATTTCGGCCGCTACGACATGGATGAGCCGATCGACGACGCGCCCACCCAGGCGATCCGTTCCAATGTCGAGGCGATGGCGCGGGCGCTCGGCCCCGGCTGGAGCAAGCGCAAGCTGATCGATCGTTTCGTGCTCGGCAGCCGGCAGCCACCGATCGCCGGCTCGCCGCAACAGGTGGCGGATGCGTTGGTCGCGTGGGTGGACGAAGGCGACGTGGACGGCTTCAACCTCGCGCGCACCGTGGTGCCGGAGTGTTTGGACTCGTTCATCGACCTGGTGGTGCCGGTGCTGCAGGAACGCGGTGTGTACAAGCGGGACTACGCGCCGGGCAGCTACCGGCAAAAACTGTTCGGCCGCGGCGACCGGCTGCCCGATGCGCATCCGGCGGCGGCGGCGCGCTGGCATGATTAACCCATCTTTGACACTCACTAAAAAAACTTCTGCAATATCAGCAATGTGTGCGGCAGATTTTCGCCGAGTAACACTACATTCGGGCATTGGGCGGGTCATGCGACGTATTTCCTGACCCCGCCCGGCGCCGGATCGA
>DATLQW010000139.1:0-9536 GCA_035535035.1 Acetobacteraceae bacterium
CGACCGGGCCGCCCGCGATCCGGGCGCACCATGTCTGCTATGCCTGAACGACCGGGGCCAGAGCATGGCTGGCCCCGCCGTCCTGATTCGTGCCGACCGCAAATTCCCGCTGGCAGAGCCTGACACGGCAGTCCGATCGACCGCTCCGGCTGGTCCCCACATGATGAGTGACTCAGGGCAATAGTCGCCCCGAATGAAACCGCGCCGGTCGCGGGAAGCAGGGGGAAGTTGTTTCTTGCCAGCGGAGCGATGAAGCAATGACATGGCACTCGGCTTCCGTGTGCGCACGTCAGTCTTTCGGGTGCCCCGTATCAATCGTCTCCCGGCTTCGAGGCAAGAGGCCGGCCCGGAGCGCCAGGCGAGAGTGCCGCGGTCAACCGTTCGGGGTGCCCCGCGACAGCATCGGCGCGGCACCCTTACCCTCGGTGCTCGCACCGCGACCCGCGCGGCGGGAGAGGTTTTCCGCGCTACCCATCCAGCACCGCGCGGACGCGCTCGGCGAGCTCGCGCCGGCGATACGGCTTGCGCAGGACATTGGGGTCCATCATCGCTGTCTCGGCGTCGTCCTCGGCCGCGAAACCGGTGGTGAACAGCACCGGCAAGCCGGGCTGCAATGCCTTGGCGGCGTCGGCCACCTGATAGCCGCTCAGGCCGTTCGGCATGACCAGGTCGGTGAACAGCAGGTCGCAGTGCTCGCCGGCCTGCAGGATCGCCAGCGCGGCCGGTCCGTCGGCCGCGAGCCGCACCCGATAGCCCAGGGCGGCGAGGTTGCGCGCCGCGGTGGCCCGCATGCCGTCGTTGTCGTCAACCACCAGTATCGTCTCGTTGCCCCGCGGCGGTGGCTGCGTCCGGATCTTCGCCGCCGCGTCCGAGGTCCTTTCGCCCCGGGCATGCGGCAGATAGAGCCGCACCGTGGTGCCCTTGCCCGGCGCGCTGTCGATGCTGAGATACCCGCCCGACTGCCTGGCGAACCCGTAGATCGTGCTGAGACCCAGGCCGCTGCCCTTGCCGGGCGGCTTGGTGGTGAAGAACGGCTCCATCGCGCGGGCGAGCACCTCGGGCGGCATGCCCGTGCCGGTGTCGGCGACCGACAGCACGACATACTCCCCCGGGATCGCTTCGTGGTGGCGGGCGCAGTACGCGGCGTCCAGCACGGCGTTCGCCGTCTCGATCGTCAGCGTGCCGCCATGCGGCATGGCGTCGCGCGCGTTGATCGCGAGATTGAGCAATACATCGACGATCTGCGACGGGTCGGCGAGCGTCAGCCACAGCTCCGGCCCCAGCGCGACCTCGACGGTGACGATCTCGCCGAGCGTGCGTTGCAGCAGGGAAACATGCACCGGGAGGTATTCGTTGAGGTCGATCACCGCCGGCTGCAGCGGCTGGCGGCGCGCGAAGGCCAGCAGCCGCTGGGTCAGCGCGGCACCGTTCAGCGCGCAGTCAAGAATCTCCGTGGCAAGCTCACGCTCCTCGGTCCGTTCGGCAAGGCGATCGATCAAGAATTCGGCGTGGCCGAGGATTGCCCCGAGCAGGTTGTTGAAGTCGTGCGCCACGCCGCCGGTAAGCTGGCCGATCGCTTCCATGCGCTGGGCATGCCGCAATTCGAGCTCGGTGTCCTTGCGCCGCGTGATATCCTGAATGACGGTGAGCACGCGCAGCACGCGGTTCGCGCTGGGATCGCGTTCGGCGATGGTTCCGAAGGCGGAGAGCCAGGTCCAACCGCCGTCCGCCGTCCGCACACGGTACTCTTCGGTCGCCATGTCGCGGCTGCCATCCAGCAGCGCGCGCTCGGCTGCCGCGCGCCCGGCAGCATCGTCGGGATGGATCAGCGCGTTCCAGGCGGCCAGTTCGGGTCCATCGAAGTCCAGCCAGACATTGGCCGGCATGGTACCGCCGGTGATTGCCGCGGCACGCGCATCGAAACGGACGACCCGGCGCAGCGCGTCCTGCTCGTAAACGCCGAGGCCGGCTGCCGCGACGGCCAGGCGCATCCGCTGCTCGCTGTCGCGCAACGCCGCCTCGATCTGCTTCTCGCGCGTGACGTCCTCGGTGGTGCCCAGGATCAGCGGATCGCGCTCGCGGGGCAGCACGAGCGGCACGATGCTGGAGCGCGCGAACAGCACCGCGCCCGACTTGGTGATGTAACGCTTCTCGGCCGGGCGCCAGTCCGGCTGCGGACCGTCGGCCAGCGGCACCGCCACGCTGAAATCGTCAGGGTGCGCGAAGTCGCGGCTGATGCGGCCGAACAACTCGGCCTCGGTATAGCCAAACATGCGGCAGAAAGCCGGGTTGGCGGCGATGATGCGCCGGGTCTCCGCGGTGGAGATCGTCAGGCCGATCGGGCTGTCGTGGAACACCTGGTGGAAGCGCCTCTCACTGTCGCGCAGCGCGCCCGTGCGGTCGCTCACCGTCCCGGCGAGTTGGGCGTTGGCGTCGCGCAAGGCGCGGGCCTGGCGATGGCTCAGCACGGTGGTGAGGCTGCCGAGCAGCAGCGCCAACGAGAGCGCGCCGCTGCTGCCGAGCAGCAACTGCCGGCGCGCATCGCGCGCCGCGGTTTCGCGCTTGTTGAGCAAATCGGCCTCCGCTTGGTCGAAGGCGGCGAGCCTGGCGCGGATTTTGTCCATCAGGATGCCCCCCGCGCGCCGGCGCATCCGCTCGGCAAGCGTCTGCTCGTCGCCGCTGCGGGCGATGGCGACGGCAACGACGAGCGCGGCTATCCGCTGCGCGATCAATGGTGCCAGCGCATCAAGGCGGGCGGTTTGCGCCGGGTCGTCCAGGGTCAATACGCGCAGTTGCGCCTGGGCGGCGGGGAGGGCATCGCGCGCCACGTCATAGCGCGCCAGCTCGCCGGGATTGCGGGTGAGCAGGAAGGCACGGACGCTGGCCTCGGCATCCTGCACGACGCTGAACAGAGCGCCGCTGGCGTGGCGGGTTTCGAGCGTGTGCGCTACCCAGGCATCGGCCTCGCTGCTGCGCAATGCCATGCCCACGATCGTCGCCAGCGCGGCGACCAGCAGGGCGAAACCGCACGCCTGAAGCACCCAGACGCGGCGCTGCCAGGCGCCGCACATGCCCGTCGGGAGAACTCCCCGCGGGTAGCCATGCAGCGGCGCGTCGGTCGTATCTGGAGGGGCGGGTCCTGGTTCGGTCATGCGCTCTCGGCGAATTGGCGGGCGGATGGCGAGCGGACTGGCGCCATCGGCGGTCCAGGCACGGCCGCTACTTATCCACAGCAAGGTTGCAGAGGCAATGGTTGAAGTTAACAAGCCGTGAAAATCTTCCGGTCAACACAACCACCGCATGCCGCGGATGGGTTTCCCCCGCGGCGGGATCGGAGGAGAACCAACGGATTTCGGTGAGCTGCGGACTGCGCTGCGCTTTTTCGCCTCGGCCCGGCGGAGAATATTATTCACGGGTCGGCGGCGTGCGCCCATTCATTGACCAGGGTGAAGCCGACCCCGAGCAGCACTGGCCCGAGAAAGATGCCCAGCAGGCCGAACGCCAGGGCGCCACCGAGTACGCCCAGCACCGTCAGCAGGAAGGGCAATCGCGCGCCGCGGGAGATGAACCAGGGCCGGATCACCTGGTCGGCGCCGGACACGGCCAGCACGCCGTAGATCGCCAGGAAGATGCCGTGGCCGATCGACCCGCTGGTCAGCAGCCAGATCGCGGCGGGAATCCATACCAGTGGCGCGCCGATCGGCAGCACCGCGAGGAAACCGGCCACCGCGCCGAGCAAAACCGGACGCGGTACGCCGGCGATCCACAGGCCGAACGCCGTGAGCGCGCCCTGCACGATTGCCGTGCCGAGGATGCCGTAAACCACGCCGCGCACCGTTGCGCCGGTGACCAGGATCAGCCGGTCGGCCTGCGCGCCGGCGATGCGATGCAGGATCAGCCGCAGCCGCGCCGCGAGTTGCTCGCCTGACAGGTAAAAGAAGAAGGCGACGAACAGCGCCAGCACGAACAGCAACACGCCATGGGCGATGCCGAGCAACAGGCTGAGGCCGTCCTCGAGGACCATGCCGAAATAGGGCTGGAGCGCTTCGCCCAGCGCGGTGATGTCGGCGGCCCAGCGGTCCCACAGCCCGCCGAACGACGGCCCGACCACGGGGACGTCGAACACCCATTCCGGGGCACCCGGCAGGCCGCCGCGCAACGCGTCCCCGATGACGGCGCGCAGGTGGTTCACGTCGGCGGCGCCGCCGGGCGCGGCGAGGGCCAGCGGCAGCACCAGGACGAGTGCGGTCAGCGCCACCATCAGGAAGGCGGCGCCGCCACGTCCCACCCGAAGATTGATCCGCAACCACTCCGAGACCGGCCAGGTGGTGAACACCAGGATCGCCGCCCAGAGCAGGGCGGAGAGAAACGGGTAGAGCACCAGAACGCAGCCCGCGGCGACGCCACCGATCAGCGCGGCCAGCAGCAGGCGTTCGGCGATCATGACGGGCCGGTTCGTGGAGATGGCCTGGGTCGGCAGGGGCATTGCGTTCGGCGTGCGGTTCGGGGGCCGGACACGGGACAGTCAGGCCGGATCGCCACCAGGCGTTCAACGCGGAGCTGGCGTGTTGCGATGCCGCATCCCCAGGGCCGAAGATGCCGCGCGCGCTGCCCGGTGGCGCCGGCTCGGGCTATTTTCATGGTGGCGGGCCAACAGCCACGAAGGGCCATGCAGCAGAATATCCGAGGCAATCGCGGCGACAGGCCGATCGCCGGTGCGCGGAGCGCCACGTGAGCTTGCCGCGCGGAGCTCCGTGGCGCCTGGCCTTCGCGGTGCCGGAAGCCGGTTTTGCCGCACACGTCACAGTCATCGCCTGACGTTTCCCCCTGCCGCGGCGGTGGCCGGGCTTGGCCAATGCCAGCGGCGCTTCTACTCTCCGCCGCCGCTTCAAGGGAGGTCCAGCCATGCCGCGCTTCGCCGCCAACCTGTCGATGATGTTCAACGAAGTGCCGTTCCTGGACCGGTTCGCGGCAGCCGCCAAGGCGGGCTTCCAGGGCGTCGAGTTCCTGTTCCCGTACGACCATCCGGCCGCCGATATCCGCAAGCGGCTGAGCGATGCGGGCCTGACCCAGGCGCTGTTCAACATGCCGCCCGGCGACTGGGGTAAGGGCGAGCGCGGACTGGCCAGCCTGCCGGGCCGGCAGGCGGCGTTCCGCGATGGGGTGAAGCAGGCGCTGGACTATGCTCATGCGCTGGACTGCAAGCTGGTGCATTGCATGGCCGGGATTCCGCCGGCCGAAGTGTCGCCGGTGACCGCGGCGACCGTGTATGCCGCGAACCTCGCCTGGGCGGCGGACCAGGCGGCGCCGGCCGGGGTGAAGCTGGTCATCGAGCCGATCAACCACCGCGACATGCCGGGCTATTTCCTGAACACCCAGGCGCAGGGGGCGGCGGTGGTGGAGGCGATCGGGCGCGACCGTCTCGGGCTGCAGTTCGACCTGTACCACGTGCAGATCACCGAGGGCGACATTACCAAGCGCATGGAACGCCACATGCCGGTGATCGCGCATATGCAGATCGCCGACGTGCCGGCCCGCAACGAGCCCGGCACCGGCGAGATCGGCTGGGCGTTCGTGTTCCGCCGAATGGACGAGCTTGGCTATGGCGGCTGGGTCGGCTGCGAATACCGGCCGGCGGGCGAGACTTTGGCCGGACTCGGTTGGCGGGAGAAATACCTCGGGCAGGCTTGACGATCTTTCCGCCGGCCCCCGTTGGGCCATATCACCGGGCCTTCATCACCCGGCCAGCATTACCGGGCCATTACCAAAGGCATCGCCGATGAACGACGAACTGGTCTTCTACACCAACCCGGCGTCACGTGGCCGCACCATCCGCTGGATGCTGGAGGAGGTAGGGCAGCCATACCGCACCGAAGTGCTCGACTACGCCGGCACGATGAAGGCGCCCGAGTACCTCGCGATCAATCCGATGGGGAAGGTGCCCGCGCTGCGGCACGGCGATACCGTGGTCACCGAAAGCCCGGCGATCTGCGCCTATCTCGCCGATGCGTTTCCTGCCGCCGGCCTGGCGCCGCCGGCCGGGGATCCGTTGCGCGGCCCGTATTACCGCTGGCTGTTCTTTGCCGCCGGCCCGCTGGAAGCGGCATGGACCAACCAGGCGCTGGGCTTCGCGGTCCCGCCGGAACGCGAGCGGATGGTCGGCTACGGCAGCCTTGCGGCGGTGCTGCATACGCTGGAAGGCGCGGTGGCGCAGGGGCCATATCTGGCGGGCGACGGCTTCACCGCTGCCGACGTCTATGTCGGGTCACAACTCGGCTTCGGCCTGATGTTCGGCATGATCGAGAAGCGCCCGGCCTTCGTGGATTACGTCGCGCGCCTGACCGCTCGCCCGGCCGCGCAGCGCGCAAAGCAGATCGATGACGCGCTGATGCCAACATGATCGCAGGCGGCACGCGACCGGCGGGGACCTCCGAACCGCGTTGCCGCGGCAGACACACAGGAGAAATGGGATGAAAATCGGATTCGTCGGCCTCGGCATCATGGGCCGTCCAATGGCGGTCAACCTCCACGCTGCAAAGCATACGATCGTCGTCCCGGAGCGCGCGAGCCTGACGGACGATATCCGGGCGATCGCCAAGGTCGCGCCCGACGGCAAGACGGTCGCCGCGGAGTCCGAGGTGGTCATCGTCATGGTCCCGGATACGCCGGACGTGGAGACCGTGCTGTTCGCCCAGAACGGTGTCGCCGAGGGCCTGAAGCGGGGCACGCTGGTGATCGACATGTCGTCGATCAGTCCGCTCGCCACCAAGGAATTCGCACGCAAGATCAATGCGCTGGGCTGCGACTACCTGGACGCGCCGGTGTCCGGCGGCGAGGTCGGCGCGAAGCAGGCGACGCTGACCATCATGGTGGGCGGCCCGGACGCCGCCTTCGCCCGCGCCAAGCCGCTGTTCGAGGTGATGGGCAAGAACATCACCCATGTCGGGCCGAACAACGGCGACGGGCAGACCTGCAAGGTGGCCAACCAGATCATCGTGGCGCTGAACATCCAGGCGGTCGCCGAGGCGCTGGTGTTCGCCGCCCGCGCCGGCGCCGACCCGGCCAAGGTGCGGCAGGCGCTGATGGGCGGCTTCGCCTCCTCCCGCATCCTGGAGGTGCATGCCGAGCGCATGCTGAACGGCACGTTCAACCCAGGGTTTCGCATCAGGCTGCATCAAAAGGATCTCAATCTGGCACTGGGCGCGGCCAGGGAGCTCAACCTGTCGTTGCCGAACACGGCGATTGCACAACAAATGTTCGCCTCCTGCGCGGCACATGGCGGGGCAGAGCTGGATCATTCGGCGCTGATCCTGGCAATCGAGGGTCTGGGCAGTTGTTCGATTCGGGACAAGAAATAAATCGCTTTTGGCCAGCCGCAACGAGTCGCATCCGCTGAACAGGGGTTGAATTTCCGGACGAATTCGCGATAAGATACGGCGCACGCCCCGATTCTGAGACTCTCTGTGTGGCCGCTTGGTTGCACGCGAGGATCAGGCGCACGGAGTGCCAGGCGTACTGAATGCCAGGCGCACTGAATGCCGGGCGCACTGAGTGCCAGGCGACGGGGCGGGGAGGGGTGTGGCTGATGTCTATGCGGTTTACTGAGATCGGCCAGCAGCTTCGGGCTTATCGCCTGGAGTCCGGTCTGCGTGCCGAAGAGATCGCCGCCCGGCTCGGGGTGTCGCGCGCCGCGCTGTATCGCTACGAAAAGGGCGAGGTGATCAAGCTCGACACGATCAAACGCCTTGCGGAGCTGCTGAAAATCTCGCCGCTGTCCCTGCTGGGCATCGGGGTCGAGTATTACAACCGGCCGATCGGCTATTTCGAGCGGGTCCGCCAGATCGAGGAAACCGCCGACCAGGTCCTGCAGTTGTTTGGCCCGGTCTGCTACCTGACCACGTCGGACGCCTATGATGCGGCGCTGGGGGACGCGTTCGAGGAGGCGGCCGACCAGGGCGGCCATGAACGCGCGCCAATGCGCAGCATGGCCGAGCAAGTGCTCGGCATCCTGGCGGCGCGCAAGCGGATGTACGCCATGCGGCGGCCGGGCATCATCGCCATGGTGTCGCTCGCCTCGGTGCAGCGGATGCTGGAGACCGGGATCACCGGCGGCGTCGCGGTGTCCGACCGGATGCGCCGGATCTGCCGCGACGTGGCGGTGGCCGAGGTCGAGAACATGGCGCGCCTGATGGAAACCGAGCCGATGGGCCTGCAATTCGGCCTGCTGACCGCAGCGGAGCCGAGTTCGGCATTCAAGATCCTGCGCGCGCGGGACCGCGTCAGCCTGGCCATCAACCCGTTCCGCCCGGATGCCCATCCCAGCGCCCATACCGGCGTGGCGATGATCACCGGGGCCGACGAGGCGATCGCCGCGCATCAGCGTGTCGCCGAGGCAAGCTGGCGCGAGGCCGTGAAGGGCCCGGCCGGCGCGGCCCGGCTGCGGCAGTTGATCGCCTCCGGGATGTCGGTGGCGTAAACGCAACCGAGTGTCCTCCGCGTCACGGACGGGGAACGGCGCCGGATTATTCGTTTTTTCCGCGGGCGCGGCGCCCGGTTGCCGGGGGCTCGCCGTCCGATCGGCCGGCGTCGGGTCCCGCGAAATCGCAGGGAACTGATCGGCAGCAGGCATGTTCGGGCCGCGCGGCCGGACGGTGCGACCTTCGCACGGCCGACGGGCCGTCTGCCGGGTTCGCGCACCGACGGACACCGGAGCGGACGGGTGGAAGAGCGAAGCGTATTCCGCCGGCCGGTCATCCGTCGCCGGCGCCCCGCACCCTCTGGACGCAGGGTGCGAACCACACTTTCGCGGCGCGGGGATTGCCGCTATGAAGGGCGCACGGACCCGTAGCTCAGTTGGATAGAGCGTCGCCCTCCGAAGGCGAAGGTCGCACGTTCGAATCGTGTCGGGTCCGCCAGCATTTTCAGCAGGTTAGTGTCCAGGGTGCCCAGGCTCGGAAAGGCCGGGGTCACACCGGGGTCACACCAAGCCCGACAAACGGGGTGCGCGATGCCTCGCCGCGGCGTCGAATGTCGCCGAGCGATCCGGGTTGCTGCCGTCGCTTGCTCGGCCCCGCCGGCCGCGTTTTTCCCGAAGCGCCGACGCAGATAGAGCGGGAGCATGGAATATTTGACCGGGTCAACGTTCCGATCTGCTGCTGGGTCGCGCCGGGTCGATCAACCAGGGGTTGCGGCGAGGTGGACGTAGTTCACCGGCCGTTCGCTGGCACAGCGTGCCGCCACCACGCCGGAGCCAGCCGGGAGGGTGCAGTGCGGTATGGTCGCGGCTCGGACGTGGCCGGGCGCTGGAAAGGAAATCGACGTGAACGCGGCAGGTCTGTGCGTCATGGTGATTTTGTCCGTGCTTGGCGTGCTGGGTGTGCTCGTCGGGCTGTGGCAGGACCCCCTCGTCATCTTGTCCATGATTTGGCTGTCGGGGTGTCTTGCTGGAATGACGATGGGGTGGCTGCGGGGGCGGTACGACACGCGGCGCGCGGCGGAAGAGGCACGTGAGAAGCCGCAAGCCTGACCAGCGTGGT
>DATLQW010000140.1:0-14303 GCA_035535035.1 Acetobacteraceae bacterium
GGCCCACCGAGCCGCCGCGCCGGATCGAACGCCAACTGGGCATGACATTGGCCGCGATGCTCGGCGAATTGCCACGGCACTGCGATGTCGGGGTCAAGTGCAATGCCAAAGGACACCAGGAGTCCTGGATCGGCTATAAGCTGCGCATCGACATCGCGGATGGCGAGATACCGATCAGTTGCGCGCTCACCGCGGCGTCCGTGCATGACAGCCAGCTCGCCATTCCGCTCGCCACCATGACCGCGGCGCGGGTCACCAACCTCTACGATCTGATGGACAGCGCCTACGACGATACGGCGATCAAACAGCACAGCCGTGACCTCGGTCATGTGCCGATCATCGACACCAATCCGCGCCGGACCCGGGGCTCCGGATGGGTTGGAAAACCCCGGCCGCGCTGCCGGTCTCGAAACGAACCCGGCAAAATGACCCGATCCTACCGGTGGTTGCTCCTCGCGTTAGAAATTCGCGCGTCTGCGCGGCGGAGTTTTGCAAGCGGCTCATTATATAGAACATTAAGGGAACTTATATTGCCCGGGAGACGACCTTGCTTGCCGCCACCACAGTTCAGGCCACAGTCAACCTATGTCGCCCTCTGCCCTTGGATCGGAGCGAATTTCACAACAGCCCACCGTCGGCCCAGTGCCCAACCACGCCCTCTGCCGCCGGTTCACCGAAAACAAGCGGCAGGCGGCACGGCAGCCCCAACCTCTCGCGCGCCCCGCGTTGCGATGTCGGCACCCCACCTGTACGGCCACCCTTGCCACGGCGCCGTCCGAGTCGACCGGGACCGACGCCCTTGGCGCGCCGCCAGAAGCCCATGCACCAATTCACCCGCCCGCCGCCGCTGCGCCGTCCGAGCGGACCGGGGCCGATGCCATTGGCGCGCCGCTAGAAGCCCACGCACCAATTCGCCCGCCCGCCACCGCTGGGTCGTCCAAGCGGGCCGGGGCCGACGCCATTGGCGCGCGGGCAGAAGCCCATGCACCAATTCACCCACCTGCCGCCGTTGCGCCGTCCGAGCGGGCCGGAGGTCCACATCATCGACGTGCTGCCAGAACCCCGTGCACCAATTCGCCTATCATGCGGCTCAGCACGCCAATCACTGCCGCGACGGAAACAGCCCTGCACCAAATCCAAGATCGCCTGGGCCGGTCGGTCGCTGGCATGCCACACGCGGCGCGATGCGCCGCGCTGTTCCGCCCTACGCCATTGCGGCTCGCGCTACCGCCGGGCCACGCTGAACCGGCCCGCGCCATAGACGGCGAGCTGCAGGAAACCGCCGGCCATGCCGAGGTTCTTCATGAAGTTGATCATCTGCGTGGTGTCGCCGGGGTGCAGGTGCGCCACCAGCGTCGTCGCGATGCACCAGGCGGCCATCACCGGCGCGGCCAGGCGAGTCTTCCAGCCGACCAGCACCAGCGCGCCGCCAAGCAGCTCCACCACCACGGCCAATGCGCAGGCGGCGCCGACCGGCGGCAGGTGGTAGTGCCTGAACATCCCCATGGTGGCCACCAGCTTGCCATAGCCGCCTTGCCATAGCCGCCGCGGAGGACGATGGCGCTCATCAGCACGCGTCCAAGCAGGACGAGCGCCTGCATGGGGCAGCCGCCGGCTCAGCCGGTGATGTCGATGCCGGCGAAGAAGAAGCCGATCTCGGCGGCGGCGTTGTCCGCGCTGTCGGAGCCGTGCACGGAATTCGCCTCGATGTTTTCGGCGAACCGCGCGCGGATCGTGCCGGGGGCGGCCTTTTTCGGGTCGGTGGCGCCCATCACATCACGGTGCTTCGCCACCGCATCGTCGCCTTCCAGCACCTGCGCCACCACGGGGCCGGACGTCATGAACTCGACCAGGCCGCGGAAGAACGGGCGCTCCTGGTGGACGGCGTAGAACGCCTCCGCCTGGGCCCGGGTAAGCAGCAGGCGCTTCTGGGCGACGATGCGCAGCCCGGCGGCTTCCAGGCAGGCATTGACCTGGCCGGTCAGGTTCCGCCGCGTGGCGTCGGGCTTGATGATGGACAGCGTGCGCTCGGTCGCCATGGGGGGCTCCTGGTCGTAGGTCGTGGATCGTGCGGGCGGCTGACTAGGCGTTTCGCGATGCGCCGGCAACTGGCGCACCCGCGCCTTGCACCCGCGCGCCGGATCGTCCATCCATGCCCGCCCTTCCAGCGAGCGTCCGACCACCGCCATGCACCGCATTCTCTCCGGCATCCAGCCCTCCGGCATCGCCACGATCGGCAACTACCTGGGCGCCATCCGCAACTGGGTGGCGCTGCAGCAGGAGCATGAGTGCCTCTATTGCGTGGTCGATCTGCACGCGATCACCGAGTGGCAGGAGCCGCGGGCCCTCGCCCGGCAGACCCGTGAGATGACGGCGGTGCTGCTGGCCTGCGGGATTGATCCGCGCAAGCACATCCTGTTCCTGCAATCGGCGGTGCACGCGCATGTCCGGCTGAGTTGGATCTTCAATTGCGTTGCGCGCATCGGCTGGCTGAACCGCATGACGCAGTTCAAGGACAAAGCCGGCAAGGACCGCGAGAACGCCTCCGCCGGACTGTACGTCTATCCGAACCTGATGGCGGCCGACATCCTGGTGTATCGCGCGACCGCGGTGCCGGTCGGCGAGGACCAGCGTCAGCACCTGGAGCTGGCCAACGACATCGGGGGAAAATTCAATCACGATTACGGGGTGGAATTCTTCCCGCGCATCGAGCCGCTGATCCTGGGTCCCGCCGCGCGCGTGATGAGCCTGCGCGACGGCACGAAGAAGATGTCGAAATCCGACCCATCGGACCAGAGCCGCATCAACCTGAACGACGATCCCGACACGATCGCGTTGAAAATCCGCCGCGCCAAGACCGATCCGGAGCCGCTGCCCTCGGAACCGGCCGGCCTGGAGAAGCGGCCGGAGGCGCGCAACCTGGTCGGCATCTACGCGGCAATGGCGGACACAGACCATGCCGGCGTGCTGCAAGAGCACGGCGGAAAGGGATTCGGCGCCTTCAAGGAAGCACTTGCCGGGCTGCTGATCGAGAAGCTGCGCCCGATCGCCGCCGAAACGACTCGGCTGCTGGCCGATCCGGCGCAGATCGATGCCGTGTTGCGCGACGGCGCCGCCCGCGCCGCGGCGATCGCCGAGCCGATTGTCGCGGAGGCCGAACGGATCGTCGGGTTCCTGCCGTTGTTTCCTCCGACGCTACCCCCCGCCGGCCCGTGACCGTCAGCGCTCCGCGGGGAGAGTGCGAACGATTACGCCGCGCTCGGCCGCATCGGTCGCCCAACGGACGCTGCGCCCGCCGAACCCGCTGACAATCTCCTCCGCCTGCCGTGTGGCGGCACGGTCGGTCGGATCAAGGGGCGCCGCCATGCCGCACGCTCCTGTGATGCATCGTTTTGCGCACATCTCATGTGAGCTCCAAGCAGCTATTCGACCTTGGCTGGCGTGGCCACCTGGGTCGTTGCTGGCACGGCCGGTATCCAGTTTCGCAACTGGCCGCGAACCGCGCCACCAGAGAAAGGACAACGACGATGATCAAGACAACCTTGGCCGCACTCGGCATTCTTGGTTTGCTTGCGGGCGCTGCACTCGCTGCTCATGCGCCGAATGACGTGGGTGTGACCGGGATGGGCGGTGGCGTTTACTACAATCCGTCCCTGGACCAGCATCAGGCGCAGCCGGCCGGCGGCAGCCAGCGCAGCGAGGTCGGCGTCACCGGGGAGGGTGGTGGAGCTTACCACAACCCGGACTACTCTCGGAATGGCTGAGCTGCGTCGCTCCCGCGACGGGCGGGCTCGCGCTTCACCCGTCGCGCGGTTGCATGGGCGGGACCACTGAAAGCCGTCGTGCCGGTACTGCGGCCATGCGGTCAGGCAGGCTGGGCCGGGGTGCCTGCGGCGAGCCGCCGGAATAGCCTGACCGGCAGGTGCGCTTGCCACGCCGGTTCTTGCCCGGGGTCATCATGCCGGTGATGCTGGCATGCGGGCGCGAGTCCGGATTTGCAGGACGCCGCCCGGATGCGTAGCAGAGAGGTGCCGGATGCGCAACAGAGAGGTGATCGACCCATGTCGCTGCTTCCGGACCTGACCGGCCGCGTCGCCCTGGTGACCGGCGGCTCGCGCGGCATCGGCCGCGCCATCGCGCTGGCACTCGCCGAGGCCGGCGCCGACATCGCCGTGAACTACCGCGAACGCGCCGAGGACGCGCGCGCCGTCGCGGACGCCGCGCGCGCCATGGGGCGCCGGGCCATCGCCATCGGCGCCGACGTGTCCGACAGCGCCGCCGTCGCTGGGATGATGCACGCGATCGCCACGCAACTCGGCCCGGTGGACGTGCTGGTCAACAACGCCGGCATCGCGTTGATCCGCACGGTGGACGAGCTGACCGAAGCGGATTTCGACATCACGATCACGGTGAACCTGAAATCGGCGTTCCTTTGCACCCAGGCCGCCCTGCCGCACATGCGCGCGCAGCGCTGGGGGCGCATCGTGAATATATCGTCCGGTGCCGCGCGGATCGGCGTGCACTACAACGCCTCCAAGGCCGGCATGGAGGGGCTGACGCGAGGCTACGCCGCCCGCCTCGTCACCGACGGCATCACCGTCAACGCGGTGGCGCCGTCGCTGATCGACACCGACATGATGGCGGCGCGGCGCGACGAGTATGCGAAGCGCATCCCGCTCGGCCGCATGGGCACGCCGGAGGAGGTGGCGCAGGCGGTGCTGCTGGTGCTCTCTAACCCGTACATGACCGGCCAGACGGTGCAGCTAAACGGCGGCACGCATTTCGTGTAGGCTCGGCACGAGCAACCCCAGGGAGGGCGCAATGGACGGCACCAGCGTGCAACCCGGACTCGACGGCAGCGCACGCCCCTGGCCGCCGGGCCTCACCCGCGTGCCCTTCTGGGTCTATCAGGAACGCGACATAGCGCGCCAGGAACAAGCGCGCATCTTCCAGGGCCCGGTATGGAATTTCCTGTGCCTGGAAGTGGACGTTCCCAACACCGGCGATTTCCGCACCACCATCGTGGGCGAAATGCCGGTGGTGGTCGTGCGCGGCGACAACGGCGCGGTGCATGCGTTCGAAAACCGCTGCGCGCATCGCGGCGCGCTGATCTGCCTGGAAGATGGCGGCTCGGCCAGGGACTTCGCCTGCGTCTATCACGCCTGGCGCTACGATCTGTGCGGCAACCTGACATCGGTGGCGTTCCGCCACGGCGTGAACGGCCAGGGCGGCATGGCGAAAGACTTCGACATGGCTGCGATCGGCCCGCGCAAGCTGCGCACCACGATTTTCTGCGGCCTGGTGTTCGGCACGCTCTCCAGCGCGACGCCGCCGATCGAGGACTACCTCGGCGAGGCGATCTCCGCGCGCGTCCGCCGCGTGCTGAAAAAGCCGGTCGAGGTCATCGGCCGCTTCATCCAGCCGCTGCCGAACAACTGGAAACTCTACATGGAGAACGTGAAGGATACCTACCATGCCAGCCTGCTGCACCTGTTCTTCGCCACCTTCCGCATCACCAGGCTGAGCCAGGGCGGCGGCGTGCTGGTCAGTGAGAGCGGCGCGCACCACGCCTCCACCACGCTGGCGCCGGCGCAGGCGGCCGACACCACCTATCGCGATGCCGGCCTGCGCTCGGACAACGCGAGTTTCCGGCTGGCCGATCCCGGCCTGCTGGAGATTCGCGACGAGTGGGGCGACGGCATCCAGTTGCAAATTCTCAGCGTGTTTCCCGGCTTCGTGCTGCAGCAGATTCACAACTGCCTGGCGGTGCGGCAGATCGTGCCGCGCGGCGTCGATGCGATGGACCTCCACTGGACCTATCTCGGCTTTGCCAACGACACGCCGGACCTGCGCGCGCTGCGGCTGAAGCAGTGCAACCTGGTCGGGCCGGCCGGGTTCGTATCGATGGAAGATGGCTGCGTCGGCGGCTTCGTGCAGCGCGGCACCGCCGCGGCGGAAGACGCAGAATCGGTCGTGGAAATGGGCGGCTCCGGCACCGAAACGCAGACCACGCGCGCCACCGAGGCAGCGGTGCGCGGCTTCTGGAAAGAATGGCGCGGCCTGATGGGGATATGAAGCGATGACCGAGCCCGCAACGCTGCTCCGCCTGGCGACGCTGAACACCGCGTACGCTGCCTGCATCGATGCCGACCGGCTGGAGGACTGGCCGGGGTTTTTCCACGAACGCTGCCTGTACAAGATCACCACGGCGGACAATCACAAGCGTGGCTACGCGGCCGGTGTGGTGTACGCCGATTCCCGAGCCATGCTGCATGACCGTGTTTCCGCCTTGCGCCAGGCCAACATCTACGAGCGGCAGAACTACCGGCACATCGTCGGCATGCCATCGGTCGGCGCAACGGAGGGAAACGAAATCAGCGCCGAGGCGCCGTTCCTGGTGGTGCGCACCATGCGCGACGGCCGCATGGACCTGTTCGCCACCGGCGTCTATCTCGATCGTTTGCGTGAGGACGCCGACGGCGCGCTGCGTTTCACCGAACGTCTGGTGATTTGCGACAGCTCGCGCTTCGATACGCTGCTGGCGATCCCGCTATGACCAATACCGCGCCTGCGCTGCCCGTGACCAACACCGGCCCCAATCCGCCCGACCGGCTGACGCTGTTCGGCAGCTTCACCTCCAGCTCCAGCTACAAGCCGATGCTGTACCTGGCGCTGGCGCGGCTGCCGTTCAGTTTTCGCACGGTGAACCTGAAATTCGGCGTGCAGAAGCAGGCGGACTACCTGGCGGTGAACCGCTACGGCCAGGTGCCGGCGCTGCGCCATCGCGGGCTGACCATCGTGCAGTCCAACGTCATCCTCGATTATCTCGCCCGCACCACCGGGCATTTCGCCGGCCGCACCGAACAGGAGCAATGGACCGCGCGCGAATGGCTGTCATGGGAGGCCGACAACATCACCAACGTTGCCAAAGTGCGGCATTACCACCGGTTCCGCACCGTCGATCCGGCGGTGATGGACTATTTTCGTCCGTTGGCGGACGCGGCCGTCGGCTTCGTGGACCAGGCGCTGAACGGACGAGAATGGCTGGTCGGTGACGGCCCCACTATCGCCGATATCGGCTGCTGGGGCCGCATGGTGTTCATGGCCGAGGGCGGCATGCAGATCGGCCACTGGCCGAACGTCGAGGCATGGTCGCACCGGCTGAAAGCCATGCCGGGTTTTGCGCTCCCCTACGACCTGATTCCGAAGAAGGACCGGGAGATCGATCCGGGGCCTTCGGTGGATTAATGCGCCGATCAGGTCATGGTCAGGACGACGGGAAACGGCTGGAGTTTCGGCAGTGGCCCGGATTTCCAGAAGTTCTGGGATCTTCTCAAAGGCGGGCCGAGCTTACGGGGAGCAGACGGCCTCGCCGCGCTGATCAGGCGCCGGAGTTGCTGACGCTTGTACAACTCGACGGCGGATTCCTGACCGTTTGGGCGTGGCCGCGGTGACCGTGGATCACGGAACGTGGCGGTGGCGCCTGATGATCAGCGCCGGCGGGGATCATACGCGACGACCAGTATCACGGGTGGCGGTCCCCCCGTCCTTCCAACGTCAGATGGGCGATATAGCCGGAACGGCTCTCGCCGGCGGCCCGCGCCTGCGCGTCGAGGCGAAGCAACACCCGGCGCGGCAGTGTGATGTTGACCCGTTCGATCGAGCTGTCGAGCGCGGCCGGGTCCACGGTAATGACGCCGAACGCCCAACCGGCATAATCCGCTCGCTCGCGCAACGCCTCGATCGAGGAAGCGGCCGGAACAGTGCCTCCCGCATCGAGTGTCGCGTCGATCCAGGCGGCGGCCGCCTCCTCCGCAGCGTTCACGGCGTCGTCGATCGTGTCGCCGGCCGAGAAGCAGCCGGGCAGGTCCGGCACGACGACGCCATAGGCCGCGGTTTCGGTGCCGATTTCGATGGCGATCGGATAGCGCATACCCTGCTCCTATAATCCCGCCTGTTGGCGAATCGCGGTGACCAGACCGGTGCCCAGGTCCTTCTTGGGGTGCGGCACCACGATGATCCCCGGCCGGGCAGGGTGCTTGAAAACATGGTGCGAGCCCCGGATGCGATCCAACACCCAACCGGCGGCCTTGAGCGCCTTGACGAGCTCCGCACTCTTCACATGTGTATGATACACATCCATCAGCGAGGGTCAACCGGACCCGCCGAATATTCGATTTGCGGCCCAGACGCCGAACCCTCGACCCCGCTCCCCAGCCTGCGCGTCTGGCGCCCTCCCGCCGCCTCCCCTATGACGCCAGCAACCGGAATGACGGGGAACGACATGGACGACGCATTCCGCCAGGCGGCGCTGGACTACCACCGCCTTCCCCGCCCGGGAAAACTGGCCATCGAGGCCACCAAGCGCATGGCCACCCAGCGCGACCTCTCGCTCGCCTACACGCCCGGTGTCGCCGCGGTCTGCGAGGCGATCAAGGCCGATCCCGGCAAAGCGCGCGACTACACCGCGCGCGGCAATCTGGTCGGCGTCATCTCCAACGGCACCGCCGTGCTCGGCCTGGGCAACATCGGCGCGCTCGCGGGCAAGCCGGTGATGGAGGGCAAGGCCGTCCTGTTCAAGAAATTCGCCGGCATCGACGTGTTCGACATCGAGGTGGACACGCAGGACCCGGACCGCTTCTGCGACGTGGTCGCCGCGCTGGAACCGACCTTCGGGGCGATCAACCTGGAGGACATCAAGGCCCCCGAATGCTTCGCCATCGAAGCAACGCTGCGCGCCCGGATGGGCATCCCGGTGTTCCACGACGACCAGCACGGCACCGCCATCACCGTCGCCGCCGCCGTGCGCAACGGCCTGCTGCTGCAAGGAAAGTCGCTGCCGCAGGTGCGGCTGGTCACGTCCGGCGCCGGCGCCGCGGCGCTCGCCTGCGTCGATCTGCTGGTCGCCATGGGACTGCAACCGCACAACGTGACGCTCACCGACATCAACGGCGTGGTGCGCAGCGACCGTCCCGGCATGCTGCCCAACATGGCGCGGTACGCGCGCGACACCAATGCCACGACGCTCGCCGAGGTGCTGGACCGTGCCGATGTCTTCCTCGGCCTGTCCGCCCCGGCCGTGCTGAAGCCCGAGTGGCTGCCTAAGCTCGCGGACAAACCATTCATCCTGGCGCTGGCCAATCCGGACCCGGAAATCCAGCCCGATGTCGCGCGCGCCGCCCGCCCGGACGCCATCGTCGCCACCGGCCGCAGCGACTATCCGAACCAGGTCAACAACGTGCTGTGCTTCCCGTTCATCTTCCGCGGCGCGCTGGACGTGTCCGCCACCACGATCAACGAGGCAATGAAGATCGCCGCGGTCGAAGCCATCGCCGGCCTGGCGCGCATGGAGGCAAGCGAGGTGGTGGCCGCGGCCTATGGCGGTGCCGCGCCGGTGTTCGGCCCAGAGTACATCATCCCCAAGCCGTTCGATCCGCGGCTGATCCTGGAAATCGCCCCCGCCGTCGCCCACGCCGCGATGGACAGCGGCGTTGCGCGCCGACCGATCGCGGATTTCGCGGCCTATCGCCGCGAGCTGGAACGCTTCGTGTTCCGCTCCGGCCAGCTCATGCGTCCGGTGTTCGAAGCCGCGAAGCAGGCGCCGAAACGCCGCATCGTGTTCGCCGAGGGCGAGGACGAGCGCATCCTGCGCGCCGCGCAGATGCTGGTGGATGACGGCCTCGCCGCGCCGATCCTGCTCGGGCGGCGCGACGTCATCGCGTGCAAGGTACGCGACATGGGGCTGCGCATCGACCTGACCGACGCCGTGCGTGTGCTGGACCCGGCGCGCGACAACGACGTGTTCGGGCCACTGATTCCGGAGTACCAACGTCTTGCCGGCCGGCGCGGGGCGCCGCCCGAGGTCGCGGGGCGCCGCGTCGGCACGCGCCCGTCGGTCGCCGCCGCGATGATGCTGCACGCCGGCCTGGCCGATGCGGCAATCTGCGGCGGCACCGGCAACTGGTGGCGGCAGATCCAGTACATCCTGCCGATCATCCCGCGGCGGCCGGCGGTCAACCGCATCTACGCCCTGTCGGCGCTGATCCTGCCCAGCGGCACGCTGTTCATCGGCGACACCCACATGGTGGTGGATCCGACGGCGGAGCAGATCACCGAACTGACGCTGCTGGCGGCCGAGGCGGTGCGCGAGTTCGGCATCGCGCCGAAGGCGGCCCTGCTGTCGCATTCCAGTTTCGGCGCCAGCGACAGCGAGTCGGCGCGCAAGATGCGCCGTGCACTGGCGATGATCCGCGCGCGCGACCCCGCGCTGGAGATCGACGGCGAGATGCACGCCGACGCCGCATTGGTCGAGACGATCCGCGACCAAGTAGTGCCGGATTCGCGGCTGCGCGGCGCCGCCAACCTGCTGATCATGCCGAGCCTCGACGCCGCCAACATCGCCTTCAACCTGCTGCGGTCCGCCGCCGACGGCCTGTCGGTCGGCCCCATCCTGCTCGGCATGTCACAACCGATCCATGTGCTGATCCCCAGCGTCACCGCGCGCGGCATCGTCAACCTGAGCGCGTTGGCGGTGTCCGCCGCGCAGGGAAAGGCCGGCGGAGCAGGCTGAATATTCTCCCCCTCCCCTTGAGGGCGGGGCGCATACATCGGCCGGCGTTTCCAACCAGGTGCCGAAGCTGGTCCACCCATCGGTTGCGGAAGCGATCGGTCCCGCCCAGATTAGGCCCATGCTCTGGCTCGCGCTTGGCGTCCTGACCCTGTTCCTGTTTCTCGGCGGTCTGCGGGCCTTCGAGCAGGCCTCTGTTACCAGCCTCAAGTCGCTGGTGACCTGGATCGCCGTGCTGGGCGGCCTCACTTTGGCGCTGCTGCTGGTGCTGACCGGCCGCGGCGCCATCGCCGTGGGCGCGCTGACGATGCTCGGGCCGCTGCTATGGGGCCGCTGGCGCGCGGCGCATCCCGCCGGCCCGGGGACGGGCAGGACCGGCGCGAGAAGCGGTGGTGAGGCGCCGCCCACGCGGGGCGGGGCGATGACGCGGCAGGAAGCGTATCAGGTGCTCGGCCTCGCGCCCGGCGCCAGCGAGGCCGACATTCGTGCCGCGCATCACCGGCTGATGCGCACCGCCCATCCCGACACCGGCGGCTCCGACTGGCTGGCGGCGCGGGTCAACATGGCGCGCGACGTGCTATTGGGCCCCCGGCATGCGTGACCGGCCGGAGGCATGCATTGATCGTCTGGCCGCGGCGCGGCGCGGCACGACGTGCGGTCATGATCCCGCGCGCGGCCAGGGGTCGCCGCCGCGCGCCAGGCGCCGCCACATTTCGGCCCACTGCCCATGGTCAGTTCCGCCGGCCCACAGGGGAGGCTGGTCTTGACCAAGACACTGCGTAAGGCCGTCCTGCCCGTCGCCGGGCTGGGGACGCGGTTCCTGCCCGCCACCAAGGCGACCGCCAAGGAGATGCTGCCGGTCGTTGACAAGCCGCTGATCCAGTACGCGGTCGAGGAGGCCCGCGCGGCGGGCATCGAGCAATTCTGCATGGTGACCGGTCGGGGCAAGACCGCGCTGGTGGAACATTTCGACATCGCCTTCGAACTGGAGGCGACTTTGCGTGACCGCAACAAGGCCGATGCGCTGGCGCTGCTGGAGGGTACGCTGGTGGAGCCGGGCTCGATGGTGACGGTGCGTCAACAGGTGCCGCTCGGGCTGGGCCACGCCATCTGGTGCGCCCGCGCCTTCATCGGCGACGATCCGTTCGCCATTCTGCTGCCCGACGACCTCGTGCTGGCGGAGACGCCGTGCCTGCGGCAACTCGCCGACGTGTATCGCGACACCGGCGGCAACGTCGTCGCGGTGACCGAGGTGCCGCGCGAACAAACCAACCGTTACGGCATAGTGAAAACCGGCAAGGACGAAGGCAGGCTGGTGGAAGTGCTGGGGCTGGTGGAAAAGCCGGACCCGAAGGACGCGCCGTCCAACCTGTCGGTCATCGGGCGCTACGTGCTGATGCCGGAAGTGATTGGTCATCTGGCCCGCATGGACCGCGGCGCCGGCGGCGAGGTGCAGCTCACCGACGGCATGGCGCGGCTGATCGGCACCCAGCCGTTCCACGGGCTGCGCTTCGAGGGCCGCCGCTTCGATTGCGGCGACAAGGTTGGATTCCTCGAGGCGCAGATCGCCTTCGCGCTGAAACGGCCCGACCTGGCGGATGCCGTGCGTGCGTTCCTGAAGACCTATATCGGCAGTTGAGGCCATGACATTCACTCATCGTTTCGATCCCACCACGCTGCGCGAATACGACATCCGCGGCACGGTCGGCGGCACCCTGTTCGCGGACGACGCCTTCGCCATCGGCCGCGTGTTCGGCTCGATCGTGGCGGGCAAGGGCGGGTGGACCGTCGCGGTCGGCTACGACGGGCGGCTGTCCAGCCCGGAGTTCGAGACGGCGCTGGTGAAGGGCCTGAGCGCCAGCGGGATACAGGCGGTGCGCGTCGGCCGCGGCCCGACTCCGATGCTGTACTATGCCGCTACCACGCTGAAGACCGACGGCGCGGTGATGGTGACCGGCAGCCACAACCCGCCCGCCTATAACGGCTTCAAGATGATGCTGCGGGGCAAGCCGTTCTTCGGCGAGGACATCCAGCGGCTGGGCGAACTGGCGCTCGTCGGCGACGTGGTGGAAGAGACCGTGGCGCCGGAACGCAACATCGACGTGTCCGATGAGTATGTCGCGCGGCTGCTGGCCGATTGGGACGGCGGCGACCGGGTGCTGAAGGTGGTGTGGGACAACGGCAACGGCGCGGCCGGCGCCGTGCTGGCGCGATTGGTGGCTGCGCTGCCCGGCGCGCATACGGTGCTGAACGGGGCGATCGATGGGACGTTTCCCGCGCATCATCCCGACCCGACCGTGCCGGCCAATTTGCGGCAACTGATCGCCGAGGTGGCGGCGCGGGGGGCGGATATCGGCATCGCCTTCGACGGCGACGCGGACCGCATCGGGGTGATCGACGACACCGGGGAAATCATGTTCGGCGACCAGTTGATGGTGCTGCTGGCGCGCGACGTGTTGCGGGCCCATCCCGGCGCCACGATCATCGCCGACGTGAAGGCGAGCCAAGTGCTGTTCGACGAGATCGCCCGTGCCGGGGGGAAGCCGCTGATGTGGCGGACCGGGCATTCGCTGATCAAGGCGAAGATGGCGGAGACCGGCTCGCCGCTGGCGGGCGAGATGTCCGGGCACATCTTCTTTGCCGATCACTGGTACGGCTTCGACGACGCGCTGTACGCCGCGGTGCGCACGCTGGGCATCCTGGCGCGGATGGGTGGGGAAAAACTGTCGGCCGTGCGGCGGGCGTTGCCGCAGGTGGTGAACACGCCGGAGGTGCGCTTCGACTGCGGCGACACGCGCAAGTTCGCGGTGATCGAGGAAGTGGCTGCGCGGCTGCGCGCCGATGGCGCGAATGTGTCGGAGACCGATGGCGTGCGGGTGCTGACCGATGATGGCTGGTGGCTGCTGCGCGCGTCCAACACGCAGGCGGTGCTGGTGGCGCGCGCCGAGGCTAAGGACGCGGCGGGGCTGGAGCGGTTGAAGGCGGCGCTGGTGCGGCAGTTGAAGATGTCCGGGTTGGCGGAGCCCGATTTTTCGGGGAGCCACGCCGGGCATTGAGGTGGCGGTCTATTCAAGGCGGGGCCCGGATAGTGCGGTCAGACGAACGTCGCTTACCGACCCAAAGCGGCCGTTTGCTCAATCAGTTCGATCTATGGTCGTGTTGTGTCGGAGAGTCGGCTTATGGTAAGTCGCGCGGGTTACCTATTGCAATGAATGCCACAGAATATTTTCGATTCCAACAGAATTGGGACTCAGACTTAATCTTCAGCGGCTGGTCACCAGAAGGAGTCTTCAGTAGTGCCTCCTGTACTAATTGTTGATTCTTACGTAGATGCAGGCAGATGGACAGTAGAGTCGAGGAGAGGTGCGGCGGGAGTATCCGAATTTCCGTGTGTGAGGCGTTATTCAGTCTCATTCAACATTGGGCGAACGCCTGCAAGCGAGGGGTGATCGTGGCGGCAAGGCCATAGCGCCTCCTCGCGGCTGTTCCTTGGTTCGATCAAGGCGCCTGTTCCTTCGTCCCGACCTGGCATCCCTCCGGCGCCGCGCCCGGACCGTGTCAAATCCGCCGCTTGCGGCGGGACCGGTGCCACGCGCAGCCCCCGCTTGGGGGCGAGCATGGCGAGGACCCACGATTTGCCACGGCCCGGGCGCGTCGCCACGCTGGGCCAGAACGTCGTGGCGCCGCGGTCAGTCACGGCCATAGCCGAGCGGCGGCTGCACCGCCGCGATGCTGT
>DATLQW010000141.1:0-4709 GCA_035535035.1 Acetobacteraceae bacterium
CCGGAGTGGTGAGTGGATCGTGCATCATGGCGGGACGGATAGAGGGTGGCCTTTCGTGGCGGGTTGCGTAGCGCGCATGGCGTGTAGCATGGCGGGGGGTGTGTGTCAATGGGAATAACTGGATATGTCAGAGATACGCACACGGGCCGCGGATGTGGCGAGGCTCGCCCGGTGGAGTGGCCTGGTGGATTGGTTCGGTGGATTGGCCTGGTGGAGTGGCCCGGTGGATTGGTCCGTGCGGCGGCCCGGTGGATTGGTCCGGTGGATCGGTCGGGTGGATTGGCCTGGTGATTGGTCCGGTGGATCGGTCCGTGCGGCGGCCCGGGCAGATCGGGCGGCTTCCACAGGCACTGCCGGTGTTGCCGGAGCGAGCGGTTCAGAGATCGACCGCAGAATCAGTGACGGGCGGCACTAGTACATCGATTCCATGAAGGCGCTCATTTCGATGAGCTCTCACCGGGAGTCGCACCGCCGGCTTCGGGCAGAACCCGATAGGAGTCGTTCCATGGAAACGCCGTACTAGTTCGACCACCGGCCGGCAGCGTCACCGGACCCGCCTCGGATGAAACCGCGCAGGTCGCGGCAGACAGGTGAATCACTCCGCCGCCAGCGCCACCTCCGCCGCGGCGGCGCGCAGCCACACCGCGGTGTCGTGGAACACCGCGCCGCCGAGTGGCGGACCGGGCTCGTCGCTGGTCAGTGCATTGATGCCGATGCCACCATCGAACGCCTCGCTGGGCCAGATGCTTTCCGAGACCAGCACACCAGGCTGCATCCCTTCCGCCACGCGCGCATGCAGCACCACCTCGCCGCGCGCATTGCCCAGCACCACCCTGGCGCCGTCCGCGATCCCCAGTTGCGCCGCGTCGTCCGGATGCAGCATGACTGTCGGCCGGCCCTCGCGTTTCCGGCTGGACGGCAGCTCGGTGAAGCTGGTGTTCAAATAGCTGCGCGCCGGCGAGGTCATCAGGCGGAACGGCCGATCCGGGCCGGTCGCGTCGGTCGTCGGCATGTGGTCGGGCAAGCGGGGCATGACGCCCCCCGTATCGCCCATTGCCGCCCAGTCGGGTGCGAACCCGAATTTTCCCCCATCGCGCGGAAAGCCGGTGAGGAAATGCGCCTTCTCGAACGGCAGCGCGCCATCGATCCAGCGCTCGCGCAGCACGATGGCGGCGTCCGGCCAGCCGGAGGCGCGCAACGTGGCGTCGATGAGCTGCATTTCCGTCATCTCGAACCCCGGATGCCGCGCGCCCAGGCGCGACGCCAGCCCTTGCAGCATTGCGTGGTTCGAGCGGCACTCGCCCGGCGGTTCGATCAGCTTCGGGCCGATCTGGATATGCGTGTGGCCGCCGGCCTGGTAAAGGTCGTCGTGCTCCATGAACATCGTCGCCGGCAGCACCAAATCGGCCCAGCGAGCCGTCTCCGTCATGAACTGTTCGTGCACGCAGACGAACAGGTCGTCCCGGGAAAAGCCGCGGCGCACCCGGTTGCTGTCGGGACACACGGTCAGCGGATTCTGGTTCTGGATCAGCAGCGCGTGCACCGGCGGGCCGTCCCCCAGTTCCGAGCGATCGCCGGTCAGCACGCTGCCGATGCGGCTCATGTCGAGTTCGCGGATGCGGGGGTCGCGCGCATCGAGTCCTTCGATCAGCGTCTTGTCCCAGTGGTACATGCCGCGGTTCGACCACAGCGCGCCGCCGCCCTCGTATTGCCAGGCGCCGGTGACGGTTGGCAGGCAGCTTACCGCGTGCATGTTGGCGGCACCGTTGCGGCTGCGCGCGAAGCCGTAGCCGCAACGGATGTAGCTGCGCCGGGTGCGGCCATACAGCGCGGCGAATTCTTCTATCCGTTGCGCCGGCAGCCCGGTGATCGCCGCCGCCCAGTCCGGATCGCGGGTCCGCAAATGCGCCTCCAGCGAGTCGGGATCGTCGGCGTAGCGCGCCATGTAGGCGCGGTCGGCGTAGCCGTCGCGGAATGCCACGTGCATTACGGCGCAGGCCAGCGCGCCGTCGGTGCCGGGACGCGGCGCCAAATGCAGGTCCGCCACCGCCGCGGTCGGCGAGCGGTACGGATCGACCACCACCAGCGTCGCCCCGCGTGCCTTCCGGGCCCGCGTGATGTGCGTCATCACGTTGACCTGGGTGGAAACCGGATTGCCGCCCCACACCACGATCAGGTCGGACGCCGCCATCTCGCGCGGATCGACGCCGCGGCTCTGGCCGATGCCGGCGTGCCAGCCGGCCTCCGGCAGCGAGGTGCAGATCGTCAGCTTCTGCCGCGAGTAGCGCATCACGTGGCGCAGCCGGTTGATGCCGTCCCGCTGCACCAGGCCCATCGTGCCGGCGTAGTAGAACGGCCACACCGCTTCCGCCCCGTGCTGCGCGGCGATATCGGTGAAGGCGCCGGCGACGCGGTCCAGCGCCTCGTCCCAGGCGATGCGGCGGAACAGGCCGGAGCCTTTTGGGCCCGTGCGCAGCAGCGGATGCGTCAGGCGGTCCGGGTGGTGGATGCGCTCGGCGTAGCGCGCGACCTTGGTGCAGATCACGCCGGCGGTGTAGCTGTTGTCCGCCGCGCCATGCACGCCGCCGATGCGGTTGCCCGGGAGGACCTCAACCTCGAGCGCGCAGGTGGACGGGCAGTCGTGCGGGCAGACGGAATTGCGGACAACGCTCGATGGCTGCATGGGGCGGCAGGCTAGCCCGGACGCCGGCGCGTTGGCAAAGCCCGCGGGGCGGCGGGCGAGGTCGCGGACGTTGCGCCGGCGCTGGCCGCCAGCGGCACGTATTCGTTGCGGTCACGACGGTTGCATCCCTGGTTTCTCGGGCCTCGCCCGGGCCGGGGATTCGCCTGGGCCGGGGCCTCGCCTACGCGTTGTCGCGGCACCATTCGGCGACCTGCGCATGCGTGGCGAACCAGCATTGGCCGCGCGCCTTCATGTGGCCGATCAACCGCTCCAGCACCGGCATGCGCGAGCGGTGCCCGGTGATGTGCGGGTGCATCGTCAGCAGGAACATCCCGCGCTCTTCCCAGGCGCCGTCGAACTCTGCGGTGAAGATCTCGCCCACGGCGGAGGGCGGCGTGTATGGCCGCAGCGCCGAGAATCGCACGAAATTATAATACACCGCGTCGTCGCGAATCCATTCCGGAGGCAGTTCGATGATGCCGGTCGGTTCGCCGCCGTCCATCAATTCGTATGGGTCGTCGTCGGCCATCAGCGAGCTGTCGTACAGCAGCTTCAACTCGCGGATGATGTCCAGCGTATTGACCGAGAAGTCCCAGCTCGCGGTGCGCATCCCCACCGGATCACGGCCGGCGATGCGCGACAGGGTTTCCGCGGCACGGAAGGTCAGGTCGCGTTCCGCCTCGCGCGGCAGCGAGGTGTTGGCTTCGTGGATCCACGAATGGATGCCGATCTCGTGGCCGTCCCCGGCGACGCCGCGCACCTCCTCCGGATGCAGCAGGGCGGACACCGCCGGATAGAAGAACGTGGCGGGGATCGCCTCGCGCTGCAGCAGGGCGCGGATGCGGGGCGTGGCCTGGCGCTGGCCATACTGGCCCTGGCTGATCCGCATCGGGCTTTCGTCGTTGTCGCGCAGCGGGATGGTCTCGTGGTCGGCGTCGAAGCTGATCGCCACGGCGCAGCGCGCGCCGTTCGGCCACGCTTTCGGCTTCATGCCGCGGCCCGCGCGCGCCCGGCCGACGATCTTGCGCCAAGTCGTCTCCGGCCACTGCCAGGGCTCGCCGTCCGGATGCTTGCTGGTGCCACTCATCGAGGGTTCCCTCCGCTGCGCTGGGCCGCCATGCTGCGCGCCTTCATCGCGATTGGGAATGCGCCGGCGAAGGCCGGAGGGGTCCCCGGCACCAGGTGCTGTTTCCGTTGCGCTCCCACAGAGTCAGGCATGTCACGCCGCGGTGCCGGAGATCGCGCAGGTTGCGGGTACCGAGGCACAGATCATGCGCGATCGCGGTCGCGGCAAGCATCGTGTCGAACATCGGCGGGCGTATCCGGTCTGCCGCTTCACCGCGCCGCTCAGGGCGCCCCAGCGCCGCACAAAGGCTGTCGCGGCGATTCTGCCAGCCCATGAAGCACCATTGCATACCTGCCTGAGCGTGAGCGGACTCCATATCGGCTGATCCTGAATTTCAATGCGCGCCGCCTGGCCGACGGCATTCACCGCTACGTTAGGCGACGCCCAACAATTACCGTCTCAGGATGGAACCCTGAACAGGCCGCGCGACCGTGGTCCGCGCGTGGACCGTCGCCCACGAACCTGGTGGCGGCCTCGTTGATCGTGTGAGGTCAGCTCGCGCAGCAGGTCAGAACGTGCCGCGGCATTGCAAGCAAGGGGTTCCTACAGAGTTTAGTAGAGTTTCACGGTAGAGTCGAGGAGAGGCGCGGTATCGCTTGCACGACCCGTTTCCCCTCCCCGCTCATCAAACCGGACGTGCGGATTTCCCGCATCCGGCTTTCCGACTGGCTTCATGACATACTCATGACATGGCGTCTTTGCGCCGCAGATGTCGCAGCCTCGGCACACCAAGCTCGCCGAACACCGCTTCCATGCTGGACGGCCCGATGCTTCGCGGCGGCATCTTGTGACGCCGGGCCAGGAAGTTCCGCACACGGTCATACAGATGGGCCTCGAGCACACGGTCCGTGACGTAGTGGGTTCCGGGACCGAAGTAGCCGCACCATCCCCGTAACAAAC
>DATLQW010000142.1:0-17672 GCA_035535035.1 Acetobacteraceae bacterium
TTGGGGCTGGTCAGCCGGAGCGGGCAGTCCGCCACCCAGGCGTCGAACAGGCCGGCTTGCTTCAGGTAGTCGATGAAGAACGCAAGCTGGCCCGGCGGCGTGACAGGGGCCTTCGAGTCCCATTCGACATGGACACGGCCGGCGAATGTGTCCGCGATGGCCGACCATGGCTCAACCTGCGGTTGCTTACCCTCCGGGTGAACCACCAGACGCTGCTGTTCTGTGCTCATGGCGGCGGACTCTGCCGGTTTGGCTGGCGGTGGCAATCAGTGAACTGCCGGATTTAGGTTGAAGGATCTGCTGCTTTGGGATACGCCTGGGTCCAGGAACAAAACACGATCGCCAGCTCATGGACGGCGTTCCACGACCTGCCATGCAACTGCAGTCAGGCGGCCCAATAACGGCAAGGGTCTTGACGAATCGGGCGGCAGGTGCGGCTCATGCAATATGCAATGGACCTGGACATGACGACGAAACGGCCAGTCGATGTCGCGACGGACCTCCGGACGGCAGTGCGTGGGCGCAGCTTCGCCAACATCCTCGCCGACCCGCCGTGACGGCTGTCTCGTTGAGACGGTGAGCAAATGGACTTATCCTTTCAGGCGGCGCTTGCCGGCTCGTATAAGAGTTCGCTCCAAAGAATCAGAATCCTGAGCGAGGACTGGGTCCATCGCCAAGTCTACTGTCCCAGCTGCGGGCACATCGATATGGGGCGCTACGGCAACAACCGTCCTGTCGCAGATTTTTTCTGCCATCATTGTGATGAGGATTACGAACTAAAAAGCCAATCGAAAACCTTTGGCGCCAAGATGGTCGATGGCGCATATCGAACGATGATGGACCGGTTGAAAGGTAGTAGCAACCCCAATCTGCTGCTTCTGCACTATGACCCTCGAGGATTATCTGTACAAAATCTCCTCGTTATACCTAAGTATTTCTTCGTACCCGAGATCATCGAAGAAAGAAAGCCACTCTCTCCATTCGCCCGCCGTGCAGGGTGGGTTGGATGCAACATCTCACTCCAAGGAATTCCGCAGGCTGGACGGATTTTCCTGATCAGGGACCGTATTATCGAGCCAAAGGATGAGGTGCTTGCAAGATGGCAGAAGACGCTCTTCCTTCGCGATCAAAGGGACGTTCGTGCAAAGGGATGGCTCCTCGGTGTGATGAGGTGTATTGAGAATATCAAAAAATCCACATTCACAATCGAAGAATTGTACCAATTCGAGAATGAACTGAAGATGATTTACCCGTCAAACCGGCACATCAGAGAGAAAATTCGCCAGAAATTGCAAATCCTCCGCGATAAAGGCTATTTACACTTTCTCGGCAAAGGAACCTACCGACTGGTGCCCACGAACGTTCGATAACGTTTTCGACGATAGGACATGATATGGCTTGGTTCAGGAACCATTATCGATGCGATCGCTGTGATGGTAAATGGGCCGACGAGTGGTCGAGCATGTGCGACGATGATTGTCCGGCCTGTGGCGCGCGGCATATGTCGCCGTGCGGTAGCGAGGACCTGACAAATGTCATTGATAAGCGAGAACACTTGTTCATTGTGCTCCAGTCACCCGCGTCGGCAGAAGAGGCTCCCGACTATGAGCTGGTCGCGAGCTTCCCGACGTTGAATCTAGCCAAGGCTTACGTGCGCGCGTTGATATAGGCTGCGCCATCTAGCTTGGATGTGATCTGGAGATTAGCATGTGCGAGCGTCAGAACAGGACATCCTCCGCCACCACCGCCTTCCAGACGCGGCCAGAGCTTTTCGTGGTGGGTCGTGCTGCTGCCGTAACCCGATCCGTGTGTGCGTCTCGGCACTGCGGCTACCGGCTTCATGCCGCGCTTCATCTTCGACAGCACATTGAGCAGGGGTCATCGAGCCGCCACACAAGCGCCTGGCCAGCGACCACCGCCGCCCCCTACTCCGCCGCCACCTGCCCCGGCGGCACCTCCGCCGAAGGCCGCCGCACCCGCAGTCGCCGTATGTGCCGAGGGTCCGCGTCCAGCACGCGGAACTCGATCCCCGACGGGTGGCTGACCACCTCGCCCTTCGCCGGCACCCGCCCGGCCAGAGTGAACACCAGACCGCCCACCGTGTGGATGTCGGCGTCCCGCTCGTCCTCGCTCAGCACCGGCCCCAGCTTCTCCTCGAACGCCTCCACCGGCAGCCGCGCATTCACGTCCAAGGAGCCGTCCGGCCGTTCCGTCACCATCGGAGCGTCCGGATCGTCATGCTCGTCGGCGATGTCGCCGGTGATCGTCTCCACCAGGTCCTCGATCGTCACCAGGCCGTCGATGCCGCCGTATTCGTCCACCACCAGCGCCAGGTGCATCCGCGCCTGGCGCATCTGCAGCAGCAGGTCCAGCACCGGCAGTTGCGGCGCCACCAGCAGCGGCTTGCGCATGATCGCCTCCACCGAGAACGCGTCCGGCCGCCCGACATAGGCGAACACGTCCTTCAGATGGATCATCCCCACCACGTCGTCCAATTGCTCGCGGAACACCGGCATGCGCGAGTGCCCGTCATCGCGAAACAGCTCGATCGCCAGCGCCAGCGTGGCGTCGGCGCGCATCGCGATGATGTCGGCGCGCGGCACCATCACGTCGGCCGCCGCGGTTTCGCGCAGCCGCAGGACGTTGGCGATCAGCAGGCGCTCATGCCGGTCCAACTCCGGCGGCTCGCCCGGCAGCACCTGCGCCTGGGCGGCCTCCTGCACCAGCTCGGCGATCGAATCGCGCAGGGATTGGTCGGCATGGCGCCGGCGCAGCAGCCCGCGCAGCCGCGCCAGCAGCCCGGGGCGGATTGTCCCCCCGTTCATGCGCGCCTCCACGGGTTGGGCACGCCCAGCCGGCGCAAAATGCGCGCCTCGGTCTGCTCCATGCGCCGCGCGTCGCCGGCCTGGTGGTGGTCGTACCCGGCCAGGTGCAGCGCGCCATGCACCACAAGATGCGCAAGATGATGCGCGGGCCGGCGTGCAGCGGCGGCGGCCTCGCGCCGCACGACGCCCAGCGCCAGGATGATTTCCCCCGCCGGCGCGGTGTAGGTCAGCACATTGGTGGGCTTGTTACGGCCGCGATGCCGCGCGTTCAGCCGTTGCACGGCGCGGTCGCCGGCCAGCACCACCGTGGCCGCCGCCCCCGCCGCACGCGCCGCACGGGCAGCCACCTCCGCCGCTCGGGGCACCAGCCGGCGCCAGGCCGGCTCGGCGACGATCACCTCAACGTTCTGGTTCCCCGCTTGCGCGGGGCATCTACTTCCCGATGGTTCCATAGTCCTGACGTTCATGTCGCCGCGGCGATGGCGACCGTCGGTCGTCGGGCAGCGGTGGCTTATGAAGGGTCATTTCCTTTTTTCTGTGAAGTATTTCCCTATTGTGCCGTATCCGTCACGAGGTGCCGTCGCTCATGCCACCCGGGCGATCCGGCACCAGCGCCAGAAAGCCTCCACCCTCCTCCGAAGGCAGCGGTTCGATCACAACAGGGTAGGCCCGCCGAGTCACCTCAGGGTCCTCACCGCCGCAACCAAGGCGACCAGCTTGCGGATATAGACCGGTTTGATCGGCCGCTTATAGGGAATGGTCAGCGTTTCCGCCATCATTGGGTGCGCGACCTTGCAGTGGGACCCGCCGCCATGCGGCGGCTCGCACAGAATCCGGTGCTGGCGGCAAATGATCCCCACATCCCGGATCGTCCAGTCCCCGGCCGGAATCCACCGCAGCCGATCGAGCAAATCGTCCGTTCCCCCATGACCCCGGGCTGGCGGGGCGTGTCGCTCACTTCCCCACCGGCTCGCTGGTCTCGCGCGAACGCCGTGCCTCGCGCCGCTTGTCCCCTTGCGCCGCCGCCCGCTGGTCATAGGCATCGACGATCCGCGCCACCAGGGGATGGCGCACCACGTCGCGCTTGTCGAACCGCACCACCTCGATGCCCGGCACGCCCTCCAGCGTGTCCAGTGCATCGCGCAGGCCGGAGGTGACGCCGGACGGCAGATCCACCTGCGTCAGGTCGCCGGTAACCACCATGCGGGTGCCCTCGCCCATCCGGGTCAGCCACATCTTCATCTGCACCGCCGAGGTGTTCTGCGCCTCGTCCAGGATCGCGTAGCAATGCGCCAGCGTCCGGCCGCGCATGAAGGCGAGCGGCGCCACCTCGATCTCGCCGTTGCTCATCCGCCGGATCACCTGTTCGGCGGGCATCATGTCGTGCAGTGCGTCATACAGCGGACGCAGGTAGGGATCGACCTTCTCCTTCATGTCGCCCGGCAGGAAGCCCAGGCGCTCGCCGGCTTCCACCGCCGGCCGCGACAGCACGATGCGGTCCACCTTGCCGGCCTGCAGCATCGCCACCGCCTGCGCCACCGCCAGATAGGTCTTGCCGGTGCCGGCCGGGCCGACGCCGAACACCATGTCATGCGTGGCCAGCGCCTCCATATACACCGCCTGGCCGGCACTGCGCGCCGCCACCGCCCCACGCCGGGTGCGGATCGCCGGCAGGTCCGACAGCGGCAGCCGCGGGTCGCTGTCCGCTTCCGCCAGCCGGATCGCCGTCTCCACCTCCGTCCGCCCGACGCTTTCGCCGCGTTCCAGCCGTCGCCACAGGCCTTGCAGCATGCTTTGCGCCGCATCCACGCGCGCCGCGTCCCCGGCGATCGCCACGCGGTTGCCCCGACACGACAGCCGCACGCCCATCGCTTGCTCAATCCGCACCAGGTGACGGTCGTGGTCACCCAGCAGCAGCGGCAACAGCGTGTTGTCGGAGAATTGCAGCGTCACGGCCTTGCCGCCGGACGCGGGAGGGGTGGAAGACGCGATGAAACTGGTCTGGCTCAAGCGCAGGCTCGCTCCTTCACGAGGGTTGCAGACAGAGAATTGGGGAGGGCGGCGACAATCTCCACTGCCGTTTCGGTGCCGGCCAGCTCGGCCGGACCGATTGCATGCACTGGCTGAAGAAACGGTGAACGCCCGACGATCTGGCCTGGATGGCGGCCGGGGCCGGTGAACAGGACCGGCAACGTCCGCCCGACGCAATCGGCATTGAACCGCGCCTGCTGCGCGCGGAGCAGCGCTTGCAGCTCCTGCAACCGGCGCTGCTTCTCCGGTTCCGGCACCTGGCCGGGGGCACCGGCGGCCGGCGTGCCGGGGCGCGGCGAGTAGCGGAAACTGTATGCCTGGGCAAAACCTACCGCGCCCACCAGGTCGAGCGTGGCGGCGAAATCGGCGGCCGTCTCGCCGGGATGGCCGACGATGAAGTCCGACGACAGCGCCAGGTCCGGCCGGGCCGAGCGCAGCCGGTCCACGATCCGCATGTAGTCCGCCGCCGTATGCCGACGGTTCATCGCCGCCAGCACGCGATCGGATCCGGCCTGCACCGGCAGGTGCAGGAACGGCATCAGCGCCGGCACGTCGCGATGCGTCGCGAGCAGCTCATCGGTCATGTCGCGCGGGTGAGAGGTGGCATAGCGCAGCCGCAACAGCCCGGGCAGGTCCGCCAGTGCGCGGATCAGCCGGCCGAGGCCCCAGGCGCCCCCATCCGGTGCCTCGCCGTGCCAGGCGTTGACGTTCTGCCCGAGCAAGGTGATTTCGCGGGCGCCCTGGGCGATCAGGCGGCGGGCTTCGGCGATGATCGCGGCGACCGGGCGGCTTTGCTCGGCGCCGCGGGTGTACGGCACGACGCAGAAGCTGCAGAACCGGTCGCAGCCTTCCTGGATGGTGAGGAAGGCGCAGACGCCCTGCGGCGCCGACGCCTCCGGCAAAAAGTCGAATTTCTGCTCCGCCGGGAAATCGGTGTCGATCACTGCGCCGGCCTTGTCCCCATGGGCGGTCCGTGCCGCGCGTGCGACCATTTCCGGCAGCCGGTGATAGGTCTGCGGCCCGAACACGATGTCCACGAATGGCGCGCGCGCCAGGATTTCCGCGCCTTCCGCCTGCGCGACGCAGCCGGCGACCGCCAGGATCATCCGCCCGCCCTCGGCGGCCCGCGCTTGCTGCAACCGGCGCAGGCGCCCCAGCTCGGAGAACACCTTCTCCGCCGCCTTTTCGCGGATGTGGCAGGTGTTGAGGATCACCATGTCGGCGCCATCAGCCGCCTCCGCCGGGGCATAACCCAGCGGCGCGAGGATATCGGCCATACGGGCGCTGTCATACACGTTCATCTGGCAACCCCAGGTGATCACGTGCAGCCGCTTGCGGCCAGTTACGGTTGTGTTGCCGCGCTCCGTCAGGGTCATCGACCAAGCTCCGCCAAACCCGGCCAGACCACCCCGGCACGGGGGGCGGCAGGAATCGTCGTCCGGGTCGGCGGGGTCAAGCGGGGCAGTGCTGGGGAACCCTCCATGCGGCGGCTTCCAGTCTGGCAGGAAGACGCGGTGTCGTGTCAAGCAAAGTTCCGTCCGCTCCCAGGGCAATCGCTCGAACCGTGCCGGCGCGCCGGCCGGCATCCCGCCGCCCCTGTTCGGGCCGTTGCCCCCGGACAACCGTGGCGGATGCGCGCCGCGGCGCACTATGGGCAGCGCCAGTCAGCCCTGCGTGCTGATGTCGGCGGGCATCGGGCGGGCTTCCTCCGCCACCGCGTGGCGGCCTGGCGCAATCCCCGCCCCGACGCGGCGGCCCACGCGCGGAGCGGCGGCCAGCAGGGTTTGCGTGTAAGGATGCACCGGGCGCGCGAACACGTCGCGTGTGGGCGCGGTCTCGACAATCTGCCCGCGATACATGATCGCCACGCGGTCGGCGAGCCGCTGCACCACCGACAGATCGTGCGAGATGAACAGATAGGTCAGCGACAGGCGCCGCCGCAGCTCCAGCAACAGGTTGAGCACTGTCGCCTGCACCGACATGTCCAGGCCCGAGGTCGGTTCATCCAGGATCAGCACGCGCGGCTCCAGCAACAGGATGCGCGCCAGTGCGATACGGCGCAGTTGCCCGCCGGAGAATTCGTGCGGGTAGCGACGGGCGGCAGTACCGTCGAGTCCGACCGCGGACAGGATCGCCCCGACGCGTTGCGGCCGTTCGCCGGCATCGCCCACGCCATGGATCGCCAAACCTTCCCGCAATGTCCGGCCGATGCTCCACCACGGGTCCAGCGCCGCCGCGGCGTCCTGGTGCACGTATTGGATGGCGCGGCGCACGCGGCGCGCCTGTTGCGATGCCAGGCCGCCGACCTGGCGGCCGTCCAGCAGGATCTCGCCCGAAGTTTCGCGTTGCAGCCCCAGCACAGTGCGGCCCAGCGTCGTTTTGCCGGAACCGGACTCGCCGATCAGCCCCAGCACCTCGCCGCACCGCAGGCACAGGCTGACATCGTTGACCGCCTGTACTGGTGGGACGCCACGGCGCAGCCAGGATTTCGACCCACCCAGCCGCACCGATAGGTTGCGCAGTTCGACGATGGGCGTTGCGTCGCTCATGCGTACCGCACGCACTTGACCGACGCACCCGACCGCGACATGGCCGGCGGCGGCGCGGCGGAGCAAACCGGCACCGCGAATGCGCAGCGCGGCGCGAAGCGGCAGCCCGGGGGCGGCGCCAGAGGTGACGGCACGCTGCCGGGAATACCCTGGAATCCGATCGTCCGGTCAGGATGGCACGCGAGCAAGGCCTCGGTGTAGGGGTGGGCCGGGGCGGAAAGGATGGCGCCGGCCAGGCCGGCCTCGACCGTCTGGCCGGCATAGATGACGCAGAGGTCGTCGCACAGCTCCGCGACCACACCGAAATCATGCGTGACGAACAGCAGCGAAATGCCGAACTCTTCCACCACTTCACGCAGCAGGTTGAGAATCTCGCGCTGGGTCGTGACGTCCAGCGCCGTTGTCGGCTCGTCGGCGACGACCAGTCCGGGCGCGCAGGCCAACGCCGCCGCGATCAGCAGGCGCTGACGCTGGCCGCCGGAGAATTGGTGCGGATAGCGCTCCAGTGCGGTTTCCGGATCCGGCACTTGCATGCGTTGCAGCAGGTGGATCAGCCGCCGCACGTGCGCGCGGCCCCGCGCACGACCGCGCAGCCCGTCTTCCGGCGCGTGGTCGCGCATGATCTCCAGCAACTGCGTGCCGACCTTGAACACCGGGTTCAACGCCAGCAGCGGATCCTGCGGGATGAAGCCGATCCGGCTGCCGCGGACCTGGCCATTCAACTCGGCCTCGGAGAACACCAGCAGGTCCTCGCCCTCGAACATGACCTCGCCGGACTCCACCCGCGCGTTGTTGGGCAGGATGCCCATGATCGTGCGGATCAACGTCGATTTGCCGCAGCCGGATTCGCCGGCCACGCCCAGGATGCGGCCACGCTCGAGGCTGAGATCCACCCCGTCCAGTATCGACGCGACGCCCGCGTCGGTGCGGATCGAGACGCGCAGGTCACGGATGCGCAGCAGCGGAATCATCGCGAACGCCGCAGTCGCGGATCGACCAGGTCGCGCAGCCCGTCGCCCAGCAGGTTGAAGCCCATCACGGTGAGCAGAATGGCGAGGCCGGGGAAGGTGGCGAACCACCAGCAGGTCGGCAGGTAGCTGCGGCTCTCGGCGATGGCCAGGCCCCAATCCGGTGCCGGCGGAGTCGCACCCATCCCCAGGAACCCCAGCACTGCGGCAACCAGGATCGTGAAGCCGAGGCCGATCGTGGCGCGCACGATCACCGGTGAGATCGTATTCGGCAGGATGTGCAGGAACACGATGCGCGTGCCGCCCGCGCCGATGCCGCGCAGCGCATCGACGAACACCGACCCGGTCAGCCGGCGGGTTTCGGCATAGACGATGCGGGTGAAGAACGGCCAGTAGGTCAGCGACAGCGCCAGCATCGCACTCTGCAGCGACGGGGTGAGCAATTGTGCCAGGGCCAGCGCGAGCACGAGTTGCGGGATCGCCAGCACCGCGTCGGTGAACCGCATGATCGATTCGGATACCCAGTCTCGGCGGTAACCCGCGACCAGGCCGAGCGGCACGCCGATCGTCATGGCAATTCCCACGACGACCAGCGGCACTTCCAGGGCGCCGCGTGCGCCAAGGATGACGCGCGACAGAATGTCGCGGCCGAGATTGTCCGTGCCGAACGGAAAGCCTTCGCTGGGCGGCTTCAACCGCCGCAGCAGATGGGAAGCCGCGGCATCGCCGGGATACGGCGCAAGCAGCGGGCCGAGGATCGCCACCAGCAAAACGATCAGCACGATCGCCAGGCCGAACATCGCGGGCAGGTCGCGCGAGAGTTTGCGCAGGATGGGAGTCATGGCCGATCCAGCAGCCGCGGATCGATCAGGCCATGCACCACGTCGGTGACGATGTTCACCGCCGCGTAGATCGCACCGATCAGCAAGGTGACCGCGAGCATCACCTGGCGATCCCCGGTCAGGATCGCCTGCACCGTGTAGCTGCCGATGCCGGGCCAGTCGAAGATCGCCTCCACCACGACACCGCCGGCTATCAGGCTGCCGAACAGCAGGCCGATCTGCGTCACCGTCGCGGTGACCGAGTTGCGCAGAACATACAGCCAGATCAGCCGGGAGCGGCGATAGCCCATCGCCCGTTCATAGAACACGAAGTCGTTCTGCAGCGTCTCCAGCACGCCGGCACGCGTGAAGCGCACGATACTGGCGAGGCTGCCAAATGCCAGGGTCACCGCGGGAAGCACCAGGTGCCGCAATGCGTCCACCAATGCGTCCCAGCGGCCGTCGATCACGCTGTCCAGCAGGATCGAACCGGTGACGCGCGCCGGCGGGGCGGTCGCTTCCGCCAACTCGCCACGCAGCGGCAGCCAGCCGAGCTGCATCGAAAACAGCAGTTGCAGCATGATGGCGAGCCAGAACGCCGCCACCGCGACCCCGAGCACGGAGACTATCCGCAGCAGGTAATCCGCCCCCTGGTTATAGCGCAGCGCCGCGAATACCCCGAGCGGCACGCCGATGCCCACCGACAGCAGCAGCGACACGACGATCAGTTCCAGCGTCGCGGGCAGGCGTTGCGCGATATCCAACGCGATCGGCCGGTGGGAAAATGCGCTTTCGCCCAGGTCGAACCGGGCGATCTTGCCCAGATAGACGCCGAACTGCTCCCAGATCGGCCGGTCGAAGCCGTATTGATGGCGCAACAGAGCGATCTGCTGCGGGGTAGCGTCATCGCCGGCCATCGCCGCGGCCGGATCGGACGGCACCAGCCGGATCATCAGGAACGTGATAACCAGCAGGCCGAACAGCGACGGCAGTGCCAGCCCACATCGCCGCAGCACGAAGCGCAGCATCAGGTCGCCAGCGTGATCCAGCGAATTTCCTGCCCCTGGCCGACCGTGCAGAAACGACGGCCCTTGACACGCCTGTTCAGGCCCTGGAGCTGCATCGAGTTGTAGATCCAGATGTCCGGGCAGTCCTGCATGATCTGGCGGATCGCCGCCTCATACAGCGGTGCCCGCGCGTCCTGGCTTATGGTGCCGCGGGCCCGCCGCAGCAGCGCATCCACCTTCGCGTTGGTGTAGTAGCTGGAAGCCTTCCAGGTGCCGTGAAACCGGCTGTCGTACATCTGCCCGACCCAGTTCTCCGGATCGACGAAATACGTGCTGACCCAGTGCACCCACATATCCGGCGTGGTCTCCGGCTTGCGCGCCAACCGCGTCAGATTGCTCCAGATGTCGCCGACAATCTTCAGGTTGACGCCGATCTCCGCCAGGTTGCTCTGGAACAACTGCGCGCTCTGCACGCATTGCTCGTTTTCCGATTGCACATGGAACTCGATCGGCCGCTTCATCGGCGCGCCTTCGGCCATCGCCTTGGCCATGTACGTCCTGGCCTTGGCCATATCGAAGTCGTAGCCCTTCGCATCCTTCGGGCAGCCCCACAGCGTGTTCGGCATCGGATAGGGGTCGCGCGTCGCGTAACCGTCGAGGATGTCGTTGATGAATCCCATGTAGTCGAAGGCATGCGCGAAGCAGCGGCGCGCATTCAGGTTGTCGAACGGCGGCCTGGTGTTGTTCATGCGGATGATGAACGTCCGCATCACCACGTCCTTCTGGACATAGGCGATCTTCGAGGCATTGATGCGATCGACCTGGTCGGCCGGCAGGTTGGTATCGGTGCAGTCGAGCGAGCCGTTCAGCAGCGCCAGGATGCGCGTGGAAGTCTCCTGCGTCGGGCGGTTGGCGATCTTGCTGACCGGCCTGGTGTTGTCTTTCCAGCCCATGAAATGGCCGTCGAAGATCTCCAGGTCGAGCTGCTCCAGCGGGCGATAGCTCGCCGGATCGATGCGATAGGCGCCGGATGCCGCGGTGTTGGAAGCCAGCCACGTGCGGCCCCAGTCGCCGTTCTTCTCGTTGGCGCGAATCTGCCGCGGGTTGACGATGCTCACACAGGGAATCGCCGCAAAGAACGGCGCATAGACGCTGTTCAGTTCGAACCGCACCGTCAGCTTGCCCGGCGCGGTGACCTTGTCCGGCTTCAGGATCGGCAGGAACGCGGCGGCGGGTGCCATGGCCAGCGCCAGCATGCGCCGGAAACTATACACCGCGTCATCGGCCGTCATCTCGCTGCCGTCATGGAACCTGATGCCGGGCCGCAGGTTGAATTCCCAGGTCAGCCCGTCGGCCGACACGCTGTGGCTCTGCGCCAGCCACGGCACGATCCTGGGCGGGTCGCCTTCGTAGCGATACAAATTGTCGTAGGCATTCAACATCAGCGCCTGCATCGGCACGTCAAACACCTGATGCGGATCCAGGTTCGCCGGCAGGCCGAAGCCGCTGACGAAGGTGTTCGGCTCCGCCGCCTGCGCGCGCATCCCGGAAGCGAGCAGGGAACCGCCGGTCAGCACGCCGAAGCGGCGCCGGCTGAGCGGTGGCACCGCGCTCATTCCGCTGCCTCCGGCTGCTTCTGCCACCGGTTCACTGCATTGGGCAGGCCGAGATTCTCGCGCAATGTCATGCCTTCATACTCCGTCCTGAACAGACCGCGGCGTTGCAGCTCCGGGATGACCATGTCCACGAAATCGGTCAGCGAGCCGGGAAGCCAGGCCGGCATCACGTTGAATCCGTCGGCCGCGCCGTCGTTGAACCAATGCTCCATGACGTCGGCGATCTGGCCCGGCGTGCCGACCGCCATCAGATGCCCGCGTGGCCCGGCGTTCAGCAGGCACAGTTCCCACAAGGTCAGCCTGTCGCGGCGCGCCGCCTCGAGCAGCAGGCGTTGCCGGCTGAGCGGGCCGTTGGTGTCCGGCATCTCCGGCACCGGGCCGTCAAGCGGATATGTACCGAGGTCGGGTATGCCGATCGTGTGCTCCAGCACCGCCACGCCGACGCTGGGATGGATCAGCGACTGCAGGACATCGAATTTTTCCCTTGCCTCGGTCTCGGTGCGGCCGACCACCGGGTAGAAGCCCGGCATGATCTTCACGGCGTCCTGGCTGCGGCCATAGCGCGCCAGCCGCGAGCGCAGATCGGCATAGAACTCCCTGCCCTGTTCGAACGTCGTCTGTGCGGTGAACACCAGTTCCGCGGTGCGCGCGGCAAGTTCGCGACCGGTATCGGATGCGCCGGCCTGCACCAGCACCGGCCGGCTCTGCGGCGATCGTGCGACGTTCAACGGACCGCGAACCGAGAAATGCGTCCCACGATGGTTCAGCGCGTGCAGCTTGCCGGGGTCGAAGAACACCCCGCTCTTTTGGTCGCGGACGAACGCATCGTCTTCCCAACTGTCCCACAGGCCAACCACCACCTCCGCGAATTCCACCGCACGGTCATACCGGTCGGCATGCGCATAATGCTGCTCGCGGTTATAATTGAGCGCTTCGGCCTCGTTGTTCGATGTCACAAGGTTCCAGCCGGCGCGTCCGCCGCTGATCTGGTCCAGCGAGGCGAACTGGCGCGCAAGCGTATAGGGCTCGTTGTAGGTGGTGGTGGCGGTCGCAACCAGCCCAAGATGCCGCGTGACCGCCGCGAGTGCCGATAGCAACGTGATCGGCTCGAACTTGACGACCTTGCCCATGCGGCCGCGCGCGTCGTCGGAGCCGAACATGCTCACCGCGGCACCGTCGGCGAGGAACAGCAGGTCGGACTTGCCGCGTTCCGCCGTACGGGCAACGTCCACCGCCTGGGCGAAATCGACGCCGGAGCCGGTATAGGCGCCCGGGTGGCGCCACGCGGCGACGTGCTGGCCGGTTTCATGCACGAAAGCGCCGAGTTTCATGGCGCGACGAGACGCAGGTCGGATCATGCGGTTACCCAGGACGGCACAAGGCCCATCGCAGCCGCGACGGACCCAGGGCGATGCAGCGGAACAGGGGTAGCAAGCCACATGCCACCGCCCTGCGCGCGACGCCTATGAAACGGCTAGCGGCGTCCTAACGGGTCCCAACAAGCGCCTGGAGAGGCAGCGCTTGATCAGTGGTACGGCGCAAATGCTGCGCCCGAGGCAATCTGTGCGCCTTTTATGCTGCATTGCACAATTTGACGCCACCCCGCTACCGCAAGCCAGGCGCCTGTCCGGCTCGAACCGCCCGGATGCAGCCGGCCGGCCACCCTCGCCAGCCGGCCGTCATGCTGCAGCAAGCCGAGACCGGCATGACGTTCCATAACGGGAACAACACAACCGGGTCGTCCGCACTAAAGGTCTGCTCCGAAAGGATTCGCCACGCGACGACGTCGTGCCGGGTTACCCACCAACGATAAAGCGTTTTGCATGGGCATCGTAATCCGGATAGCCCAGGGTCGCCCGCAGCTCCGCAGCAGGCAGCGCGCTGGACGCCTCCGCTTCACCGGCAACCAACGCCGCCAGCCCGGCCTTTATTCCGGCCGTCGCCGGCGACAGCATGCCTGTCGGATAGGTGCCGATCTTAAAGCCGAGCACCGCGGCCTGTTCGCGCGACGGCGTCGCTCGCGGTGCCCCGGGAGACAGCACCGCGAACGACGGACGCCCGGAGGCCGCCGCGACCGCCCGGCTGATCTCCCCGTCATCGGCGGGGGAATCCAGGAACAGGATGTCGGCGCCTTCTCGCACATACATCTCGATTCGCCTCACCGCCTCGTCGATACCCTGCGTCGGCCGGCAATCGGTGCGCGCCAGGATCAGGATGCCAGAATCCTTCGCCGCTTCCACTGCCGCGCGCAGTTTCATCCGCGCATCCTCATGCGGCAGGCACGGCTTGCCGGTAGCGGTAAGCGCGCGCGGCGTGATCTTGTCCTCGATCAAAATCGCGGCGGCGCCCGCACGCCCGTATGCGCGCACGGTACGTTGCACGTTCATGGCGTTGCCGTAACCATGATCGCCATCCGCCAGGATCAGCGTCTCCGGCGCCGCGCCGTGCACCATGTTGAAGGAATCGAACATCTCCCCAAAGGAGATCAGATCCAGGTCCGGCCCGCCCAGGCGGCTTGCCGCGACGCAGGAACCGGAGAGGAACGCCGTCTTGAAGCCGGCGGCCGCGGAGAGTTTGGCGGTCAGCCCGTCCCAGACCGCGGGCATGACAACAAAGCCGGGCTCGGCCAACAGGGCGCGCAGGCGATCAGGGGCAGTCATGAGGTTTCCTTCGGACCATGTCTTCTTCAGTCAGGATATCCGCATTCCGGGTTCTCACCAACCGTCGCCGCGGCGTCCGCCGTGGCCGGCATGCAACGTCCGATGCATCGGAACAACTGACGCTGCTGCAACAGGCCCACGCCATCGTGGTGAACGAAGCGCCCGCCGGTTCATCGTGCACGGTCTCAATCCACGCGCGATGACGAAACAAGCAACCGGCTGCATCCCGGTGCGGCGCTGGTTCATCGACTGCGCGACGATATCGATCGCGTAATGCCAACCCGCCGGGACACCGCCCTCGATCCGGCGTTCTCCGTTGCAACCTTGCCGATCGCACAACCTTTGGCATGATGGTTGTGCAATTCGAAGGCGGGAAAGGAAACGCGACATGACGATCGGCAGCGCGACATGCAGGTTCAGGCACACCGCCCTGGGGCCGGAAACCGGATCGGGGAGCGGCGGATCCCGTTGGCAGTCAACGGCGCCGATACGCTATCCCGATCCCGGCATCGTCTGGCTCGATCCGCGCTTCCAGCCGCTGGTGCTCGGCAACGCGGCGATCGAGCGGATCGCCACAGGATTCCGCTTCACCGAAGGCCCGGTCTGGTTCGGCGACGGCCGCTATCTGCTGTTCAGCGACATCCCCAACGACCGCATCCTGCGCTGGGACGAAACCGACGGCGGAATCAGCGTATTTCGCGAGCCGTCGCATTACGCCAACGGCAACACGCGCGATCGCCAGGGGCGGCTGGTCACCTGCGAGCATGACACGCAGCATCTCACCCGCACCGAATACGACGGCACCGTCACCCTGCTTGCCGACAGTTTCGCGGGCAAGCGGCTGACCGGGCCAAACGACGTCGTGGTGAAGTCGGATGGTTCGATCTGGTTCAGCGACAACGGCGCCGGCACGCGCGGCAACTACCTGGGACACGCGATGCCGCAGGAGCTCCCGTTCCGCGTCTATCGGCTGGACCCGGCGAACGGAGCGCTGACGATCGCCGTGGGCGACATGGCGCGGCCGAACGGGCTGTGCTTCTCGCCCGACGAGTCGCGGCTTTATGTGGTGGACACGCCCGGCGCCGGGCCAAAGACAGTGCATGTCTATGACGTGGTGGCGGACGGCACGAAGCTGGCGAACGGCCGCGTGTTCTTCGACGCGATGCCGGGCTACGCGGACGGCATCCGCTGCGACACCCAGGGCAATGTGTGGTGCGGCTTCTCCGGTGGACCGGACCAGGATGGCGTGGCGGTGTTCGCGCCGGGCGGCACGCTGATCGGACGGATTCTTCTGCCGGAACGTTGCGCCAATGTCTGCTTCGGCGGACGCAAGCGCAACCGGCTGTTCATGGCCGCAAGCCAATCGGTGTACGCGCTGTACGTCGAAACTCAGGGTGCGATCGGGGGCTGACGCAGGCATGAGGAAGTCTCCCCCTCCCGCAAGCGGAGGGGGAGACATTGTTCCCTTTTCTCACCTCACCCCCCGAACGCCTGGTCCCATGGCTCCGGCACCATCGCGTAGCCGTCGCCGTGCCTGGCCACGTGCGCGAAGCCGGGGAAATGCACGTGCATCCCGGCGATCAACTGCCGGTCCGTCGCCACCATGTCGAACACCCGCTTGCGCGTCGCCGCCGCGGCGTGCGGATCGGTATCGAACTCGATCGTCACGTCCGGCCGCGGCACCTGGATTTCCGGCACGTGCACGATGTCGCCCCAGATCAGCAGCGAGTCCTTACCCGACGACACCATATAGCCGCTATGCCCCGGCGTGTGCCCGTGCAGCGGCACCGACGTGACGCCGGGGAACACCTCGACGCTGCCGGCGAAGCTGTGCGTCATGTTGTGATACGGCGCCATCTGCTCTCGGGCGCACTGGAAATACAGCCTCTTCGCGCGTTCGCTCGCCCGCGCCATCGCCGCGTCGTCCTGCCAGTGGCGCGGCTCGTTCTCATGCACCACCAGCTCGGCATTGGGAAACAGTCTTGCGCCCGTTTTCGGATCGGTCAGCCCGGCCGAGTGGTCCGGATGCATGTGCGTCAGGATCACCCGCTCGATCGCCCCCGGATCGACCCCCGCGGCTCGCAAATTCTGTTGCAGCTTGCCGGCGGTGGGCAGCAGGTAGTCGCCCGACCCGGTCTCGATCAGCGCCAGCCGCCCGGCCGAATATACCAGGTAGGCGTTCACCGAGGTGCGCCGCCCGGGACGGAACGCGTCGTCCAGCATGCGTGTTGCATCGGCGGGGGCGATGTTCTGCAGCACCTCCATCGTGCCATCCAGATAGCCGTCGGACAGCGCGGTGACCACGATGTCGCCGATGCGGCGATGGTACACGCCGGCGATCTGCTGCGTCGGAACCTCGATCATTGGCTTCTCCAATCTGTCATCACGCGGAGCGACAGCGGCGAGCAGCCATCGGCTGGCGAGCGGCGGCCTCCCGGGCGGTAGATTGCTTCGTCGCTGCGCGTCTCGCAATGACTGTCTCAGGCCGGTGCGCAAAATATTCCACGTTCAGAACTGGTTCAGACGTCGCCTACCGGACTCCATGTGCCCCGGCGGAAGGCACCGTTCGTCGTCGCACCCTCATCCTTCCGGTATCTGAAGCCGTTCGCGTGGGGTTGTTTCCCATCGGCACCCTGATCCGGCGGAAGGCCGATGAGGTCTCGGCACCTGCTCCTTTAACCTCGGGACGAACGCACCGGGCACTACCCTTGTCCCAAATCCCAACGTCGGAAGGAAACATGTTTTCATGGAGTACCGGGTTCCTCGGGACCCAACGGACCCGCTGACCCTGCGCTCGAAGGAAGCAGTGCTTCAGGAACTGGACGTGGTGGCGGCCAGGGCAGACGCAGAAGACGAAGAGGCTGACCATCGTCCTACTATCCGTAAGACCCACGAGAAAAAGGGAAGGCGCCGCGAGAACCAGCCATCAAAGGTCCCAGCCGCGCCGAATCCGCCCGTTCAGCCCATGCGACCCGCTGCCGCCGCTGTTGGGTCCGCGGGTGCCCCCAAACCGGCCCATCACCGATTTTCCTTGTCATGTCAGATAACATCACGCACCTCACCCCACGCCTCGGCCTCCGCCCGCCAGCTCATTACCAGCTCGTCCACGCCCTCGCGGCCGTCCTGCCGCCGCCGGTCAACGACACGCCCGAGGCACTGCTCGCCCGTAACGACGCCGCCATCGACGCGGTGGCC
>DATLQW010000143.1:0-10986 GCA_035535035.1 Acetobacteraceae bacterium
CCGGAGTGGTGAGTGGATCGTGCATCATGGCGGGACGGATACGGCGCGGTCTTTCGTGGCGGGTTGCGTAGCGCGCATGGCGTGTAGCATGGCGGGGGGTGTGTGTCAATGGGAATAACTGGATATGTCAGAGATACGCACACGGGCCGCGGCTGTGGCGAGGCTCGCCCGGTGGAGTGGTCCGGTGGATTGGTCCGGTGGAGCGGTTCGTGCGGCGGCGCGGGCAGAGCGGGCGGTTTCCACAGGCATTACCGGTGTTGCCGGAGCGAGCGGTTCAGAGATCGACCGCACAATCAATGACGGGCGGCAGTAGCAGAAAAACCCCGGCGGGAACTCCCCTGCAGGCGAGGCAGGCCAACATGGTGACGACTGCGGTTGTTGCCACAGACGCCGCATCAAAAGCATGGCCGCTCCGAGAACCACAAGCAACAGATGAATCATTGCCCAGAATACGCGCCCGTGCGAACCCGGTGCATCACCCTCGCAATCGGCCCGCTTCCGTTGTGATGATCGCTTGCCGTCTGATGCAACTGCTCAATGTTTATTGGATTGAGCCCGCTCACGAGGTCGCTGCAAGCGCGGCGACAGGCTCGACTGATTGTCGCAGACCCGCCGGTTCGTTCGATGCCTTTCTGCGTTATCAAAATTCCGGATATCCCAAGGAAGATGATGCAGATCGAGACAAGCCTGGTCAACCCGGCGCTGTGGATCGAAGTTTACGAAAGCCCGGACAGGCCAACAAGAATCGCTGCCAGCGTCACCGTGAGCTGCGCAAACCGGAAGCGAATTTCCTCATAATGCCGCGCGAACGTTGCATGCTCCTTGTGCAACTCCAGAAGTGACCGTGCGATCCTGGCAGCGCCAGCCTTGCGTTGGAGACCTTATCACGTTCCATACTCGGCACTACTCCGCCGCGGCTGCGTAAGCCTCCGGCGGCGCGCAGGTGCACATCAAATTCCGGTCGCCATACACGTTGTCCACCCGCTGCACCGGCGGCCAGTATTTCGTGCCCGCCACCCAAGGCAACGGAAACGCCGCCTGCGCGCGCGAATAGCCGTGCGTCCACACCTCCGCCATCACCTCGCGCGCCGTGTGCGGCGCGTGCTTCAGCGGATTGTCCGCCCGGTCCAGTTTTCCCGCCGCGATCGCCGCGATCTCCCCACGGATCGCGATCATCGCCTCGCAGAACCGGTCCAGCTCGGCCTTGGACTCGCTTTCCGTCGGCTCGATCATCAGCGTGCCGGCCACCGGCCAGGACATGGTCGGGGCGTGAAAACCGAAATCCATCAGCCGCTTGGCGATGTCCTCCACCATCACGCCGGCCTCGGCCTGGAAGTGGCGGCAGTCAATGATGCACTCGTGCGCCACCATGCCGCCCGGGCCGGAATACAGCACCGGATACGCGCCGCGCAGTCGCTGCGCCACGTAATTGGCGCTCAGGATCGCCACCTCGGTCGCGCGCGTCAGCCCCGCCGCGCCCATCATGCGGATATAGGCATAGGAGATCGGCAGGATCAGCGCCGAGCCGAACGGCGCCGCCGACACCGGCCCGAACCCCGTCGCCGGCCCGGCATCGGCGCGCAGCGGATGGTTCGGCAGGAACGGCGCCAGATGCGCCGCGACGCCGATCGGCCCCACGCCCGGACCGCCGCCGCCATGCGGAATGCAGAACGTCTTGTGCAGGTTCAGGTGGCACACATCCGCGCCGATCGTCGCCGGCGAGGTCAGCCCCACCTGCGCGTTCAAATTGGCGCCGTCCATGTAAACCTGCCCGCCCGCATCATGCACCACGGCGCAGATGTCGCGGATCGCCGCTTCGAACACGCCATGGGTGGACGGATAGGTCACCATCAGCGCCGCCAGCCGGTCGCGATGCAGCGCCGCCTTGGCGCGCAGGTCGGCAAGATCGACATTGCCGTCACGGTCGCAGCCTACCACCACCACGCGCAACCCTGCCATCGCCGCGCTGGCCGGATTCGTGCCGTGCGCCGAGGACGGGATCAGGCACACGTCCCGCCGGCCCTCGCCGCGTGATTCGTGCCAGGCGCGAATCGTCAGCAGCCCGGCATACTCGCCCTGCGAGCCGGCGTTCGGCTGCAGCGTGACCGCGGCAAAGCCCGTGATGTTCTGCAGCCACTCGGCCAGCCGGTGGATCAGCGTCGCATAGCCTTCGGTCTGGTCTTCCGGTGCGAACGGATGGATGTCGGCGAAGCCGGGCCAGGAGATCGGCATCATCTCCGCCGTCGCGTTCAGCTTCATCGTGCAGGAACCCAGCGGAATCATGCTGCGGTTCAGCGCGATATCCTTGTGCTCCAGCCGCTTCAGGTAGCGCAGCATCTCATGCTCGGCGCGGTACTGGTTGAACACGGCCTGTTCCAGCGGGAACGTATGGCGCGGCAGCTCGGCCGGAATGCTCGGCGCCGCGCCGTCCAACTCGGCTCCCAGCACCGACGCCAGCCGCGCCAGCTCTTCGCCCGTCACGGTCTCGTCCAGCGCGATGCCCACGGCGGCATCGTCCACCCGCCGCAGGTTGAATCCGGCCGCCAGCGCCGCGCGCAGCAGCACGTCCGCGTCGCCACATTCCACCACGATCGTGTCGAAGAACGCCGCGTGACGCAGCCGATGGCCGCCACGCAGCGCCGCGCCGGCGAGCAGCCGCGCGCCCAGGTTCACCCGGCGCGCGATGCGCTTCAGCCCCTCCGGCCCGTGCCACACCGCGTAGAATCCGGCGATCACCGCCAGCAGCACCTGCGACGTGCAGATGTTCGACGTCGCCTTCTCGCGCCGAATGTGTTGCTCGCGCGTCTGCAGCGCCAGCCGCAGGGCCGGCGCCCCGCCGGCGTCCACCGACACGCCGACCAGCCGCCCCGGCATGTGCCGCTTGAACGCGTCGCGCGTGGCGAAGAACCCGGCATGCGGGCCGCCAAAGCCCATCGGCACGCCAAAGCGCTGCGCCGAACCCACCACCATGTCGGCCCCCATCTCGCCCGGCGGCGTCAGCACCGCCAGCGCCAACGGATCGGCCGCGACGATCGCCAGCGCGTCCGCGTCGTGCGCCGCACCGATCTCCGCCGACAGCACGCGCAGCGCCCCGGTCGTGCCGGGATATTGCAGCACCAGCGCGAACGGCCGCGCCGCACCGATCGCCGCGGGGTCGCCTGGCGCCACATCCACCAGCGCCACGCCGATCGGTTTTGCCCGCGTCGCCAGCACCGCGCGGGTCTGCGGATGCAAATCCGTCGCCACGGCCAGCACATCGGATTTCGACTTGCTGATGGCATGCGCCATCGCCATCGCTTCCGCCGCGGCGGTCGCCTCGTCCAGCAGCGAGGCGTTGGCGATCTCCATGCCGGTGAGTTCGCAGATCACCGTCTGGAAATTCAGCAGCGCCTCCAGCCGGCCCTGCGCGATCTCCGCCTGGTATGGCGTGTAGGCGGTGTACCAGCCGGGATTCTCCAGCACGTTGCGCTGGATCACCGGCGGCGTGAGCGTCCCGTGATAGCCCATGCCGATCAGCGATTTCTTGCCCCCGTTGCGGCCGGCCAGCGCCCGCAACTCGGCAAGCACACCGGCTTCGTCCAATGGCGCCGGCAGCTCGGGCGCACGGCGGCTGCGGATCGCCGCCGGCACCGTCCTGGCCGCCAGATCCTCCAACGTTGCCGCGCCGACCAGGTGCAGCATCGCGGCGATGTCGGCGGGCGACGGGCCGATATGCCGCGTCACGAAGCCGTCCGCCGCTTCCAGTTCGGCGAGCTCGGCCAATGCGGAGTCGGCCCGCGGGGGAAAGACGGCGTCCATCAGTCGAGCGTCTCCAGATATTCGTTGTAGGCGTCTTCATCCAACAGCGCCTCGAAGGCGGCGGTGTCGTCGATCTCCAGGCGGAAGAACCAGCCCTCGCCTTCCGCGTCGGAGTTCACCAGCGCCGGATCGTCGATGATCCCCGGATTGGTCTCCACGACCTTGCCGGTCAGCGGGGCGAAGATGTCGGAGGCGGCCTTCACGCTCTCCACCACGGCGCAGGCTTCGCCGGCGACGACCTCGCGGCTCAGCTCCGGCAGTTCCACGAACACCACGTCGCCCAATTGCTCCTGCGCGTGGTCGGTGATGCCGATTGTGGCGAGGTCGCCATCGAGTGCCACCCATTCATGTTCCTTGGTGTAGCGTTTGTCCGTGCGCTTGCTGGGCATTGGATGGTTTCCTGTTCAGCGGACATAGCGGTGGGGGACGAAGGGCAGCGGCACTACGGCGGCCGGCAACTGCCTGCCGCGCACCATCACGAACACACGGGTGCCGGTGGCGGCGAGGGTGCGGCGCACATAGCCCATGGCGATCGGCGCATTCAGCGTCGGCGAGAATCCGCCGGAGGTGATGACGCCCGCCCCGGTGCCGTCATCGGCGACGATGTCAACGAGCGCGCGGGCCGGGGCGCGTCCCTCCGGACGGATGCCGACGCGCAAACGGGAGATGGTGCCCGCCTCCAACTGGTCACGGATCACCGCCGCGCCGGGGAAGTCCCACGCCCCGCGGCGGCGCTTGCCGATCACCCAGGCGAGGCCGGCTTCGACCGGCGAGGTGAGCTCGTCGATGTCGTTGCCATAAAGGCACAGTCCGGCTTCCAGCCGCAGCGAATCGCGCGCGCCGAGCCCGGCCGGCGCCACTTCCGGCTGCGCCAGCAGGAGGTCGGCGAACGCCTCGGCGCGGTCCGCCGGGAGGGAAATCTCGAACCCGTCCTCGCCGGTATAGCCGGAGCGCGCGACCAGGCAGGGAATGCCGCCAATCTCGATCGCACCGACGCCCATGAACGGCAGCTTCGCCGCATCCGGTGCCAGCCGCCCCAGCACCGCGGCCGCTGCCGGTCCTTGCAGCGCCAGCAGCGCGCGGTCCTCCATCACCGCGAGCGCCGCCCCAGCCGTGAGGTTGGCGGCCAGATGGGAAAAATCGGCGTCCTTGCGGCTGGCGTTCACCACCAGGAAAAACCTGTCATTGCCGAGATTGGCCACCATCAGGTCGTCCAGGATGCCGCCGGCCTCGTTGGTGAACAGGCTGTAGCGCTGCCGCCCCGGTTGCAGCCCGGCGATGTCGCCTGGCACCAGCCGTTCCAGCGCCGCCGCCGCCGCGGCTCCGGTCAGCGTCGCCTGGCCCATATGCGACACGTCGAACAGTGCGGCCTGCGACCGGCAGTGCAGGTGCTCGGCCATCACCCCGCCGCGACAGCGGGCGGCCAGCGCGCCGGAAAAATCGTATTGCACCGGCATGGCGTAGCCGGCGAACGCCACCATCCGGGCGCCGAGCCGGCGGTGCCAGGCATCCAACGGGGTGCACCTGAGCGGCCTGGGCGTGGGGTCGTCCGGCAGCGCGTTTTCCATCACGGTCCGCTCCAAAGTCAGGTCACCCGGTCGGCAAGATGCCAACACGGCTGACCCCCCTCTGTCGCGGAACCTGAGAGATTCGGGGCCGCACGGTCCCTTACTCCGTCGGTGCGGCGCACGTGCATGCGCACGCCGTCTTTCCAGAGATCCCGAATCCCGGCGCGGTCCCTGTTGCCTGAGCGTTTCCGGGGGCCGGTTGCGCCTTCGGCGGCGGCAGGTGTGTGCCGCTCTCTCCCGCGCCGGGTGGCTGGGACTCGGGCACCATGCCGGAAAGCACGGCGCGGCACAATCACAGTGTTGTGGCGCGTTGCGATGACCGCCGCTGGCGGCGGCGTGACCAACCCGGCCTCGCCGTTCGATTTTCTTCCTGCCGGCAAAGCGGAACTTGCCCCATAATCTGTATCGCGGCGATATTTTGTAGCCGACATGTTTCGTTGGCGTGACATGCGATTACGCACCGGCAGCCGGCGGATCACGTTACGCACGGCTCAGGAACGAGGATCGGAGGCGAGCGCAACCGTTGGCCGCCGGTCAGCCGCCGTAATCCAGCCGCCACGCCGTCGCGCCGGGCCCCGGAGGTTCGCACCAGATCGGCACCGCGTTCGGCGTACGGGCCAGCGGCTCGATGCCCATTGCCGTCCGCAACGCGCGGAACAGCGCGCCGTGCGCCACAACCAGCACCACCGGCGGCAGCGCGATCGCGACGTTCACCGCGGCCACCGCGCGGTCGCGCAACGCGGCAAAGGTTTCGGCACCCTCCGGGGTAAAGTTCCCGGCCACCCAATGGGCGAACCAGTCGCTCATCGGATGGCCTTCCTGCACGCCGAAGCGCACCTCACGCAGGCCGTCGGCGGTCCGCACCGGCAGCACCAGCGCCTCGGCGGTGATCTCGGCGGTGACCCGCGCGCGCGACAGCGGTGAGCTGACGATCGTCGCGATGCCGCGATTGCGCAGGCGTTCCGCCGCCGACCGGGCCTGCGCCAGCCCGGTCGGGTTGAGCGGGATATCGACGTTGCCCTGCGACAAGCCCTGCGCGTTCCAGTCGGTCTCGCCGTGGCGGAGGAACCAGAACGGAACGCGCCGCAGGGTGTCGCCCGGAGTGTCGCCGGGGGCACCGTCGCTCATGCCGATCAGGCCGCGAGGCCCTCCTGCTGCATCATCCGCTGCACCGCGGGCCGTGCCAGCATCCGCTTGTAGTGCGCGGCGCAGTTCGCCGGCAGGTCCATTTTCAGCCGGGCCGCGCCCCAGAACTCGACATAGAACAGCGCCGCGTCGGCGATCGAGAACGGACCGACGAGGTAGTCCTTGCCGGCCAGCGCGGTGTCCATGATGGCGAGGCCCTTCTCGAAGATCTCCTTGCCGCGCGCCTTCACCGCGTCCTCGTCCGCCGCGTTGGGCGAGAAATTGCCGGGGCGGAAGATGCGGGTAAAACCCTGCATGTGCATGGTGGCGACGACGTAGTCCATTGCCTCCAGCGCGCGCGCCTGGGCGTCGGGGTCGTCGGGCAGCAGTTTCGCCGCCGGATTGGTGCGGGCGAGCCAATAGGCGATGGCGGGAAACTCGGTCAACACCGATCCGTCGTCGCGCACCAGGGTCGGCACCTTCGACTTCGGATTGACCGTGGTGAAGGGCGGCTGGTACTGCGCGCCGCCTTGCAGGTTTACCCGTTCCGTCTCGTATGGCTTGCCGATTTCCTCCAGCAGCAGGTGGATCCCGAGCGAGCAGGCGCCGGGTGCGAAGAGCAGTTTCATCGTTTGGTCCCCTCCTGGGTTAACGAGCCTGACCGCTGTCGCCGATCGATGGCCGCGACAGGCCCAGGTTCTCCCGCAATGTGGTGCCGCGATACGCCTTGTGAAGCAAGCCCCGGCGCTGCAACTCAGGTGTCACGAAGCGCGCGAAGTCCTGGTACGCGCCGGGCACGTGCGACGCCGCGACCACGAAGCCGTCGCAGGCGCGGCCGGTGAACCATTCCTCCAGCCCGTCCGCCACGTCCTGCGGACTGCCGACGAACCGCGGGTGGTCGTGGAACGTGCCGCGCTGCGTCACCTCCATGAAGTCGCGGGTGCTCGGATTGCGCTTGCCGGTCACCCGATAGACATGGTCGCGCAGGCCCTGCGCGCCGGTCCAGGCGCGGATCTCCTCCTCGGTCCATGGCTCGTCGATGGGCTTCTTCGCCAGATCGACGTTCAGCACTTCGCAGAGCAGGGAGAGCTGGTCGATTTCCTTCGGCAGACGGTCGATCAGTGCGACTTTGTCTTCCGCTTCGGCGCGGGTTTCGGCGACGACGGTATAGACGCCGGCGGCGACGAACACCTTGTCCGGATCGCGGCCGGCTTCGGTGACGAGCTGCTTGAAGGCCGCGTAATCCGATTTGCCGGCGGCCAGGGTGTGGTAGCTGGCGAACACCAGTTCGGCCCACCGCGCGGCGAAGCCGCGGCCGCGCCCGCTCTGTCCCGCCTGGATGATCACCGGATGGCCCTGTGCCGAGCGCGGCACGGTGAACGGCCCGCGCGAGCGGAAATAGCGGCCCTGGTAGTCGAGCCGGCGCACCTTGTCGGGATGCGCGAACAGACCGGTCTGCCGGTCCGCCACGATCGCGTCGTCGTCCCACGAATCCCAATGGCCGAGCACCACTTGCAGGAATTCATCGGCACGGTCGTAGCGCGCGTCATGCTCCTGATGTTCGCGCTTGCCCATGTTGTGGGCCTCGCCGTCGTTCATCGAGGTGACGACGTTCCAGGCGGCGCGGCCCTTGGTCATCAGGTCGAGCGTCTGGAACACGCGCGCGACGTGGAACGGCTCGTAGTAGGTGGTGGAATACGTCGCGCCGAGGCCGAGTTTTTCGGTCGCCATGCCCATCACGGTGAGGATGGTGACCGGGTCCATCTTCACGCAGCGTATGCCGTTGGCCACGGTATGGGCGTGGTCGCCGCCGTAGCGGTCCGGCATCGCCAGGCGATCGTCGAAGAAGCCGAGATGGAACATGCCGGCTTCCAGCGCGCGGCCGATGCAGCGGTAGTAGTCGGCGGACATGAAGTCGGGCGCCGCGTCGGGATGCCGCCAGGAGCCGACGAAATTGGTGCAGTTCTGGGCCTGGAGGAACCCGACCAGTGTCATCTGCCGCATGGATTTTCCCCTTCTCCCGCTTGCGGTGGGAGAGGGCAGGGTGAGGGTGCAACGGGACGCACGCAATACCCTTGCCCTGTCGCAGACGGAGAGATGACCGACTATGTGGGGTCACAAAAACGGCCAAAGACGCTCCAACTGCCGCCGCTCTTTCAACAACCGGCCCGCGTACCCAAACGGGTGGCAGGTGTTTGGCCGTGACGGTGCGGCAGCCCACCCATACCCCGAGACTCATCAGTCGAACAGCGAACTGACCGAGCTTTCCTCGCTGATCCGCCGCATCGCTTCGGCCAGCAGGGGCGCGATGGTCAGCTCGCGGATGTTCGGCGCCTTGCGCACTGCCTCGGTCGGCAGGATCGAATCGGTGATCGTCATCATCTCGATCGGCGCCCCGACGATGCGCGCCACCGCGCCGCCCGACAGCACGCCGTGCGTGATGTAGGCACCGACGGAGCGGGCACCGTGCCGGATCAGCGCGTCCGCCGCGTTGCAATGCGTGCCCCCGGAATCCACCATGTCATCGATCAGGATGCAGTCGCGCCCCGACACGTCGCCGATCACGTTCATCACTTCGGAGTGGCCCGCCCGCTCGCGGCGCTTGTCGATGATCGCCAGGTCGCAGTTCAGCCGCGTGGCAATGGCGCGGGCCCGCACCACGCCGCCGACATCCGGCGACACGATCATGATGTCACGGCCCTTGTAATGCTCCTGTATGTCGCGGGTGTACAAGGGCTCGGCGTACAGATTGTCCACCGGAATGTCGAAGAAGCCCTGGATCTGCGCCGCGTGCAGGTCCATCGTTAGCACGCGGTTGGCGCCGGCCTCGGTGATCAGGTTGGCCACCAGCTTGGCGCTGATCGGCGAGCGCGAGGCGGTCTTGCGGTCCTGCCGCGCATAGCCGAAATACGGGATCACCGCCGTCACCCGCCGCGCGGAGGACCGGCGCAGCGCATCCAGCGTGATCAGCAGCTCCATCAAATTGTCGTTGGCCGGGAACGACGTGGGCTGCATCACGAACACGTCTTCGCCGCGCACGTTCTCCTGGATTTCGACGAACACCTCCATGTCGGCGAAGCGCCGGATCGAGGCCTTGGTCAGCGGCAGGTTCAACGTGGCGGCGACCGCCTCGGCGAGCGGGCGGTTGGCGTTGCAGGCGACGATTTTCATGCTGCTGGGCCGGCGCTGTTGGTCATCGGACCGGCTGCACGCCGGAACCCTGGCCTTCTAGCGCCGGCTCCCCGGCCTGTCCACGAACCGCGGCGTGCTGCGCGGCGGGTTGCCGGTTTGCCGGGCGTTCGGTCTGGCGCTTGATCACGTCGTTCACGCCACCGGACGCCTCGGTGGCCACCACCACCGCCACGTCGCCCCAATAGTGGTCCAGCGTCCCGGTGGGGACCTCGTTGAGCTGCACCACGCGGCCCAGATCCTGGCCCGCGGCGTTCTTGATGATCCACTGGATTTCGACGCGCTGCTTGTGGCCGGCGATCGGCACCGTTCGCACCTGGCCGCGCACCGTGAAGTCGGCGCCCGCGGCGGTGGTCTGCACCGCCGGCCCGAGCACGGCCAGGCGGGTGCGCATCTGGTGCGTGAGCGACTCGTCGCCGTCACCAGGGGCGCCCGTAACGTCGGCGACCATGACCTTGGCACGCCGGTTGTACAGGCTGTTGGGGTCGGCCACTTCCCGCGCTGTCTCGATGCTGGTGAGCAGGGAGGCGATTTTCGGGGCGGCTTCGGTGGCGGATTGGTGCAAGGTTGCGGCGGCGGCGGCGGCCCAGGCGGCGGTGGGCACCGCGGCCCCGTCGGTCCTGCCGCGTTCCTTGCCTTGCGGGTCGAGCACGGTGAACACGGGCACCACCGTCGCGCCGCGCTGTGCCGCGGTGGCGACCAGGCGCCAGTCGGTGCGCCCGGCCTTGCCGGCAACCGCGGGGACCTCCTGCGCCTGGAGCGCCGCGGCGAGGTCGGTTGCCAGGGTCCGACTCCCCTCGTCGGGCAGCAACGCGTCGCCCGGCGGCGGCACGGCAAGCCGCGGTGCGGGCGGCTGCGCCAGGATGCGGCCAGTAGCGCCCGGGTTGCCGAGGAACGGCTCGGGGAGGTCGCCGCAACCAACCAGCGCGAGCAACGGGAGAAGCCACAGAATCGAGCGAAGCATGCCCAGGGTTCAAGCAGAAGTCGCGGGCTTGGGCCAGGGGGCCACCTTCCCCGCAAGCGGGATGGGCATAAACGCCACCTCAGCGCCCAGCCGCGGGAGGCAATCGCGCATCAAGCGGGAACTGCTCATGCGACCCGGCTGCCCGTCGCTTTCCACCCGACAGGTGACGCGCATCACGTCAAGCCGGTTGGACCCGCGGGACAGGGGAATCGCACTTGAAACCGCTTGACAGCCGACTCGGCGCTTGCCCGGCTCGGAGGTGATCGATTCTACCCCTCGGCATGCGAAACATGCCTGGGGAGGCCGCCTTGGATCAGTTTATCGCCTGCTGGAAGGAACTGG
>DATLQW010000144.1:0-16175 GCA_035535035.1 Acetobacteraceae bacterium
CTCGGTGATCCACGCTTTCAGCTTGTCCGGCTGCTCTTCGCTCAAGTGGCACGCACTGCCTTCGTAGCCGAAGCTCGTCAGGCCCTCGATCCCGTCTTCCTCATAGAGCCGGTGCCAGGTGCGGATCGTGTCGTCGTCCAGCAGCAGGACTTTCGCGATGGTCTCGCAGCTCATGCCGTCGTCCAGCAGCGCCAGCGCGTTCGCCCGCCGGGCCAGGCGATGGGCCGCCGACCCGTCCCGAGCCAACTCGGTCAGGTCGTTGCGCGATTCGCTGTCCAGGAAGCCACGTCGGATCATGCCGACGGTAGAATCCGAGTCGCGGCGCTTGCCAAGAGGGTTTCTCGGATTCTCAGGGAGTCGGGATATAGATCGGCTTTTGAGCGGGCGGCGGGCCGGGACCGACTCCGCCTCGGCGATGTCGGGATGGTCGAACACCACGTGACTGCCGCCCGGTTCGCGGACATTCACCCGAGCCGCAGCCGCGGATCGCCGCAGGCCGACACCAAAATTGGCCGGGTCGCGGCGTGGCCGATCCCATGCAGCGCCAGCGCCACGGCGCCCTGGGCCCGGGTTACCGGGTCACCCGCCGCAGGAACGCGTCCATCGCCGCAGCGGCCTGATCGGCCAGCCGGTTCGGGAACAGCGTGAAGCCGTGCGCGCCGCCCGGATAGATCGCGAGCTCCGCGTGGTTTCCGGCGGCGATCCAGCGGCCGTGCATGAACAGCGTGTCGTCGAGCAGGGCGTCGGAGGTGCCGACGGTGAACAGGGCGGACGGCATGGAGTGCAATCGCGCATAGAGCGGCGAAATGTCCGGGTCGCGGCGATCCGGTGCGGCCGGCAGGAAGGCGTTGGCGAACTGCACGATGTCGATCGTGCGCAGCACCAGGCGTTCGTTGCCGAAGGCTCGCTGGCTCGGCGTCATGGCCATGTCGTACGCGCCATACACCAGGTTGGCGCCGCGGAAGCCGGTATAGCCGTGCCGGTCGCGCAGCCGCAGCAGGGTGACCGCCGCGAGATGGCCGCCCGCCGATTCCCCGCCGATGGTCAATGCGTCAGTGCCGAACTCGGCCTTCGCATGGCGGGTCAGCCACAGCGCGGCCGATTCGCAGTCGTCGGGACCGGCCGGATAGGGGTGCTCCGGCGCGAGCCGGTATTCGACGCTGACCACCGCCAGCCCGGTGTTGTCGGCGATGCGCTCCAGCATCGGGTCCTGCAGGTCGGACGCGCCGAGCACCCAGCCGCCGCCATGGATGTGCAGATAGACGCCGCGGGGCGTGTCCGGCGCGACGATGCGCAGCACGATCTCATTGCCGTCCTTGCCGGAAATCTGTCGGGTGCGGGCGCGTGGCGACATGACCGGCGCGGGAAACGGCCCGTCGCCGCGGCGGCGGGCCGCGCGGGCGGTCGCCGCGCCGACCACCCACCAATCCGGCAGGCCGGTCAGAACCTTCACCATGGCCTCGTTGAGCGCACGGGTCTCGCGCGCTACCGCGTCGGGGCGGAACAAGGCGGAATCGAGCGGATTGGCCATCGGTCTTGCCTCCTGCGGTGCGGGCTGCGCAGCGCGTAGCCGCGCGTCTTTTATCATGCGGACCGGCACGCCCAAGCTGTCATGCACCCGGTCATTGCGCCGTTAGCCTGGGTTCCACGCCCAGCTCCGCCGCGAGTCCGGCGAGGATGTCGTTGACCAGCGGAGCAGTGTAGGGGCCGGGGCCGCTTTCATGCAGGTGACGATACGCGCGTCCCTGAGCGTAGCGTCGCACGCCGAGTGGCAGGCACGGCAGCCAATCCGCGATCAGCTCGGCGGCGGTGGCGTGCGTGCGCTCCCACGCGGTGCGGCCGGGCCCGAAATCATATGTGGCCGGCGCGGCGCGCCCCGTTCGCAACGCTTCGCGCCGGTGCGCCGTCGCGGCCTGGTCCACGACGCCATCGGCAAGCACCACGCCATAAACTCCGCCGGCACGCGCCGGCGACACGAGGCCGGCGACGACGTCGCGCGCCACCGCATCCGGATCGCGTTCCAGCGGATCGCCGTAACCCCCGCCGCCGCCGCTCCACATGCGGATGCGCTCGCCGAGCTCCGGCCGGTACACGGTGCGCTTGCCGATGTCATGCACGGCGTCGCCGCGCTGTCCGGTATTGCCGCAGACGCTGCCGCCTCCGCCGCCGAACACGCCCCAGCTTCCGAAGCGGAACCGGTCCTTGCCGCGCATCACCACCACCGCGCTGGGATGCCGGACTTCGAGTTCATAGCTCACGCCGAAACCGCCGCGCCAGCGTCCGGCACCTTCGGAATCCGCCACCAGGCCGAAGCCGCGCACCAGCACCGGCGCTTCGGATTCCAGCACTTCGACCGGCACGTTGCGCAGGAACGCGACGGAGAAGTCGGTGCCGGAGATGCCGTCGCGATCCGGGCCGCCGGCCGAGCCGCCCAGCACCGGGTTCGCCACCACCACGCGTCCGCCGGCTCCCAGTTCCGAAGTCGAAATATAGGACACCACCAGGGTGTTACCGCCGCCGGCCGGCACTTCGCCGGGCAGCGCCTGCGACAGCGCGCCGACCACCAGGTCGTGGACGCGCATCGCCGTGGTGAAGCGCATGCCGCAGGCCGCCGGGAAGCGCGCGTTGACCACCGACGCCTCCGGCAGCACCAGGTCGATGCAGCGCAGGATGCCGGCGTTGATGTGGATCGCCTCCGATTTCGTCACCACGAAATTGGTCAGGCCCATCGACAGGAACGGATGCCGCCGCATCGAGCCGGCGGGCAGGTTCAGCGCGGCGCGCACCTGCGGGTCGGAGCCGGTGTAGTCCAGCGTCACCAGCCCGTCGCCGTGCGAAATCAGTTTCAGCGCGATGCGGACGGGCACGTCGCTGATGTAGTCATCCTCGAAATATTCGGTGAAGCGGTATTCGCCCGGCGGGATCCGCGCGAGCACGTCGCGGGCGATGCGTTCGGTGCGGTCGAGCGTGCCGGCCATCGCGTCGGCCACCGCGGCGCGGCCGTAGCGCTGCGCCAGGCGCCGCATGCGTTGCTCGGCCTTGCCCAGCGCCGCGGTGCAGGCGGTCAGGTCGCCCCAGTTCAGCGCCGGGATGCGGCAGTTGTCGGCAAACACGTTCCACATCTGGGTGTTCAATTCGCCGCGGCGATACAGGCGGAACGGGCGCAGCCGCAACCCCTCCTGGAAGATCTCGTTGTTCTGCATGTCGATGCTGCCTGGCGCGTAGCCGCCGACATCGGTGCAGTGGATGAACGCCCAGGCGAAGCATAGCACCGTGCCGTCAACAAAGATCGGCCGGAACAGATAGATGTCGTTGAGGTGCATCACCATGCCGCCGGTGGTGTAGGGGTCGTTGGTGAACAATACGTCGCCCGGCTCCCAGTCGGCGAAGGCCTGCGTGCCGGCGTGCATCGGCACGCCCATGATCGGCGTCGCGCCGCTGCCGTACGGATAGGCGAATATCTCGCCCTCCGGCGTCACCAGCGCGACGGCGAAATCCTGCGTCTCCTTCACGAAGGTGGTGTGCGACGAACGCAGCAGGATCCACGCCATCTCATCGACCACGGCCTTGAACAGATTGGCGAAGATCTCGATGCCGGCGGCGTCCTGGCTCATGGCGTCGTCTCCGCGTGGCGCAGGATCAATGCGCCGGATGAAGCGATGCTCGCCACCCAGCCCGGCGGGATCAGCGTGGTGGTGTCCATCTGGTTGACGATGGCCGGTCCGTGCAGCGCCGCGTCAGCGCCGAGCGCGCCCCGGCTCGTTACCGCGGCGATGCATTCGCGGCCAAACAGGCGGATCTGGCGTGACGTGCGCGGCTGCACCACGGCGTCGCGCACTGCGCGCACGCGCTGGCGCGGCATGGCGCCGATGATGTGCAGGCGCAATTCCTTCAGCCAGACCTCGTTCGCTTCGGTGGCGTGGCCGTAGGCGGCGCGATGCGCGGCGTGGAAGGCAGCGGCGATGCGGTCGCGATCGCCGGCGGCGAGCCAGGCCTCCTCGAGTTCCACCGCGACGTCGTAGCCCTGGCCCTCGTAGCGCATTTCTCCCGCATAGGAGAACCGCGTCGCGCTCGCCCCGCCGCCGCCTTGCTCGGCGATCCAGGCGCTGCCCGCCCGCGACAGCGCGCGCCAGGCATCGTCCAGCATGGCAGCGGAAACCGCATGCAAACGGGAATAGATCGGATGCACCAGGTCGCCCTCGAGGTCGGCCCGCGCCGCGCCAAGCGCGCTCAGGGCGCCGGGGAATGGCGGGATCAGGATGGTATCGATGGCGATCTCCTCCGCCAGCAGCGCCGCCAGCAGCGGTCCGGCGCCACCATAGGCCACCATGCGGAACCGCGGCGCATCGACGCCGCGGCGCGCGAGAACGCGCGTCGCCTCGGCCGCCAGCATCGCGGTGGCGATACGGATCGCACCGTCGGCGACCTGTTCGGGCGCCCAGCCCAGGTTTTGCCCGATCGCGCCGAGCGCGGCCCGCGCCGGTTCCGGCTGCAACGCCAGCTTGCCGCCCAAACGCTGGCCCGGCGTCAACAATCCCGCCAGCAGGAATGCATCGGTCAGCGCCGGCACCAGGGAGCCGCTGCCGTAACAAGCCGGCCCCGGATCGGCACCGGTGCTGCGCGGCCCGACCTTCAGCGACCCGGTGCTGTCGAGCCAGATGATCGAGCCGCCGCCGGCGCCGATGCTGGACACCGCCACCGTCGGCAGCAGCACCGGAAACTCCCCGACAACCTCTTCACTGCTCAGCACCGGCTTGCCGTCGCGGATCACGCCGATATCGGCGCTGGTGCCGCCGACATCCACTGTCATCAGGTCCGCCGCCGGCCAGCCGGCATCCTCCGCGGCATCCGCGGCACCGGCCACGCCGGCCGCGGGACCAGAGAGCAGGGCGACGATGGGGCGCTCGCGCATGGTGCGGGCGAGTTCCGCGCCGCCGTTGGAGCGTGCCACCCGCGCGGGCACCGCCAGGCCGCGCGCGCCCAGGCCATCGGTCAGCCGCCCGACATAGGCTTCGATGACCGGCCGCACGCTGGCGTTGATCGTCGTCAACACGGCGCGTTCGTATTCGCGCGCCTGCGGCCAGACGTCGCTCGACAATTCCAGCCGCAGGGCGATGCGTTCGCGCTCGACCAGGTCGCGCGCGCGGCGTTCGTGCGCGGGATTGCGGTAGCTGTGGATGAAGCTGACGACGGCGATCTCCACGCCGGCCGCCGCCAGTTCGCGCGCCGCCCGCAACAGGCCCGGCTCGTCGAGCGGATCGATCTCCTCGCCGCCGGCACCGATGCGGCCGCTCACCTCGCGCACCAGCTCGCGCGGCACCAGCGGTTCGGGACGGCGGGAGTCGAAGCGCATCGGGTGCGGAATCGCAAGTCGTTGCAGTTCGAACAGGTCGCGGAAGCCGATGGTGGCGAGCAAGCCGACGCGCGCGCCACGCCGCTCGATCAGTGCGTTCGTCGCGACGGTGCTGCTGTGGGTGTGGAACGCGTCGCGCCACGCAGCCTGGTCCGGACGCAACGCGGCGCGGATTTCCTCGACCCCGGTGAGAATGCTTTCGCCCGGACGCGACGGGGTGCTGGGGACCTTGAAGCAATGCACCTCGCCGGAGGGCGTTACGAACACCAGGTCGGTGAAGGTGCCCCCGACATCGGTTCCGATCGAGCAATGCAAATCGACGCTTCCTTCCGTGCTTCAGCGCCGGCAGGATCGCATCGGCCGGCAGGGTTGTCGATCCGGGCGCCGGGCGTTGCCGTGTTGCGCTTCTCCCGCATCGTCATTGCGCAAATGGCCGGGTTGGCATGGCAGCGCCACATCACCCATGCATGGACGGCGCGGCGACAGCGGTGATTTGGGTGTCCCGGCGATCGCAATCGAGGTCGGCCTGTGCCCATGCGGCTACCCGGTTCGCATTGCCGAGCCATGTATAGTCCCGCTGTTGGATTGTTTCCCGCGCCGCATCGCCGAGTTTCTGCCGAAGGGATCCATCGGCCAGCAGCCGCGCGACCGCCGCCCACATTGCCGTATCGTTTGTTGGATCGAACAGCAGCGCGGTGCGTTCGTGGGTCAGGATTTCCCGGATGTTGGGCTGATCCGGCGCCACGATGGCCCGGCCGGCGGCCATGTATTCGAAAATCTTGAGAGGTGAGGCATAATCGACGACACGCGGCTGCAACGCGATGTCGAACCCGCCAACCAAGGCGGGAATGGCCGATCGGTCGGCGAGTCCGGTGAACTCCACGCTGTCCGAGATGCCGAGTGCCGCAACCTGTCGTTCCAGATCTGGCCTGGCCGGCCCGTTGCCCACGATCATGAGCTGCGCGGGCGGCGATCCGCGATACGCCGCAAGCGCCTTGATGACCGAGTCAAGCCCGTGCCAGTCCCGCACGAATCCGACAAATCCGAGTATCAGCGGCCGGTCATCCGGCTTTCGCGCCGGCAGCGTGGCGAATTGATCCGGATCGATGCCGTTTGGCGTGACACTGACGCGCTCCGCCGGCACACCCGAGTGCACGACCCGATCCTTCAGCACGTCAGTGACTGTCAGGACCCTTCTGGCGGAGCGCCAGGTAAAGCGCTCGATCGCATGTGCCGCGGCTTCAAGTCCCAGCCCATTGTAACGACCGCGCTCCTCCGCAAGTGGCGCGTTGACTTCCAGAAACAGAGGTACCCGAATGCGCCGTGCCAGCATCGTTCCCGCAAGGTAATACAGGTTGTAACGCTCATAGATCAGGTCAGGTTTGAACGACAGAGCTGCGCGTCGCAGCCGACGATAGGCCGGGAGGTTGTAGCCAAGCTCGGCGAACTCGTTCAGCGCCCTGGGAAGGCGGCGGCGAATCCACCGGACAAGGCCGCTGTCGCCGCCAAACTCCGCCTTGTCGTAAACGCTGGGTCCGACGACCAGAACCTCGTGCCCGATCCGGCGCAAGGCAGCCACGAGCTCCTCGATATGCACACTCTGCCCGTCGCGCGATCCGATCCTGTGGCTATAGAGAATCCGCATTGTGTCCAATCACCTCATGTGCGCTTCGGCCTTGAAGACACCACTTGTTGCCTGTCTTCCGATCCGATGGCGGCCGGGTCGAAACAGATCACCTCATGGCCAGGCGGTGCCGGGCAGCCGCGGGAGACGGCGCCGACATGGCCGCTACCGAAGGTCGAGATCTGCATCCGGCTGCATGCCTTCATGAGATTGAAACGCCCGCCAAATGCGGCGGGCGACGGGGCAACAGGCCTGAACCTCCGAAACGGGCGTTCGCTTCGCCCATCCCGTGGCGAGGTTTAATCGCTATGACAGGCGGTTTTCAACCGGCGAATGCCGAACCGCCCTCGTACGGTGCGGCGCAATCGCCAGGGCAGACGCGGCTGGGCGGCATCGGGACGCAGGTCCGCGGCCGGCTGCCGTTGCGCCCCCGGCGATTCCTCCATAGCGTCACGCGCACCCCACGAGGAAACCTCCGAGGATGCCCGACGATAGCCCGCTGCGTTCCCCTCCCCCGGCAGAGCCCACCGCCGCGATCGGCTGGGAGCCGGAACTGGAGGAACTCCGCCACCGCATCACCCTGGCCAAGCAGCTCGGCGGCGTCGAGCGCGTCGAACGCCAGCACAAGGGCGGCCGGCTCACGGTGCGCGAGCGGATCGACCGCATGCTCGACCCCGGCAGCTTCCACGAGATCGGCGCGATCGCCGGCAAGGCGACCTACGACGCCGACCACACGACCATCACCAGCTTCACCCCCGGCAATTGCGTGTTCGGCCGGGGCATGGTGGACGGCCGCCCGGTGGTCATCGCCGGCGACGATTTTACCCTGCGCGGCGGCTCGGCGGACGCCTCCATCAAGGGCAAGCCGAAGATGTCGGAGGAGCTGGCCGCGCTCTACCGCATGCCGATCATCCGGCTGATCGAGGGCTCCGGCGGCGGCGGCTCGGTGAAGACCATCGAGACCACCGGACGCGCCAACCTGCCCGGCGGGCTGACCGAGACCACCTCGTTCGACCTGGTCGCCAACCAGATGGGGATCGTGCCGGTGGTGGCGCTGGGGCTGGGCTCGGTGGCGGGGCTGGGCGCGGCGCGGCTGGCCGCCAGTCATTTTTCCGTCATGGTGAAGGACATTGCCGCCGTCTTCGTCGCCGGGCCGCCGGTGGTGGAGCGGCTGGGCGAACCGCGGACCAAGCAGGAGTTGGGCGGATGGAAAATCCAACTCGGCTGCGGCGCGGTGGACCATGCGGTCGATACGGAAGAAGAGGCGTTCGACGCCGCCCGCCGCTTCCTGTCCTACCTGCCGGGATCGATCCACGAGCTGCCACCGCGGGCGCGCGGCTGGGATCCGGCCGATCGGCGTGACGACGCGCTGATCTCGGCGGTGCCGCGGGTGAAAAAGCAGGCCTACCACATGCGGCGGATCATCGAGGCGGTGGTGGACAAGGGATCGTTCTTTGAACTGGGCCGACTGTTCGGGCGACCTGTCATTACCGGCTTCGCCCGGCTGGACGGCTGGCCGGTGGCGCTGCTGGCCGGCGATCCGCTGTATCACGGCGGCGCCTGGACCGCCGACGCGTGCAGCAAGATCATACGCTTCGTCGATACCGCGCAGACTTTTCATCTCCCGATCGTGCACCTGGTGGATTGCCCCGGCTTCCAGGTGGGGCTGGCGGCGGAGAGTTCGGCGGTGATCCGCTGGGGGGTGCGGGCGCTTTCGGCGATCAACCAGACCACCGTGCCGTGGTGCAGCATCGTGGTGCGCAACTGCTACGGGGTCGGCGGCCTCGGCCACCAGCCGGTCAGCCATTATTGCGTGCGCTACGCCTGGCCGTCGGCAAGCTGGGGCTCGCTGCCGCTGGAAGGCGGCATCGAGGCGGCCTATCGCGCCGAGATCGACGACGCCCCCGATCCGCAGGCCAGGCTGGAGGAGATCGAGGCGCGGCTGAACCGGCTGCGCTCGCCGTTCCGCACCGCGGAATCGTTCTGGGTGGACGAGATCATCGACCCGCGCGACACCCGTCCTCTGCTCTGCGAGTTCGCCAACCTGGCGGCGCCGCTGCGCGCACCGGGGGAGTCGCGGTTTACCATGCGGCCGTAAGGATTGGGTTGCTCGCTGGCCTGCCGCGAAACCCAAACAGACTGGGTGAAAACCCGGCTGGCGCGATATCGATGCGTCGCAGAAGCATGCAGGAAATCATCGTTGCGGTCGGCCGGCGGGAGGCGAACCAAAGTCACGGAGGGCCGAGGCGGCGATGCGTTTTCACACGGTCCGCGAAGATTTTGCAACATTCGAGGCGTGGGCCTGCAGCAACCTAATCATCTTTGGAATGAGACCATTCATAATCTACGAAAGAGGATTATCCGTTGCGATCCGGATTATTTCGTCGATCTCGCGGCAATGAACCCGGAAAAGGGCAAGAGGCTCGGCACTGAGGAGGACCTCGAGCGCCTGGATGACAAACCGGGACCCATGCCGCATGGGTCCCCGCTTCCGCGGGGATGACCGGGAGCCGTGCGCGTCCCACGACAACCGCCTCACTTGTTTCTGGGCATCGCCCAGGGCGCGGGACGGCTGCCGGTCGTCGTCGGCGAGACGACGACGCAGGGGCGGGTTTTCCGGATCTCGCTGCCGATGGCCGAGTCGAGGGCGGCGAGCCACACCTTCCAGCGTGTAGCGGTCTCCGGCCGGGTTACCACGCAAAAGCGGCGTCGCCCGCAGCCGGGCCGAGCTCGGCCAGGACCGATTTCGGGATGATGACCCTGGCCGCATTGCCGAGCTTGCGATCCGCTGTTTGCATGGGGAGGTCCGCCAGCCGGCTGGGATTGTTACTGCGCCGCGCCAAGCCGCCCAATCGTGTCGATTGCGCCGGCAGATGGCAATTCGTCGCCTTTCCGCGGCGGATTGCCGACGCCCGCACGCTCGAGGATTTCAAGAGCCTGGCCAACATCGCCGCGTGCCCCGCGTTCGCTGAAGTACCGCTCCGTGCGCAATGCTGACAGCTTCTCCGCCACCGCGACGTTGATGAACTGATTGAGCGCCACGCCCTCTTCCTTCGCCAGCTTACGCACTTCCTCGAGCAGCGATGACTGCAAGCGGAGCGCCACATTGCTCTTCCTCATGCTTCCGCCTCCATGGCTGCGAGCGCCGCACCCGGCACGCAGGTCGCAATGCCGAATTCCGCACCTGCCGCCGCGAAATGCCGCAGGTTGAACGTCACCAACCGATCCACCTGCCCATTGATTGCCGCCTCCAGCACCATGTCGTCATCGGGATCGCGCAACCGTGGACGCCACAGGAAGGTGAGGCGCACGGGCTCTGCCACCAACATGACGGCGTCGAGCAACTCCTCCATTTCCCGGGCGATCAATCCGGATGCAGCGAGATGCTCGGGTCGCGTCATGACGGCCTCGTACTCGACGGCAAGAGGAACAGACAGCACCAGCACGCATCGTCGCCGCAGTGCGGCAACCAGCAGACGCCAGGACGCTCCAGTATCGCTGCGGATTGCCGCCACCATGACGTCGGTATCCAGGACCAGGCGCACGCGGCAAGATATCGATATTGCATGCAATATTGCAAGCGGAGACTACGAACCCGAGGCGTGGCCTACTCCACCACGATCCGCGGCCCGCTCCGTGCCGCGCCCGCCCCCGCCAGCTTCGCCCACACCGCCGTCGCCACCGCGCCGAACGCCCGCGCCGCCTCGCTGTCCGGCGCCGCCGCGACGATCGGGGTGCCTGCATCCGACGCGGTGCGGATGTCCAGCAGCAGCGGCACCTCGCCGAGGAACGCGGCGCCCAGCCGCGTCGCCTCCAGCTTCGCGCCGCCATGGCCGAAGATGTCCGACCGATGGCCGCACGCCGGGCAGCAGAAGAAGCTCATGTTCTCCACCAGGCCGAGCACCGGCACCTGCACGCGTTCGAACATCCGCACTCCGCGGCGGGCGTCGATCAGCGCGATGTCCTGCGGCGTGGAGACGATCACCGCGCCGGTCAGCGCCACCCGCTGCGCCATGGTCAGTTGTGCGTCGCCGGTGCCGGGCGGCATATCCACCACCATCACGTCCAACGGTCCCCATTCCACCTGGCCCATCATCTGCTCCAGCGCCCCCATCACCATCGGGCCGCGCCAGATCATCGGGGTCTCCTCCTCGACCAGGAAGCCGATCGACATGCAGGACAAGCCCCAGGCTTGCAGCGGGATCATCTTGCCGCCGCGCACCTCCGGCTTGCGGTTCAGCCCCAGCATGCGCGGCAGGCTCGGTCCGTAGATGTCGGCGTCGAGCAGTCCGACCCGGTGGCCCTGCCGCGCCAGTGCCACGGCGAGGTTGACCGCCACGGTTGACTTGCCTACGCCGCCCTTGCCCGAGGCCACCGCGACGATCGCCTTGACCTCCGGCAGCAGCAGCGCCGCCTTCTGCCCGGCCGGCTGGGCGTGGCCATGTGCATTCCCCTGCCGCGCCCCTTGCCCCGCTGGAGCGGCCTGTGCCGCCACTTGCGGCACAGCCTTGTGCGCTGTCAGCACCGCGGTGGCGTTGGTCACCCCCGGCTGGCGTCCCAGCAGCGACTCGACCTCGCGCCGCACCGGCTCCATCGCGGCGGCATGCGCGCGATCGGTCAGCAACGACACTTGCACCAGGCCGCCGCGCTGCTCGATGCCCTCCACCAGCCCGGCAGCGACGATATCGAAGCCGGAGGCGGGGTCCTTGATCGCACGCAATGCCTCGCGCAACGCGTCTTGTGTGGCGGCCATGGCGCAATCCTATAGCTGTTGCAATCGCGTCGCGGGGAGCCGATAAGGCAGCCCGCCGTGACGCCGGTGCCATTCGATATGGCGCAGGACGCACGTTCCGCCAACGCCTGTCTCGGGCGCGCGGCCAAACAGGAGCAACGACCGTCTCAATGAACAGTGGCGGCCCCACCGTGGTCCACAGCGGCCAGGGTCCCTGGGGGTTCCCCCCGGGCGGTTCAGGCAACGGCTCCGGCCGGCCACCGCCCGGCGGCGGCGGCCCGTGGGGCGGCGGCGGCGGCCCGGGAGGCCCACGCCCGGGCGGGCCCGGCGGCCGGCGACCCGGACCGCTTCCCGACCTCGATATGCTGATCGCCCGCGTGCAAGCGGCGGTACGCCGCTTGCTCGGCGGCGGCGGCGGTAGTGGCGGCGGTAGTGGCGGCGGCAGCCCGCGCATGCGCTTCACCGGCGGCCGGCCGGCCCTGCTGCTGGGCCTGGCGGTGATCCTGCTGTGGCTCGCCAGCAGCTTCTATCGCGTGCAGCCGGACGAACTCGGCGTGGTGATGCGCTTCGGCGCCTACAGCTACCGGACCGAACCCGGCCTGCACTGGCACCTGCCCTGGCCGATCGAACACGTCCTGCTGCCGGCCGTGACGCGCATCAACCGCACCGAGATCGGCTACCGCTCGGGCGCCCCGGCGGACAGCGACGGCGGCAACGCAACCGGCGGACGCGACGTGCCGTCGGAAAGCCTGATGCTGACCGGCGACGAGAACATCATCGACATCAACCTCGCGGTGTTCTGGAAGATCAACAACGCCGAGCAATATTTGTTCAACGTCCGCAATCCGGACAAACTGGTGAAGGCGGTGGCGGAAAGCTCGATCCGCGAGGTGATCGGGCGCACCCCGATCCAACCGGCGCTAACCCAGCTCCGCGCGAAAATAGAGACCGATGTCCACAGGCAGACGCAGCAGATCCTGGACCACTACGGCGCCGGCATCGAGATCACCCAGGTGCAGCTCCAGCGGGTCGATCCGCCGCCCGCGGTGATCGAAAGCTTCCGCGACGTGCAGCGTGCCAACACCGACGCCGAGCGCATGCGCAACGAGGCCGACGCCTACCGCAACGACATCGTGCCGCGCGCGCGGGGCGACGCCGCCGCGATCGTTTTCACCGGCCAGGGCGCCAAGCAGGCCACGATTGCGCAAGCAACCGGTCAGGCGCAGCAGTTCGATGCGGTGCTGAAAGCCTATCAGTCGGCCAAGGATGTCACGCTGCAACGCATGTACCTGGACACCATGCAGGATATCCTGGCGCACTCCCAGCCGCTGGTGGTGGATGACAAGCTGAAGGGGCTGCTGCCCTTCCTGCCGCTGAACGTGCCGCCGCCCGGCAAGCCAGCGGCGGGACCCCCGCCGCCGTCCACCGCCGCGTCACCCGGCTTGTCGCAGGGACCTGCCCGATGAACCGCGTCGTCATCGCGGCGATCGCCCTGCTGGCGGTCCTGCTCATCGTCGTGGACGCCAGCCTGTTCACCGTCGATCAGACACAGCAAGCGCTGATCACTCAGTTCGGCGATCCTGTCCGGGTGGTCACCGCGCCTGGCCTGCATGTAAAGACGCCGTTCGTGCAAACCGTCATTCCGTTCGACAAGCGGCTGCTCACGGTCGAACTGCCGGGCGAGGAAGTGATCCTGGGCGACCAGCGCCGGCTGATCGTCGATAGCTTCGTGGTGTTCCGCATCAAGAATCCGCTGCGCTACTACCAGGCGGTGGGGACCGGCGACTTCGCCATCCAGAGTAGAATGGACGCGATCGTCAGCGGCAGCCTGCGCCGGGTGCTGGCGGACAACACGTTGCTCAACGTGCTGTCGGCCGACCGCGACCACATCATGGCAACGATCCGCGATCAGGTGAACGCCGAGATGCCCGCCTTCGGCGTGTCGATCGAGGACGTGCGCATCCGGCGCGCCGACCTGCCGCAGGAGAACACCCAGGCGATCCTGAAGCGCATGCAGTCCGAGCGGCAGCGCGTGGCGGCCGAGGCGCGCGCGCAAGGCGCCGAGGCATCGGCGAAGATTCGTGCCAACGCCGAGCGCGAGCGCACCGTGCTGCTGGCCCAGGCCCGGGCCACCGCCGACCGCTTGCGCGGCGAAGGCGAGGCGGGAGCGACCGCCATCTATGCCAAGGCGTTCAACCAGGATCCCTGGTTCTTCGGCGTCTGGCGCACCCTGCAAGGCTACCGCGACGCATTCGCCACCGGCGCCGCGCGGCTGGTGATCACGCCGGACAACGCCTATCTGCGCTACCTTCAGGCGGCCCCGGTCCCACCCGGCAAGTGATCCGAATCCAGCCTCCGCCGGAGGTCCGGCCGCGTTGCCGGTCGTTGTAGCGCCGCATTGCCGTGAAGCAATGTCCGGGCCATATGTCGCCGATCCGCCAGGAACCCTGACCATGCGCCTGATCCGCTCCGCCACCGCCCGCGCCGCCCTGCTCGGCGTTTCCACGTTGTTTGCCATGCCGCTCGCGGCGGGGCTGCCGGTAACGCCGGCCTATGCCAGCGGCACGCCCGACAGCTTCGCCGACCTGGCGGCCAGGCTATTGCCGGCGGTGGTCAACGTTGCGTCCAGCCAGCTCGTGACCGCACGCAACGGAGGCCCCGGTGGCATCGGGCCGGAAATGCCGCTGTTTCCGCCCGGCTCGCCGTTCGAGAAATTCTTCAAGGACTTCCTGAATCGCAATCACCCGGGCGGGCAGGGCGGCGACCAGCCGGCGCCGGAGCGGCGGATGCAAAGCCTCGGGTCGGGCTTCGTCATCGATCCGTCCGGCCTGATCGTGACCAACAACCACGTGATCGACGGCGCCGACGAGATCACCGTGACGTTGCAGGACAACACCACCCTGAAGGCGACCGTGGTCGGCCGCGACGAAACCGGCGACATCGCCCTGTTGAGGGTGAAGCCGGACAAGCCGCTGCCGGCCGTGCAGTTCGGCGATTCCGACCACGCGCGCGTCGGCGACTGGGTGCTGGCGATCGGCAACCCATTTGGCCTGGGCGGTTCGGTCACCGCCGGCATCGTCTCCGCCCGCGGCCGCAACATCCACGAGGGACCGTACGACGACTTCATCCAGACCGATGCGGCGATCAACCGCGGCAACTCCGGCGGGCCGCTGTTCGACATGAACGGCAAGGTGATCGGCATGAACACCGCGATCTACTCGCCGTCCGGCGGGTCGATCGGCATCGGCTTCTCCATACCGTCGAACATGGTGAAGAACGTCGTCGAGCAATTGAAGGACTACGGCCATCCCCGGCGCGGCTGGCTGGGCGTGCGCATCCAGCAGGTGACCCCCGACATCGCCGAGAGCCTGGGCATGAAGGACGCCACCGGCGCGATGGTTGCCGGCGTGAACGACGGCGGCCCGGCCGACAAGGCAAAGATCCACAACGGCGACATCATCCTGAAATTCAACAATCAGGAGGTGAAGGACATGCACGCCCTGCCGCTCATCGTGGCGGATTCCGCGGTGGGGCAGTCGGTGCCGGTGGTGTTGTGGCGCGACGGCAAGGAAATCACGCTGCAGGCGACCCTGGCGGAAAAGCCGGACGACGTGCAGCAGGCCAGCGCCGCGACGGCGGCCCCTGCCGCAAAGACCCCGCAGCCGACCGATATCGCCGGGCTGGGGCTGAAGCTGGCGCCGATGTCGCAGGAGCTGAAGGACAAGTACCAGATCAACGCCGGCCAGAAGGGCGTGGTTGTCACCGACGTCTCGCCGAACGGCCCGGCCGCCGAGCGCGGCCTGAAGCCGGGCGACGTTGTGGTGGAGGTGCAGCAGGGCGAGGTCGGCTCGGTGGCGGACGTGCAGAAGCGGATCGACGCGGTGCGCAAGGAGAACCGCAAGTCGGTGCTGCTGCTGATCCAGCGGCAGGACGGGCTGCAATGGGTGCCGCTGTCGCTATCGGGCGACAAGGACAAGGCGCCGGGGTGAGGCGCTTCTGGGGTGAGGCGCTTGCTGGGGTGAGGCGGCGGCGCGTGGGGCGGAACAGCGCATTCCGCCTGGACGTGCGGCGCTGATTCCCTGACGACCCATCGATGCGCCGTTTTCGTTGCGGATTGGTCGGTCGGGCCAGGTTCCGTCGGGGGATGGCACGGCGGATTGCGTCCCATACAATGGGAGTTCTCCCGGCTCTGCCGGGAAGGCAGTGGGAGTTTGACGTTTCCGGGGGTATTCCCGGGCTGTCCATCGAGGAAACTCCGGCACGTGAGCCGCCAAAGCACACGCACATGGAGTTCCACCGATGGACGAGCACGAAAGCCTGAATCCCAGCAGGTGGGAGTACAAATACCACGTTGTTTTCATTCCCAAGTGTCGAAGAAAGACGTTGTATGTCCAGTTGCGGCGATACCTTGGGGAGGTGTTCCGAAAGCTGGCCGAGCAGAAGGAGAGCCGGATCGACGAGGGGCA
>DATLQW010000145.1:0-67077 GCA_035535035.1 Acetobacteraceae bacterium
TGCTGGACGATCTTGACCAATTTTTCGACCACATGGCGCGCTTCGAGGTTGCGGATGCGCCCGCGAGCATTGAGGAGATCGTGCAGGCGATACAAATCCCGACGCACAGCCCGTTGATCGGCCGGCCGGTCAAGGGCGGCACGTCAAAAGCCGCGGCTCTGGCAAAACGTCGCTACATCCTGTCGCAGGAACCGGAGTAGGCTCGCCGCCATGAATGCCGCATCCCCCCGCTCCGCCGCGTTCGCGCGGCTCGCCCAACTGGCCGCCCGCCCGGACGGCCGCCGTATCACGCCGCTGTTCGACGCCGACCCGGACCGCGCCCGCCGGTTCAGCGCCACGCTCGACGACCTGATCCTCGATTTCTCCAAGTCGGCGATCGACGACGCCGTGCTGGACGCGCTGTTCGCGCTGGCCGAAGCCGCCGACCTGGAAGGCTTCCGCCGCCGCCTGTTCGCCGGCGCCGCGGTGAACGTCACCGAGCACCGCGCCGCCATGCACATGGCGCTGCGGTCCCCGGCGGAGTCCGGGCTGCACGCCGCGCTCGCCGGCACCACCGACGACGCCGCGCACCTTGCCGCGGCCGAGCGCGACCGCATGCGGACCTTCGTCGCCGCGGTGCATGCCGGCCACAAGCGCGGCGCCACGGGGGAGACATTCACCGACGTGGTGAACATCGGCATCGGCGGCTCCGATCTCGGCCCGCGCGTGGCGACCGAGGCGCTGACCACCGGCCGCACCGACGCGCGCATGCGGGCCCATTTCCTGTCCAACGTGGACGGCCACGCGATGGCCGAGATCGTCCGGCAACTGGACCCTGCCCGCACCCTGGTGCTGGTCGCCTCGAAATCCTTCACCACGCTGGAAACCGCGATGAATGCCGCGGCCATGCGCGCCTGGCTGGCGGGCGCGCTCGGCGAGGCCGCGATCGGCAAGCATTTCGCCGCGCTGTCCACCAACCTGCCGGCGGTCGCCGCCTTCGGCATCCCGCCGGAGCATGTGTTCGGCTTCCGCGACTGGGTCGGCGGGCGCTATTCGTTGTGGTCGCCGGTCGGCCTGGTGATCGCGCTGGCCGCCGGCTGGGAGCGCTTCCAGCAGATGCTGGACGGCGCCTGGGCGATGGACTGCCATTTCCGCGACGCTCCGCTGCGGCACAACCTGCCGGTGCTGCTGGGCCTGGTCGGGGTGTGGCACGTCAACGCGCTGGGCTGCGCCACGCACTGCGTCCTGGCCTATGACGACCGGCTGCGCCGCCTGCCGGCGCATCTCCAGCAGGTTGAGATGGAGAGCAACGGCAAGCACGTCACCCTGGCGGGCGAGCCGGTCGGGGGGGATACCTGCCCCATCCTGTTCGGCGAGCCCGGCACCAACGCGCAGCACAGCTTCATGCAGTTGGTGCACCAAGGAACCCGGGCAATTCCGGTCGATTTCATCCTCGCCGCTTTGCCCGGCCACGACCGGCCGGAGGCGCATCGCGCGCTCGCCGCCAACGCCTTCGCCCAGGCCGAGGCGCTGCTGCGCGGCCGGACCGATGCGCAGGTGCGCGCCGAGATGGCGGCCAAGGGCGCGTCGCCGGCCGAGATCGAGGCAGTGGCGCCGCACCGCGTCTGCGCCGGTGAGCGCCCGTCCAACACCATCCTGTTCCGGCAGCTCGATGCGTTCGGCGTGGGGCGGCTGATCGCGCTCTATGAGCACAAGGTGGCGGTGCAGGGCTGCCTCTGGGGGATCGACAGCTTCGACCAATGGGGCGTGGAATTGGGCAAGGAACTGGCCGGCGGCATCCTGCCGGAACTGACGCCGGGCGTGGCGCCGGGCGCGCATGACGGGTCAACCAGCGGACTGATCGCGCGGTTCCGCATGCTGCGGGGGGAGCCGTGATGAAAAGCAACCTGGATGCCAACGCGGAGCGCCACGGAGCGCCAAGGCGCGGCAGCGCTGGCACTGCGCGCCGGGTCCACCGCCCGCCTGGCACGAACCGCGCGGAAATCGGCACGAACCGTGCGGAAAGCGGCCTCGGTGGCCCTCCGTGGCCCTCCGCTGCCTCCGCGGCAACATCATTGACTTGCCTGCGGCGCCGCGCACCGGCGTGACGACCATGGCCCGCATCCGCATCCTCCCGGAGACCACCATCAACCGCATCGCCGCGGGCGAGGTGATCGAACGCCCGGCCGCCGCGGTGAAGGAGCTCGTCGAAAACGCGCTCGACGCCGGCGCCACGCGCATCGCGGTCACCATCGAAGGCGGCGGCATCGAGCGCATCGAGGTTGCCGACGACGGCAGCGGCATGACGGCCGACGAGCTCGCCCTCGCGGTGCAGCGCCACGCCACCTCCAAGCTGCAGGACGACGACCTGGTGCGCATTGCCACGCTCGGCTTCCGCGGCGAGGCGCTGCCGTCGATCGGCGCCGCCGCACGGCTCGCCATCGTCTCGCGTCCTCCCGGCGCGGACCATGCCAATGCTATCCGGGTCGAGGGCGGGCGGGTGTCCGAGGTCACCCCAGCCGCCGGCCCACAAGGCAGCCGCGTCGTGGTGCGCGACCTGTTCTTCGCCACCCCGGCGCGGCGCAAGTTCCTCAAGCACCCGCGCACCGAGGCCGACCATGCCGAGGCGGCCGTGCGCCGCCTGGCGCTCGCCGCACCTGGCGTCGGCTTCCGGCTGGAGAGCGAGGGGCGCTGCCTGTTCGACCTGCCGCCGCAGGACCGCGCCGCCCGCGTCGCCGCCATGCTCGGCCCCGACGCCGCCGCGGCGATGGTCCCCGTGTCCGGCGAACGCGGGCCGCTCCGCCTGGAGGGGTTCGCCTGCTCGCCGGCGGTGACCCGCGCCACCGGCGCCGCCCAGGCGCTGACGGTGAACGGCAGGCCGGTCGCCGACCCGGTGCTGAGGACCGCGGTCCGCGTGGCCTATCGCGCGGTCATCGAGGCCGGCCGGTTTCCGGTGGTGGCGCTCTATCTCGACGTGCCGGCCGACGAGTTGGACGTGAACGTCCACCCGTCCAAGGCCGAGTTGCGCTTCCGCGACGCCGGCGCGATCCGCGGCCTGGTGATCGCCACGCTGGGCCAGGCGCTGGCCGGCGGCGCCGGCATGGTGACGCAGCACGCCGCGCTGCCCACCCGGCCGCCGCTGCACCTGTTCCAGTCGCGGCCGTCCGGCGGCGGCATCCATTCCCTGCCGCTGCCTGGCTTTCCGCAGGGCCTCGCCGAGGCCGCGATGCGGTTCGACACCGGCCCCGCCGCGCGCATGCTGCCGGCGCCCGAGCCGCACCCGGACCACCCGCTGGGCGCGGCGGTGGCCCAGGTGCTGGACACCTATGTCATCGCCGTGGCGGCCGACGGGTCGCTGGTGCTGGTCGATCAGCACGCCGCGCATGAACGGCTGACCCATGAGGCGATCCGCACCCAGATGCTGGATGGCGGCGTGCGCTCGCAGCCGCTGCTGCTGCCGGCGGTGGTGGAGCTGGCGGCCTCCGACGCCGCGCGGCTGCTGGCGCATGCGGGCGAGCTGGCGCGGCTCGGGCTGGAGCTGGAGGCGTTCGGTCCCGGCGCGGTGCTGGTGCGGGCGCTGCCGGCGGCGCTCGGCGCGCCGGAGCCCGCGCCGCTGCTGCGCGACCTGGCCGACGAGCTGGCCGAGCAGGACGAGGCGACGGCGCTGGCGGCGCGGCTGGACGCGGTGGTGGCGCGGCTGGCCTGCCACGGCTCGGTGCGCGCCGGGCGCCGGCTGACCCAGGCGGAGATGGACGCGCTGCTGCGCCAGATGGAGGCGACGCCGCGCGCCGCGACGTGCAGCCACGGGCGGCCGACGTTCCTGAAACTGAGCAGGGCGGAGATCGAGAAGCTGTTCGGGCGGCGGTGAGTTGGGGTCGCGGCATCATGGAAACGGGCGAGCCAAGGCGACGGGAGACCGGCGGGGTGCGCGAGGGACTGCCGCAGTCGCCGGAGGATCTGGTGCGCGGCTACGTTGCGCGGAAGGTCAAGCCATTGACCGGGGATTTTCTCAACGCTCCGGCCGCCGGCAAGGAATGGCTTTGACTGCCGCGTCGTGGCGACGACGTCTTGCGTGGCCAGGGACGTCGGCTTGTTCCGCGGCAGCGTGAGGTGCGCAAGGAAGCAAGGAATTGGCGCCAGAGATGCACACGGATGGAACCTTGGCCACCGATGCTGCGCGGCTCGTCGGGCGGCCGCGCGTTCTGCCGTGAACGAGCGTGCCGGACACCGAGCCCATCCGTGTTTATCTGTGTGCGTCTGCGGCTGAATTTTCTTGCTTGCTTACGTGCATGCCGCACTGGACTTCCCTCTGGTGCCGCCCGTCATTGATTTTGTGGTCGATCCTTGCATCGCAGCTTCCGGCAACATCGGCTGCGCCGTGGGAAGCGGCACTGTCCGCCAAGCCACAAGACGAACCGTAGCTCGGGCAGGCATTGGCCGCAGCCGTGGCGCATTTGCCACTCCTGGGGACCATGGTCCTCTAACTAAGGAATAACCAGGAAATAATACTTGACAAGACCTCCGATCCTGGCGTAAAGATCGCCCCGAAATGATCGCCCCGACTGCCTCTCCGGCCAACGCCCATGCCCCCGATGCACATCGGGCCGGCCCGGACGCGTCCGCACGGTCGCCGGAGTGGCTCGTCCATTGGCTCGCGCTGCTGATGTTCTTCCTCCTGGAGCCTTTGAAGGCCGTTCGCCTGCTTCGCTCCGGCCGGCTCGCGTCGTCATGGTGGCACGATCGGCCGGACCTGCCGGCGGGCTCGGCGCAGGCCGAGGCCGCGTCGGTCCGCGGCCCGTTCGGTCGCTCGATCCGCTGGATGTGCCTTCGCCACGGCATCGGGCCAGGGCATCCGGAGTGGCCGGAGCTGTCTCGCGCCATCGTGGCGTTTGGCGGTAGCCTGGAGGGGTTCCGCGCCGGAGCCCCGCCGTGCGGACTGCAATGGTGGGAAAACCCCGGTGTCGTGCCGGGCATGGTCCTCCATGGCTTCGGCGCACCCGCCGCGGCGACCGCGTCGCTGCTGGAACGCCAGGCTGCTGCGCATGCTCTGCCGCCGGTGTCGAACGCCATGCAAGCCGAAGCCGCGCATGCAAGGTTGCCTGCGTCATGGCTGTCCGCATCATCTGGGCGGCAGGTTTTTGCCCGTGCCGGCCCCGGGCTATCGGCCGGGCCGCCAGGCTGCCCGGGACTGCTAACATTGTCATGTCTGACGCACGGGGCCGGAGCATGGCTTGCCCCGCCGTCCTGATTCGTGCCGACCGAACATCCCGCGCCGCGCCAGGCACGGCACACGCGTTCAGGTCGTGCGATCCACTGACTTTCCTCCCGCGCTCTGCGTGACACAGGGCAGTAGTGCCCTGCGTCGCTCATAGTGCGGAGATCGCTCCGCACCGACGGTTTGCGGCGACAAACGGCGACGCTCGCGAACCGGTCTCGCTGGCGTGGAGCGGTCATGTCCGATGACGCCGTGCGGTCCGTGCCGGCCGTTCTGTCGCAAGCATTTAACACGGAGACCACGAAGAACCACGGAGCAGCACGGAGCGGTTCAGACGACAAATCGCCGCAGGCCGTCCGTCAACAGCCGCGCACAGTAGTGTCCGGTTCGCTGAACCGGAATTGCGCGGAAGTCCCCGCAATATAAGGAGTTTGGGCAAGTCGTTGCTTGGACGGATTGAACGCCGCCGGCCGCCTCGTGTCAATCTGCGGCGCCGAACCCGCCAGCACACGTTCACTGGGTGTCATGCGTCAGGCATCCAGCTACACTTCGGAGTGGCCCATTTTACCCAAATAACCAGAAAAATCATTGATAACACCTACAATCTTCAGAATAAGAAGCGGATGCCATACCGCCACGAACGAAGACCCTGGTTCATAACTGCATCTTTGACCGGACACTAGTGATTGATGGTGTGAATCGGGCGCCGGCGGGACCGCCGCAGGCATGCGACCGGAGGTGTCGCGCCGGCGTCGCCGACTGCTTCGCCGCGGCGCATCTCTCCCGCCGCGCGGGAGAGGCCGAGACAGGTCGGCGTCGAGGGTGAGGGCCAACCGCACAAATCTCGGTGCCGTTCGTCGCTCTCCCGCATCGCGTTGCTCCGCGACCTCTCACGCGAAGGGGGAGCTGTACGGAGCGTCAGTCCCCGCGCAGGATCTGGCTGAGGAACAGCTTGAGGCGGTCGGTCTGCGGGGCCTCGAACATGCGCCGCGGCGTGCCGGATTCGACGATCTCGCCGCGGTCCATGAACACCACGCGGTCCGCCACCTGGCGCGCGAAGCCCATCTCGTGCGTTACGCAGACCATGGTCATGCCGGACTCCGCCAGCCCGATCATCGTGTCCAGCACTTCCTTGATCATCTCCGGGTCCAGCGCCGAGGTGGGCTCGTCGAACAGCATGATCTTCGGCTTCATGCAAAGGGCCCGCGCGATCGCCACGCGCTGCTGCTGGCCGCCCGACAACTGGCCTGGATACTTCTTCGCCTGTTCCGGAATCTTCACCCGGTCGAGGTAGCTCATTGCCAGCGCCTCGGCTTCCGCGCGTGGCATTTTGCGCACCCAGATCGGCGCCAGCGTGCAGTTTTCCAGAATCGTCAGGTGGGGAAACAGGTTGAACGACTGGAACACCATGCCGACCTCGCGCCGGATGGTGTCCAGCGCGCGCAGGTCGTCGGTGAGCTCGGTGCCATCAACGACGATGCGGCCTTTCTGGTGCGCCTCCAGCCGGTTGATGCAGCGGATCATGGTGGATTTTCCCGAGCCTGACGGGCCGCAGACCACGACGCGTTCCTTCTCCGTCACCGTCAGCGACACGTCGCGCAGCACATGCGTCGTGCCGTACCACTTGTTCACCTTGTCCAGCACGATCGCCGGCGGTGCCTGCGTGTCGGCCAGGCGGGCGACAACCGGGGTGGCTCCGGCGGCTTGGTTCATGATGGCTCCGCGTCAGGTCGGCACCGGCGTTATGCGGATCTCGGCCGCGAAGCTGTGCCAGGGCGGGTCGTCCCGTGCAAGCTTGCCGATCGCAGGCTTGCCGATCGCCGGACGACCGGACATGCCGGCGTTCGGCGTTCGGCGTTCGGCGTTCGGCGTTCGGTGCCGTCGCCTTGAAGCCGCCGATGAGGGCATTGACAATCGGCTGGATCGCCAGGCACAGCCGCGGCAGCGGGCCGATCAGCCGGTCTTCCGCCGGTCGGTCAGGCCGGTGGCGCCGGCGCCACCGGCCCTTCGGCAACGCCTGCAACCAACCGCGAACGACGTCCGGGCCTGGGCACCAGGCGAGCAGCGAGGCGACGATGGCAGCAACGATCGACGTCCCGGCGGGCGGCTACCGTTACATCCCGGGCGTGTTCCAGTATTCGGCCGGCGTGCGCGCGCTCGACGGTTACCGCATCGAGCGGGTGGAATTCGTGCAGCCCGTGCCGTTGGCCGCGGGCTTCGCCTTCATCGAGCGTTACCTGCAAGCGCAGGAGGTGCCGCTGGCCGGATTCTGCGCCTGCGAACTGCGGTCGCCGGCGCCGTTCACCGATGCCGGGTTCATCGCCTTCAACCGTCACTATGTCGGCACGCTGGAGCGCTGGGGCGTGATGCGCGACGACCGGAACCCGGTGGCGCGCAGCAATGTCTGTCCCGAACACCACAAGCCGGCCGAGCCGGCGTTTCATGCGTTCTGCTTCGCCCGCGCGGCCACCGGCGCGTCCGGCTCCTTCGTCATCGCCGGCAGCGGCGAGGCGGAGGAGGGATACGCCTCCTACCGCGAGCGCATCGTTCGCTTCGGCGACACCACCCCGGCCGGACTGCGCGAGAAGGCCGCGTTTGTGCTGGACCGCATGGCGCAGCGCATGGCGGCGGTGGATGTGACCTGGGCCGATGCCACGGCGGCGCAGGTCTATACCGTTTACGACCTGCATCCCTTCCTCGCCGACGAGATCGTGCGGCGCGGCGCGGCGGAGCACGGGTTGACCTGGCATTTCGCGCGGCCGCCGGTGGTCGGGCTGGACTACGAAATGGACTGCCGCGGCGTGCCGGTCGAGCTCCGCGTCAGCCCGGGATGACCGCTATCCCTGGCGGCTCGTTCCCCGTGCGGATTCGCGGCCCGGGCGGGCCGGTGCGTTAACGCGATCGTAGGTAACCGCCCGCATGATCCGGCGCCATGCGGATGGGTTGGAAAGTGGCGGTGGTGGCGCTCGGTTGCGGCGTCGTCGGGGGCGGGGCGGCGGCGGATTGGCTGGACACGCTGTTTCCCCCTGGCGTGCCGGGCTACGGCACCGCTCCGGGCGTCACCGTGGCATCGCGCATCCGGCCGGAGACCCGGCCGAAGGGCATGCGCGCCGGCGGCTTCGTGCTGCATCCGTCCTGGGAGCAGGCGACCGGCTACGACAGCAACGTGCTAGGCGGTCCGGCGGCGCTGGGGAGTTGGGTCGTCGGCACCCGGCCGTCGCTGCTGGTCTCCAGCGACTGGTCGCGCGACGCGCTCGGGGCTTATGTCGCGGCGGATGACCGGCGCGACCTGGACGTGCCGGCGCAGAGCCGCACCGACTGGACGGCGTCGGTGGGCGGCAGCCTCGATATCGGGCGCGACCGGCTGACCCTGGCGGTGGCGCACAGCGACAGCCACCAGGACCGGACCGATCTCGATGCGCTGCCGGCCGACCGGCCGGTGCCGTTCCGGGTGGAGGATCTGCGCGCCGCCTATGCGTGGTCCTCCGGCCGCTGGACGGTGACGCCGAACCTGGAGGCGTCGTCCTGGCATTTCGGTGCCACCAGCATCCTGGGCGCGCCGGCCGGCCAGTCCTATCGCGACCGCGTTGTGCTGCACGGCGGCACGACGGTCAGCTACGCGCTCGCACCGCAACGCAGCCTGGTGTTCGTGACCCGGGCGATCGGCCAGCATTATGCGCACCCCTCGCCGGGCGGCAGCAGGCTCGATTCCACCGGCTATCAAACGCTTGGCGGCTTCGACTACGACGACGACGCGGTGTGGCGCTATCGGCTTTTGCTTGGCGCCGAGCACCGCGACTTCGCCGCCGCCGGGTTCCCCGCCCGCGCTGCCGTGATCGCCGAGGCCGAGATCGCCTGGATGCCGAGCGGCCTGACCACCGTCATCGCGTCCTTCACCCGCAGCATGGAGGACGCGGCGCAGGAGGGCGTTGCCGGCTACACCTACACCAATGCCAGGGTGACGTTGGATCACGAGCTGCGGCACGACCTGTTGCTGCACGGCTACGCCGGGCTGCAACGCGCCGACTTCCTGCAGGGCGGCACACAGCAGACAGCGTATTCGCTCGGCGTGGGCGCGGCCTGGCTGATGAACCGGCGGGTGCGGCTTTCCGCCACCTATGATCTGACGAGCCAACATGGGCCGGGCACCGCGGCGCTGCCGCTTTCCGGCAGCTACACGCGCAGCCTGGCCTTGCTGACGCTGCGGTTCGGGCTGTGAAGGCGGCCCCGCGGGTGTGGGATGGTGGAACGCGCCGCGCGTTGCCGCCCGGTCGCACGAGGTTCTGGCGGTGAGCGCGGCCGTGCGGCTGCTGGGCCTGGACTTCGCCAACCTCGACGCGGCGGCGGCGGCGGCTTTGCTGGCGGCGCGACCGGCCGAGGCGTCGTTCGGCTATGTGGTGACGCCGAACGCCGATCATCTCGCACGACTGGCGCGCGATCCGGAGTTGGCCACGATCTATCGCAACGCCGGGCTGCGTCTGCTGGACTCGCGCGTCGTCTCCGGCGTGGCGGCGGTGCTGCGGCTACCGGCGCCGCGTGTGGCTGCCGGCAGCGACGTGGCTGCGCTGCTGCTGACGCGGCATCTGCGGCCGGGCGAGCGCATCACCATCATTGGCCTGCGCGCCGCCTGGGTGCCGGCGCTGGTCGCGCGCTGCGGCCTGTCGGCGCCGGCGCATTACGACCCGCCGATGGGATTCGCGGCGGATCGCCCCGCGTTCGCCGCCACGGTAGCGTTCGTGCTGGCGCATCCGGCCCGGTTCGTGTTCCTGGCAGTTGGATCGCCGCAACAGGAGGTGCTGGCGGCGGCGATCGCGGCGACCGGCCGCGCCACCGGCAGCGGACTGTGCATTGGCGCCGGCCTGGAATTCCTCGCCGGGGCGTCGCGCCGCGCGCCGGGCTGGATGCGGCGCGGCGGGCTGGAATGGTTGTTCCGGCTCAGCAGCGATCCCCGCCGCCTGGCGCGCCGCTATCTGCTGGACAGCCCCGGCGTGTTCCGGCTGCTGCTGCGCGCGAGGTTCGGCCGGCCGGGGTAAGCGCCCGCCTTCTGGCCTGCCGGCGGGTGGCGTGGCGGGTCGCTGGCGTAGGTTCGTCACGTTGCGGGGATGTTTCCTCCGCGCCGCGGCGGCGGGCGCGCCAGGCATGCGTTCGCCCGACGGTTCCGGCGTCGGCTGTCGCCATGCCCCGCCGGACCGCGGCATCGCGTGGGGTTGATCCGCTTCACGGCTCAACCCCGCGCGCGGCGCGGGAGAGGTTTTTCGGACGCTCTCAGTTCCGGTGCGCGTGGTGCCACGAATTGCGCAGCACGCGGCCGGGCAGCGCGCCGGTGTGCTTGCCATCCTCCAGCAGTACCTGGCCGTTCACGATCGTCATGTGAATGCCGATCGCCGGCTCCTTGATCCGCCAGCCGCCGGCCGGGAAGTCGTGCACCACGCTTTCCGGGCCGGGATTCACCGTGTCGGGGTCGAAGATCACGATGTCCGCCGCGAGACCCTCACGCAGCAATCCCCGATCGTTGATCCCGAACAGCGATGCCGACTCGAAGGTCAGCCGCTTGACCGCCTGTTCCAGCGTCATCGCCTGCTTCTCGCGCACCCACTCACCGAGCAGACGCGTGGTGTAGCCGTAGCCGCCGTGGAACTGCACGTGCGCGCCGCCGTCGCCGAGGCCGATGAACGCGTTCGGATAGGTCAGGATCTGCCGCAGCGCATCGTTATCGACGTTGTTCTCGGCTTGCAGGAATCGGGTGTCGAGCTTCTCTTCCACCACCAGGTCGAGGAATGCGTCGATCACGCGTTTGCCCTGCATCGTGGCGATCTCGCCGATGCTCTTGAATTGCAGGTGCCGGTTCTTCTCCAGGGCCGGCTCGTTCACCCACATGTAGTCCCACCAGGTCTTGGAGAACCCGACGGCCTGGATCGGCACCGAGCGTTCCACCGCCTCGGCGTGCAGCTTGTCGCGCACCTGCGGGTCGGCATAGGCGCGCAGCTTCTCCGCGTCCGACATCAGCAGGATCGGGTGCCAGGTGGGCAGGCCGCGGAACACCTGGCAGTTGTGCATGGTGAAGTCCTGCGTGACCCGGTTGGGGCTGCACATCGGATAGGCGCGGATGCCGGCGCGCGCGGTTTCCTCCACGCGCGCGATGTGCTGCTTCCACTTGTCGGGATTGCGCACGGACTGGCTGAGGCTGTTGTAGATGACGGGGCGGCCGGTGGCTTCCGCCAGACGCGCCATCAGCCCGTCGCTGAGTTCCGCATCGACGCCGCCGCCGACTTGCAGCGTGCCGGTGCCGAGTTCGCGCAGCACGTCGCCGAGCGCGAATATCTCCTCCTCATTGGCCCACAGCGCCGGGATCGGCACGCCCTGCGGGTCGTAGTGGCCCTTCTGGCGCGACGCGGAAAAGCCGAGCGCGCCGGCCTGCATGCCGTCGCGCACCACGTCCTGCATCGCCTTGATCTCGTCGCCGGTCGCGATGCGCTTCTGGCAGTCGTCGCCCATGGCGTAGTAGCGCACCGCGGTGTGGCCGATCAGCGTACCGGCATTGACGCCGAGGCCGCGGTCGAGCCGGTCCATGTATTGCGGAAACGTCTCCCAATCGACATCGACGGTGCGCAGCACCTCCATCGGGATGGCTTCGACGTAGGACAGGAACTCGGCCATGCGCTCCTGGTTGCCGCGGCGCACCGGCGCCAGCGACAGCGAACAATTGCCGAAGATGACGGTGGTGGCGCCGTGCTGGGGCGAGAAGGTGCAGAGCGGATCCCAGGTGACTTGCGCGTCGTAGTGGCAGTGGTTGTCGATGAAGCCGGGCGATACCGCGAGGCCGTGGGCATCGACGGTGCGCTCCGCGGCGCCCTTGATTTTGCCGATTTCGACGATCTTGCCATCATTGACGCCAATATCGCCATTGAACGCCGGCATCCCCGAGCCATCGACGATGCGGCCATTACGGATCAACAGGTCATAGGTCATTGGGATCGTCCTCCCGTTCGCGGACCGCCCTCGGCGGCCCTTCCGCTTGGGGAGGAGCGTAGCAGGTTGGGGGAGGAGGGGAAGATCGGGCAATCGCTGGGGTCGGCCGCAGGAGTGCGTGGACATGATCGGCTGCGCCGCTACGCAATTCGGCATGCTTTCAACACGGAGGGTGGGGTGACGTGGGATGGGTATGGTGACGGTCTGGAGCACAGCCTTGCAGACCTGCATGAGCGTATCCATCGCGGTGCCTATCGGGCGCAACCGTTGCGGCGGGTGTTCATCCCGAAGCCGGACGGGCGCGAGCGGCCGTCGGGGATCGCGGCCCTGGAGGACAAGATCGTCCCACGGGCGCTGGTGGAAGTGCTGAACGCGATCTGGGAGCAGGATTTCCTGGGGTTCAGTTACGGATTCCGCCCCGGGCGCGGCCAGCACGATGCGCTGGACGCACTCGCGGCCGGGATCTCCCGGTGCAAGGTGAACTGGGTCATGGACGCCGACATCGCCGGGTTCTTCGACGCGGTCAGCCACGAATGGCTGCTTCGATTCGTGCAACACCGCGTGGGTGATCGGCGAGTGCTCCGCCTGATCCGGTTCGTCCGCTTCGCGGCGCTGAACCGGGCGGAACGTGGTGAAGGCAAGCCGGAAACGTTCAACTTCCTCGGGTTCACCCACATCCGCGGGCGCAGCCCACGCGGGGGCTTCCCGCTACGGCGGACGTCCTGGCGCGATCGGGTGCAAGCGCGGCTGGGGGCGATCCAGGATGGGTTGCGACGCCGGCTGCACACCACGATCGACGAACAGGGCGCGTGGTTGCGGCAGGTGGTGGGCGGGTTCTTCGCCTACCACGCGGTGCCGACCAACTCCGCTGCCCTCGCGGCGTTCCGCCACCATATGCGGCGCCTCTGGCAGCGGGCGCTCCGGCGCCGCAGCCAGAAGGACCGGACGTCGTGGGAACGGGTCACCGTGCTCGCCGACCGGTGGCTTCTGAAACCGCGCATCACGCATCCGTGGCCAAGCGCACGCTTCGCCGTCAAATACCCAGGTTGGAGCCGTATGCGGGAATTCCGCCCGTACGGTTCTGTGCGGGGGGCGCGCAGTAATGCGCGTCCCTACCGCGATAGAATACCTGTATGCATCGGGGCACCGTCGATCCGGGTTGGGAATTTGTAAAGTGTCCGGCAGCTTTCCCTGCGAAATCCCGTGCGGAACTCAACTAAATTCTGTGAGAATCCCATGCTTGCTTTGCCGCGGCCCCCCCGATCGAACGGGTGGCTGCAAGAACAGCCCGCCGCGACGGATTGCTATGCCCAATGGGCATCAGGCCGCGCGACCACGGCATCGCCTGAAGTCGCTGCGGCTTGTCAGCCTGCCATGCAGGCAGACCACGATACGGGGCAGCGACCGCAGCGCCGCGCGGCGAGCTATCCGGACGCAACTCCGGTGCGGCGTGTCGCCGCCAGGCCATCCTCCGCGCAGCGCAGCGATGCGGCAATCCGGCGCGGATGGAGCCTATGTCGTCTCCATCAGCTTCCGCACTGCCTCCAGGTCCCGCACAAACGCGCGGTACTCGCGCGCCTTCGCATCTTCGTCCGGCACGCGGAGCAGGAACGACGGGTGGACCGTAACGAACGCGGCCTGGCCGTCCGCCAGGTTGAACGGCCGGCCGCGTTCGCGACCGATCGTTACTTGCCGCCCCATCACGGCGCGCGCCGCGGTGCCGCCCATCAGCACCAGCAGCTTCGGCCGCAACTGCACGCGCTCGACGTCCAGCCAGAAACGGCAGGCCTGGATTTCGGGCGCTTCCGGAGTCTGGTGGATGCGCCGCTTGCCGCGCGGGGTGAACTTGAAGTGTTTCACGGCGTTGGTGATGTAAACCGTGCGCCGGTCGATGCCGGCTTCCTCCATCGCGCGGTCCATGATCTGCCCGGCCGGCCCGACGAACGGCCGGCCGATCGTGTCTTCCTGGTCTCCCGGCTGTTCGCCGACGAACAGCACCGGCGCGTTGGCGGGGCCTTCGCCGAATACGGTCTGCGCCGCCGGTTCATGCAGGTGGCAGCGGCGGCAATCGCCGGCCTGGCGCGCGGCCTCGAGAAGCTGCTCGTCGGGCTGCCACGGCAGAACAACCGGCCCGAGCGGCGGCCGGTCGGGTGGGCGAGGGGCCTCGTCCAGCGCTTCGGCTTCGGGAATGGATGTGTCGTGCCCGGCCTCGCGCAACAGCCCAGGTTGGTGGGCGTGCCACCATTCGGCCAGCGCCGCGTCGCCGGCGACCCGCGGCAGCCCGGCACCGAAGCGCGGCGCGCCGTTCTGCCAGTGGGCGCTTCCATCGGGGGTGATGATAGAGCATGCCAGGTTGGGAAACCGCCGCGCCATGAGCTGCGCGTTGGCCTCCAGCACGTAATGCGCCGGTGCGTACCAGCCGAGGTAGCGGCCGTCTTCGAGCGCCATGAAGCGCAGCAGGGTGCGCATCCTGTGCGCCTCGGCGCGCACGGCATAGGCGAGGCCTCGGGCGCGGCGCAGCTCGGGATCGTCCTGGTGCTCGAGCAGCTTCTCGCCGGCGTTGGCGCGCCATATGAGGCGAAAGAGCAGAGCGAAACGTTCCGGGTCGCGCGCCTGGAAGGCGAGGGTGGCGAGGGCGACCAGCGCACGCGGCACGTTGAATCCGCCGGTGCCGTCCGGCAGGTCGTCCGCGGCCTCATCGGGGTGTGCGCGCACCGACCAGCGCACGTCCTCGGGTGGCACGCCGGCCAGCACCAGGGCGCGCGTGGCGTTGCGCCAGCCTTGCCAGTCGGTCTCGGTGTCGAGCACGATCCGCCGCATTGCCGGAGCAAAGCCCAGACGGCGGCGTTTTCCAAGCCCGGCGTTGCGGTGTCATGGCGCGGAGCGCAGCGACGCAGCGATCCCCCGCCTGGCGAGCGGCCGTGGTTCGTCAGGCGGAGGATTGCTGCGTCGCCGTGCTTCCGCGACGACGGATCAGGCGATTGCTGTTGCGAAGCTCGCGCGCAGCCCCGCCGCCGACAGGCCGCGGGTGATCAGCACGATCCGCGTCGCGCCGGCGTCGGCCGCCTGCCGCTCCAGAAACACCGGCGGGTGCAGCACGTGGTGCACGCCCTGCAACACCACCAGCCGGTCCTCCCCGGCCACCCGCACCAGGCCCTTCAGCCGCAGCACGTCGCCGCCTCGCAAGGACAATACCGACTCCAGCCAAAGTTGCAGTGAGGGCCATGCGATCGGCCGGTCGCAGCGCAGCACCACCGAGCCGATGTCGTCGCCATGGCGGAACGGGCGATGTGCATGGCCATGGTGCGGATCGGCCTCGAACGCCTGCAACCACTGCGCGATCCTGGCATCGTCCGCGCCGTCACCCGGCCCAAGATCGAACACGTCGCTCGCATCCACGTCCCCGTTGACCACCCGACGCACCGCGGCATGCGCATTCAGCGCGGCAATGCGCGCCTCGACCGATGCGCTGTGCGCGGCGCTCGCCATGTCCGTCTTGGTCAGCAGGATGCGATCCGCCATGGCGACCTGGCGCCGCGCCTCCGGCTGGCGGTCGAGTTGGGCCGCTCCGTGCAGCGCATCCACCGTCGTGACGATGCCGTCCAGCCGACACGCATAAGTCGCGTCCTCCGCCGCCAGCAGCGCGTGCGCCACCGGCGCCGGGTCGGCAAGCCCGGTGGTCTCGATGGCGATGCGCCGGAACGGTGGCAACGCCCCGGTCTCGCGCCGCTGCCACAGCAGTTCCAGCGTGTCGGCGATGTCGCCCCGCACCGTGCAGCAGATGCAGCCGTTCTTCAGCAGCACCGCATCCTCGATCGCTTGCTCGATCAGCAAATGGTCCAGTCCGACCGCGCCGAACTCGTTGACGATCACCGCCGTGTCCGCCAGCGACGGCGACTTGAGCAAGCGGTTGAGCACTGTCGTCTTGCCGCTGCCGAGGAAGCCGGTGATGATGGTCACCGGCACCGTGTTCGCCGTACGATCTGTCATGCACGCTGATTACCATTCCCCCTGCCCTTGCGGGAGGGGGCCAGGGAGGGTCCAAACCGCCATGCCGCAGGAACTCAACAATTTCCGTCTGATCTCGCACGACAACCTGGCAGGCTTCGGCAATGTCGGCGAGGGCGTCAGCCTGCAGGTCACCAACGGCCGCCGCATTCTGTGGATGGCGCATGAATGCGCGCCGAAGAATTTCACCGGCGTGGAGGTGACCGATCCGCACCATCCGCGCGTCGTCGTGCAGACCGAACTGCCGCATCGCAACGTGCGCTCCAACTCGCTGGAAGTCTGCGGCAACCTGATGGCCGTCGCCTACCAGACCGGCACGCATGGCGCCACGCCGGCGGGCATCGAGCTGTTCGACATCGCCACCCCGGAAGAGCCGCGCAGCGTCGGCTTCTTCGATTGTTCCGGCCCCGCCTCGCGCGGCGTCCACCAGCTCTGGTTCGTCGATGGCAAGACCATCCATTGCTCTTCCGGCGCCGCCGATTTCATCCCGCGCAATTTGCTGGATGACCAGTTCTATCGCGCGATCGACGTGAGCGATCCGACGAAGCCGCGGGAGCTCGGCCGCTGGTGGTATCCGGGCACGCGCGAGGGCGACGAAGCCCCGCCGGTCCCGCGCCACCCGCAATTCGACACCGGCTGCCGCGCGCACAACACCAACGTGTATCCGGACCGGCCCGACCGCGCCTATATCGGCTATATCGACGGCGGTGCGATCATTCTCGACATCTCCGATATCGGCGCGCCGAAGCAGGTGGGCCATTGGAATCCGCACCCGCCGTTCCCCGGCTTCCTCCATACGCTGATGCCGATTCCCGGCCGAGACCTGCTGGTTGCGAGCGACGAATGCGTGCGCGAGAAAGGCGCCGACTGGCCGAAGATGGTCTGGCTGCTGGACGGGCGGCGCGAGGACAACCTGGTGTGCATCGGCACGCTGCCGGTGCCTCCGGTCGAGGACTACGCTTACAGCGGCGGTCGCTTCGGCGCGCACAATATGTGGGAGAACCGGCCCGGACCGGCGTTCCATTCCAGCACGCTGCTGTTCAGCACCTGGTTCGGCGGCGGATTGCGCGTGCACGATCTCAGCAACCCGTTCCAGCCGAAGGAGGTCGCGTCCTTCGTACCCGAGCCGCCCGCCGGGTCACGCGTCGGCGCGGCGCAGATCAACGATGTGTACGTCGATGAAAATCGCACGGTCTATGCGGTGGATCGCTTCGCCGGCGGTTTGTACGTGCTGGAGCTGACGGTGTAGCCGCCCCCCCGTCATTGCGACGAGCGGACACACACCCTTGTCATTGCGAGGAGCCGACACACACCCTTGTCATTGCGAGGAGCGGAGCGACGAAGCAATCCCCCACCCAGGGAGCCGTTGCTCGTCAGGCGGGAGATTGCTTCGTCGCTACGCTCCTCGCAATGACAGTACTTCCTCGACCACCACGCCGCGCGGAATCGCGCGGCGGAACGGGCTGACCGGCAGTATCTGGTCGCGCCAGAACCTGCGGAAGCGGTCCGGCAACACCTCCAGCAGCGCCAGTGGGTCGTGCGCCAGCACATCGGGCCCGACATGGCACACGGCGATGCCCGCCTTCCCCTGCCCGCCGCTGAAATCGATCGCGATCGCCTGCGCGCCATCCCAGAATGCGAAATCCACCGGCACCATGCCTGCATCGGCCGGCAGCCAGGCCCGCGGCAGCGGCCGCAACGCGGACCACAGCCAGTCCTCCGGCGCATACACCCCGTCATAGCGTTGCAGCGCGCGCGCCAGTTCGTCGCGATGGGCGTCCAGGTGCGCCGCCATACAGTCGATATAGCAATCGACGAAGCGCAGCCGCCGTGGCGCATAGTCGCCGCACAGTCCGCGCAGAAACTGCTTCATCGCGGCAACCCGCGCTGCATGGTCACCGGCCGCCGACGCCATGGCCTCCGCCGGCAACGGCTCGGTGTTCAGCCGCAGCTTGTCCTCGCCCACGAACACTCCGGGCAGCCGGGGATCGTCCGGCGGCAGCGTGCGCGGCAGGCGGTCGAGGCCGAATGGAATGCGGTGCGGCATCGCTACGGCCCGCCGAACCGCGGATCCGGGTAATCGATCATCCGCACCTCATCCGTCGCGGTATCCAATACCGCACAACTGAGTTGCCGGTCGTTGCCGTTGTCGCGGGCGTCGCCGGCCGAGCCGGGATTGATCACCAGCACGCGCCCGACCTGGCGCACGACCTGCGCGTGGGTGTGCCCGTACAGCACGAAATCCGCGTCGGCTTCGGCGAACCGCGCCAGCCTGGCACTGTGCGGAAACACGTATTCGCCACGCGGCTCCCATGGCGTGGAATGCACCATCAGCACCCTCTTGTCGCCGAAGCGGAGCAATCGCCGGTGCGGCTGGGCGCCAAGATAGTCCAGCAGCGCCGGATCCAGCCCGTCGCGTTCCCGCGCCCTGACCCCCGCGGCGGAGAAAAAAACCTCCTCGTGGTTACCCTGGATCACCATCGCGCCGCGCCGCCGCAGCAGCGCAACGACTTCGTTGGAAAACCGGTACTCGAAGATGCAGTCGCCGAGGCACAGCACCTCGTCCACCTCGCCCATCAGGTCAAACGCCTGTTGCAGTCCCGCTGCATTGCTGTGGATGTCCGATACGATACCCAGCCTCACCTCGGCGCTCTCCCGCTCTTCCCGGTCCCGCATCCTTCCCGAGCGTGGCGCTTGCGTCCAGGGCGTTGCGGGTCATCATGTGCGAGGAACAACAACCATATCGGGGAGGCCCCGCGGATGATCGAACAGACCCTGGACATCGTCACCAAGGACGGCGCGATGGAAACCTTCGTCTGCCACCCCGAACGCGGCGGCCCGTTCCCTGCCGTGTTCCTGCTGATGGATGCGCCGGGCATCCGCGAGGAGCTGCGCGACATGGCGCGCCGGCTCGGCACCGTCGGCTACTGCGTGCTGCTGCCCAACCTGTACTACCGGGCCGGCCGCGACACGATGTACGGTCCGGACGTGCTGGAGAAGGGCAGCGCCGAACAGGCGCGGATGCGCGCGGTGCGCACGAAGATGACGATCCCCCCGGTGATGCGGGATGTCGGCGCGATGCTCGCCTGGGTCGATGGCCAGGCGGCGGCGAAGCCGGGCCCGGTCGGCGCGCACGGCTATTGCCTGAGCGGCCCCTACGCCCTCGCCGCCGCCGCGCGCTATCCCGGCCGCATCACCGCCGCCGCGTCGTTCTACGGCACCTGGCTGGTCAACGACGCCGAGGAGAGCCCGCACCGCAACCTGGCCAAGGTCACCGGCGAGCTCTACATCGCCTGTGCCGAACACGACGAGCTGGCGCCGCTGCCGATGGTGGAGGAGCTGCGCGGCCTGTTCGACCGCGCCGGCACGCCAGGCGAGATCGAGTTGTATCCCGGTGTGCATCACGGCTTCGCCTTCCCGCAGCGCTGGTGCTACGACAAGCCGGCCGCGGAACGACATTGGGAGCGGCTGATCGCGCTGTACCGGCGGCGGTTGGGCTGAGTCGCAAGCCTCACTCGCGCCGCCGCAGCAAATAGCGCTGCCGCCCCTCCAGCACCAGCTCGCCGCGCTGGTTGTGTACCGTGCTGCGCAGCCCGACCACGCCGGTCGAACGATTCGGCGTCAGCTCATCCACCTCCAGCGCCGCGTACAGCGTATCGCCAGCAAACACCGGCTTCACGAACCGGCTGGATTGGTCCAGGAAGCCGACCAGGGAATCCTCGGTCATGAACGGGAACAATCCCGCGCCGGCCACCGTCTGGATCAGCGTCTGGAAACCGTGCGCCAGCATGCCCGGCATGCCATGCCGGCGGCAGTACTCAACGTCATAGTGCACCGGATGATTGTCCCCGCTCGCCGCCTGGAACGCCGCGAACACCCCGTCCGTCATCGTTCTGCTCGGCAGCACGAACCGCTCGCCGGGCGCAAAATCGTCGAACCAGCGTTGTTCCGGCACCATGCGATGCGCGGCGGGATCGAATCCGCTCATATCGCCCCGGCCGCGCGCAGGCCGGCGATCTCGGCCGCGCCATACCCGAGTTCGCCCAACACGTCATCGGTGTGCTGGCCCAGCGACGGCACGTCGCCCATCACCGCCTCCTGGTCGGTGAAGGTGAACGGCGGCAACAGCGCGCGCACCGGCCCCGCCGGCGTGTTCACCTCGCGCCACTTGTCGCGCGCGGCGAACTGTTCGTGGTTCCACACATCCATCGACTGGTTCAGCCGCCCGTTGGCGATGCCCGCCGCATCCAGTACCGCGACCACCTCCAGCGAGGTCATCGTCGCGAAGCAATCCTCGATCAGCGCGGTCAGCGCGCGACGATTTTCGCGCCGCACGCTCATCGTGGCGAATCGCGGATCGGTCTCCACTTCCGGCCGGCCCAGCACACCGGCGCAGAACGCCTTCCACTCGCGCTCGTTCTGCAGCCCGAAGATCACCTGTCCGTCCTTGGTGCGATGCGCGCCATACGGCGCCAGCGCCGGATGCCCGCCCGGCTCGCGCGGCAGCGGCGAGTTGCCGTAGGCGGCGCGATACATCGGATAGACCATCCATTCTCCCAGCGCATCGAGCATGGCGATCTTCACGTTCGCGCCCTCGCCGGAACGCGAACGCCGCAACAGCGCCGCCAGGATGCCGGTGAGCGCATACATCCCGGTGGCGATGTCGGCCGCCGAGATGCCCACGCGCGACGGTGTCTCCGGCGTGCCGGTGACGCTGATCAGCCCGGATTCCGCCTGGATCAGCAGGTCATAGGCCTTCTTGCGCGCCAGCGGCCCGGACTCGCCGTAGCCGGAAATGTCGCACACCACCAGCCTGGGAAACCGCGGCTGCAGCGCCGCATGCGACAGGCCGAGCCGCGCCGTCGCGCCAGGCGCCAGGTTCTGCAGCAGCACGTCGGCGCCGTGCAGCAGCCGGTCCAGCACGCCGCCGGCCTGGTCGTGCTTCAGGTCCAGCGTGACCGACCGCTTGGCCCGGTTGAGCCAGACGAAATGGCTGGAGAGGCCATGCACGAAGCCGTCATAGGCGCGGGCGAAATCGCCCTCGCCCGGACGCTCGATCTTGATCACGTCGGCGCCGAGATCCGCCAGGTGGCGGCTGCAGATCGGTGCCGCCACCGCATGCTCCAGCGCGATGACGCGCATGCCTTCCAGGGGTCGCACTTGTCCGCCTTCCTCGCGTTTCGTCAGGCGAGGAAAGCGCCGGCGGCGGGCGGTGTCAAAAATGTGCCGCGCACCGTCCTGGCCGAGCCCGGTCAACCGAACTCCCGCGGGGGCAGCCGCCGGGCAACGCCGCGGACGCGGAGCGGCGAGCGCATCGGGCCTGGCAATGTCGCTGGCGTGGCGCGTCGTTTACCGGCCGTTAATGCCAGCGGGGTCATGGTCAGGCAATTGCGAACCGTCCATCCACACCACAGTGACAGGCAGTGGCCCATGAACATCCTCAGCCGTCTCCGGCTCCGCACCAAATTTGCCTTGCTGCTCGGGCTGTCCGGCCTGGCGGTGGTCGCCTCGACGGCGCTTGGCGCGTCCGCCTTGCATCGCCGGATGATCGACGATCGCACGGACAAGCTGCGGGCGGTGGTGGACCTGAGCATGGGCATGGGCCGTGAGCTGGCTGCCGACGTGACGGCGAACCGGCTCACCCAGGACCAGGCCGTGGCGCGATTGCGCGACGAACTCCATGCCATGCGATTCGACGGGGGTTCGGGTTATGTCGTCGTTCAGGTGCGGCAGCCGGATGGCGGCTTCAACGTCCTGGCGAATGGCGCCAACCCGAGCACCGAGGGCAAGCGCAGCGTCGCCAAGGACAGCAACGGCCGAGCGATCGGCGACCTGATCTCCGACGCGCTGAAGGGCCGCGACACCGGGGTCATCAGCTACATGTTCCCGAAGCCCGGCCAAACCGTTCCGTTGCTCAAAGTATCCTATGTCGCCCGCTTCGCACCCTGGAAGGCCGTGTTCCTCGCCGGCGCCTATACCGACGACCTGGATGCCGATTTCGACGCCGCGCTGCGGCACCTGGCGACGGTCGGCGGGTTGATCCTGCTGGTTACGCTGCTGGCCGCGTGGTCGATCAACCGTGACATCACCGGCGCGCTGGGCGCGCTGGGCGCGACGATGGCGCGCCTGGCGCGCGGTGACACGGCTGCCGAAATTCCGGGCGCCGACCGGCGCGACGAGATTGGCGACATGGCCGCCGCGGTGCTGGTGTTCAAGAACGGCATGACCGAGACCGAGCGTCTGCGGGCCGCGCAGGAAACGGCCAAGCTACAGGCCGCGGCGGAGCAGAAAGCGGCCGTGAACCGGTTGGCGGACGGCTTCGAGAGCAAGATCGGCCGTTTGGTCGGAATGCTCTCCTCGGGTTCCGCGGCGCTGGAAGCCACCGCGCAGTCGATGACCGGCACGGCCAACCAGAGCAATCAGCAGGCTGCCGCTGTCGCCTCCGCGGCGGAAGAGGCCAGCACCGGCTTGCAGACCGTGGCCTCGGCCGCCGAGGAACTGACGGCTTCCATCGGCGAGATCAGCCGTCAGGTCGCGCAGTCGTCCAGGATTTCCGGGAAGGCGGTGGATGACGCCAAGCGCACCGACGGCATCGTGCACGCGCTTGCCCAGGCTGCGGAGAAGATCGGTGCTGTCGTGGGCCTGATCACCAACATCGCAGGCCAAACCAATCTCCTGGCGCTGAACGCCACCATCGAGGCGGCGCGGGCCGGCGACGCCGGCAAGGGTTTCGCGGTCGTCGCTTCCGAGGTCAAGAGTCTCGCCAACCAGACCGGCAAGGCGACCGAGGAGATCGACGCGCAGATCACCCATATCCAGGCCGCGACCAAGGAGGCCGTCAATGCCATTCGCGGCATCTCCACCACCATCGAGGAGGTGAGCGCGATCGCAACCACCATTGCCTCCGCCGTCGAGGAGCAGGGCGCGGCCACCGCGGAGATCGCCCGCAACGTGCTGCGGACGACCCAGGCGGCGCAGGTGGTGACCGTAAGCATCGGCGGCGTGAGCCAGGCGGCAAGCGAAGCGGGCACGGCGGCCGGTCACGTCCTGACCGCGGCATCCGATCTGTCGAAGCAGTCCGAACAACTGGCCAATGAGGTGAACGCTTTCGTGGTCGGCGTCAGGGCGGCATAGGGCCCGTCGGGGAATAATCGCTCCAACCGCGATGCGGACGATCGCCGTTATCGTCATCCCCGTGAAAGCGGGAACCCATGCGGGCGCTGGGTCCCCGCTTTGGCGGGGATGACGACGGGGATGGCTGCGGTGATCTCACTTGATTCGGTAGATTCCCGACAAGCCCAAAACGGGAAATGTCTGACCTGATCCTGATCTTACCGCGTTTCCCGCTGTCCCGGCCTGGCCGACGGCTTATGTATCTCCCGATCCGGCGAACCGGTCTCCTACCCGGCGAACTCCCCTGGTCGCAACAGCCGTGCCAGCCGGTCCAGCACCGCATTCGCCAGCCCCGGCTCGGGTCCGTCGAAAAACCCCCGCGCGACGTCGAGATATTCGTTGATCACCACCTTCGCCGGCGCCCCGTCCGCCATCGCCAGTTCGCCGCCCCCGGCGCGCAAAAGGGCCCGCAGTACCGGATCGATACGCGCCAGCGGCCAGTCGGACGGCAGCGCCTCTACCACCATGCGGTCGATGGTGTCCTGCTGGCGCACCGCGCACCGCACGATGCGGGCGAACAGCGGCACCTCCGCATCCGGCACGCGGCCGTCCTCGAAGCCGCCGGTGCCGGGCAATTCGCCCAACCGATGCCGCACGAACTGATCGATCACCGTCTCGGGATTCTCCGGCCCCTGCTCCGCCTGGAACAGCGCCTGCACCGCGGCGACGCGCGACGCGGTACGCGGCCGGCGCCGCGGTTTCGGAGGCTCATGCGCCATGGTCAGGCCGCGCCGAGGCGGCGTGCGGCGTCGATCTGCAACAGCGAAGCCGCGGCGGCTTCCGCGCCCTTGTTAAAGCCATCCGCGCTCGATCGTGCCTCGGCCTGCGCCAGCGTGTCGCAGGTCAGCAAACCGGTGCCCAGCGCGATGCCGAATTGCAGCGCGACGCTCATCAACCCTTGCATCGTTGCGCGGCAGATGAATTCGTAATGGTCGGTCTCGCCGCGAATGATACAGCCAAGCGCCACGAACCCGTCGAACCGTTTCCCCCCGCGCAACGCGATGCGGATCGCCTGCGGCAGCTCGAACGCCCCGGCGACGTCGAGGCTCTCGAAGGTCGCGCCAGCCTCGCGCAGGATGCGCGTGGCGCCGCCGGTGAGCCCGTCCGCCACCGCGCGATAATACGGCGCGCGCACCACCAGCAGGTGCGGCGACGGCCCCTCGATGCGCGGCGCGGATGGGAGCGGGGCGTCTTCGGTACTCATGTCATCTTGTCATGGCCGGCCGAGGCCCGCCCCCTCCTGTCATTGCTAGGAGCGTAGCGACGCGGCAATGACGGCAGTGCGTCATCCCTCGTAGTCCACGCCGACGATATTCGGAATCGGCCGCTGTTCCATGATGTTCAGCCCATAGCCCTCCAGTCCGACGATGGTGCGGCGGCTGTTGGTCAGCAGGATCATGTTCTTCACGCCGAGATCGAGCAGTATCTGGGCGCCGATGCCGTAGTCGCGCAGGACGCGGGGGGCGTGGGATCGTTCGGTGGATAGCGTGCGCACGCGCTCGGCCAGCGCGGTCTTGCGGTGCTCGCGGATCAGCACCACCACGCCGCGGCCGGCGCGGGAGATCATGTGCATGGCGTTGTGCACGGCGATCCAGTGCGGCGATCCGGTCATGTCGTCCAGCAGATCGACCGCGTGCATGCGCACCATCACCGGGTCGGGGCCGGACAAATCGCCCTTCACCAGCGCCAGGTGCTCCTGGTACTCGACCGTGTTGGCATACACCACGGCGCGCCACTCGCCGCCGGCGGGGTGGTGGTAGTCGCTTTCCTCGACGCGCTGCACCAGCCGCTCGGTCACGCGGCGATGGGCGATCAGGTCGGCGATCGAACCGAGTTTCAAATTGTGCCGTTGCGCGAAGGCCACGAGTTCGGGCAGCCGCGCCATGGTGCCGTCGTCGTTCATGATCTCGCAGATCACCGCGGCGGGGTACAGCCCGGCCTTGCGGGCGATATCGACCGATGCCTCGGTATGGCCCGCGCGCACCAGGGTGCCGCCGTCCCGCGCCATCAGCGGGAAGACGTGGCCCGGCGTGGTGATGTCGTCGCGCGTGCTTTCCGGGTTAATCGCCACCGCCACGGTGTGGGCGCGGTCATGCGCCGAGATGCCGGTGGTGACGCCTTCCCGCGCCTCGATCGACACGGTGAACGCGGTCTGGTGCCGCGTGCCGTTATGCGCCGACATCAGCGGCAGCGCGAGCTGTTCGCAGCGCTGACGGGTCAGCGCCAGGCAGATCAGGCCGCGCGCGTGCCGGGCCATGAAGTTGATGGCGTCCGGCGTGGCGAATTGCGCCGGGATGACCAGGTCGCCTTCGTTTTCCCGGTCCTCGTCATCGACCAGGATGAACATGCGGCCGTTGCGGGATTCCTCGATCAGTTCGGGGGCGGCGGCGAGGTATTGCGAGAGTTCGGCGGTCCGCAGGCTCTTCAGGTTCGGCATCAGGCTGTCTCCGCCAGCCGCGCCACGTAGCGCGCCAGCATGTCGATTTCGATGTTCACCGCATCGCCCGGGGCGAGCCGGCCGAAGCCGGTGACCTGGGCGGTGTGCGGGATGACGTTCACCGCGAAAGTATCGGCGTCCACGGCGTTCACCGTCAACGATACCCCGTCCACCGCGACGCTGCCCTTGACGGCGATGAACCGGGCCAGCGGCGCCGGCACCCGAAACCGCCACCGTGTGGAGGCGTTTTCCGGTGTGGCCGACAGCGCCTCGCCCAGGCCGTCCACGTGGCCGGAGACGAGATGCCCGCCGAGTTCGTCGCCCATGCGCAAAGAGCGTTCCAGGTTCACCCGGCTGCCTGCGCGCCAGCGCCCGAGCGTGGTGCAGGCCAGCGTCTCGGCCGAGGCGTCGGCGGCGAACCAGTCCGGCCCGACCTCGACCGCGGTGAGGCAGCAGCCGGAACAGGCGATGGAGGCGCCAATGGCGATGCCGGCGGTATCCGACCACGGCGCGGCGACGACCAGCCGCATGTCCTGGCCGTTGCCGAGGGGGTTGATGGCGCGGACGGTGCCGAGCGCGGTGACGATGCCGGTGAACATACAAGGACACCTGTTAGGCGGCCGGATTGCGATTGGCAAACTATGGAGGCCGGTTGTGGGACACAAGCTGGCAGGGAAACCGCCAAGCCACGCGACGCCGCGAATCCCGGGGCCTCACGCCAGCGCGGATTCAGTCAGTGTAAAAGTCATCGAACCCCAGGGTTAGTCCCGGCGGGTCCAGCACGATCTCACCGGACGTATAGACCTCGGTTGCGACGTCGCCGCCCGGCTTGCGCGAATGCCGGACGATGCGCGGCGTCTCCGGCCAGATAATCAGGTAACGCTGGAGCGACGGCAGGCGGAAGTAGTCGCGCAGCTCCAAGCCCCGATCGACGCCACTGGTGGAAGGCGACAGAACCTCGACGATTACCAGCGGGTCAGGGACGGCCAGAGCGTCGGCGGGCAGCCGGACGCCACCGCAACGCAGCACGGCGTCGGGTTCGTAGTCGCTGTCGCCGACCTCGATCGTCATGCCGTCGCCGACCACCTGGCACGGCAGCCCTGCACGCTGCACCGCCGCGCGCAGGGCATCCCGCGCTGATCCCTTGCGAAGGTTATGGGCCGCGCGTTCGGGGGCCATGGCGACCACGACGCCTTCGATACGCTCGAACCGGTGCGAAGGTTGTTGTTCTGCCCACGCCCGGTATTCCTCGCGTGTCATGCGCTCTTCCGGCTCATGGATCAGTGCGCGCGGCATGGCGAACCTCCAGCATGGAGACGTAGCAGGCAGGGGATGGTGGTCAAGCAGCCGATGGCTGCGTGACCAGGCCACGCGACCGGTTCAAAGTCATCAACTCGGGAGGCAGTGGCATCCAATCAATTGCGCCTGACGAATTCCGTCAGCATGTCCTCACCAAGTGGGGTCGCGTGCCGGTGGACGAAACGGGGCATCGCGTCCAGCCGGTCGATGCCGAATGCTTGCACCGCGGGCCAGGCGTCGCCGCCCATCACCGCCGGAGCATGAAACCACGCGATGCGGTCCACCAGTCCGGAGCGGAGCAAGGTTGCCGCGACCTGCGCGCCGCCCTCCACCAGCAGCCGGGTGATCCCCGCGGCGCCGAGCGCCATGAGACCTGCCTGCAAATCCACTCCGGCCTCGGCCCCGGCGAGCTCGATCAACCGGATCCCCAGCGCGGCGAAAGCGTGCCGGCGTGCGGCGTCGGCGCCGTGGCGGATCAGCATCCAGGTGGGGGTCTCGCGGGCCGAAATCACCAGGCGCGCGGTGAGCGCGGTGCGCAGGTGGCTGTCCGCCACGACGCGCACGATCGGCGTGGGGCGGAAGCCGGGCAACCGGCAGGTGAGGTCCGGGTCGTCGGCCAGCACCGTGCCCACGCCGACCAGCACCGCGTCATGCCGCCCCCGCATTGCATGCGCGGCGCGCCGCGCCGCCGCGCCGGTGATCCAGCGGCTCTCGCCGCCGCGCGTGGCGATGCGTCCGTCCAGCGTGGATGCCAGCTTCAGCGTCACCAGCGGGCGCCCGGTCGTGGTGCGCTGGTGGAAGCCCGCGAGCACCTCGGCGGCGGCATCCGCCAGCACGCCCTCCTCCACCACGATGCCGGCGGCGCGCAGCCTGGCGACTCCCTGGCCGTTCACCCGATTGTCAGGGTCGCGCGCGGCAATCACCACCCGGACGATCCCGGCGGCGATCAGCGCGTCGGTGCAGGGGGGCGTGCGGCCCCAGTGGCAGCACGGCTCCAGCGTTACGTAGGCGGTGGCGCCGCGCGCGCGCGGGCCGGCCATCTCGAGCGCAACGGTTTCCGCGTGCGGCCGTCCGCCGGGGGCGGTGACGGCACGGCCGGCCACGCGGCCGTCACTCACCACGACGCAGCCGACCGAGGGGTTCGGCCAGGTGTTCCCCAGACCGCGCCGCGCCAGCGCCAGTGCCGCGCGCATGTGGGCGAGGTCGCCGGCGGGGGAAGCGGCGTCCGACATGGTTCAGGCGATCCGGCCGGCGTTCTCCCCCTCCCTCAAGGGGAGGGGGAGAACCTTGCCGTCGCACTCTCGTGCCAACCACTCTCGTGCCCACTACGCGCTCTCGTCCAGCGAGCCGATGAAGTCCTCGAAATCCTTCGCCTCGCGGAAGTTGCGGTACACGCTGGCGAACCGCACATACGCCACCGGATCGAGTTCCTTCAGCGTATCCATCACCAGCTCGCCGACCTGCTTGCTGGCGATGTCGCTTTCGCCCGACGCCTCCAACTGACGCACGATCGAGTTGACGATGCGCTCGATGCGCTCCTCCTGGATCGGCCGCTTGCGCAGCGCGGTGCGGATCGAGCGCGACAGCTTGTCACGGTCGAACGGCACCCGCCTGCCGTCGTTCTTGATCACGGTCAGCTCGCGCAACTGGGTGCGCTCGATGGTGGTGAAGCGCTGGCCGCAATGGGTGCAGAACCGCCGCCGGCGGATCGCGCCGCCGTCCTCGGACGGGCGGCTGTCCTTCACCTGCGTGTCCTCGTTGCCGCAGAACGGGCAGCGCATGTGTGTCAGCCTCCGCGATAGATCGGGAAGCGCGCGCACAGCGCCCGCACGCGCGCGCCGACCGCGCGTTCCGCCGCGTCGTTCGTGCCGTCGTTGGAGCGCGAGAGCCCCTCCAGCACCTCGTCGATCATCTCTCCCACGGCGCGGAATTCCTCCGGTCCGAAGCCGCGCGTGGTGGCGGCCGGCGAGCCCAGCCGCACGCCCGACGTAACCGTGGGCTTTTCCGGATCGAACGGGATGGCATTCTTGTTGGCGGTGATGTGGGCGCGTTCCAGGCTGGCCTCGGCCGCCTTGCCGGTGACCCGCCTGGGGCGGAGGTCGGCAAGCATCAGGTGGCAGTCGGTGCCGCCGGTGACGATCGCCACGCCGCGCGCGATCAACGTCTCGGCCAGCACCTTGGCATTGTCGGCCACCGCCTTCTGGTATGCGCGGAACTCCGGCCGCAGCGCCTCGCCGAACGCCGCGGCCTTGCCGGCGATGACGTGCATCAGCGGGCCGCCTTGCAACCCGGGAAACACGGCGCTGTTGATCCTCTTGCCGATCTCCGGGTCGTTCGCCAGCACCATGCCGCCGCGCGGCCCGCGCAATGTCTTGTGCGTGGTCGTGGTGACCACGTGCGCGTGCGGCAGCGGGGAGGGGAACAGGTCGGCGGCCACCAGTCCGGCGAAATGCGCCATATCGACCATGACATACGCGCCGACCGCATCGGCGACGCGCCTGATCCGGGCGAAATCGATGAACCGTGGATAGGCCGAACCGCCGGCGATGATAAGCTTCGGTGTTTCCGCGCGCGCCAGCCGCTCAAGCTCGTCGTAGTCCAGCAGGCCGTCGTCGCGGCGCACGCCGTACTGGATGGCGCGGAACCATTTGCCGGAGAGATTCGGGCCCGCGCCATGCGTCAGGTGGCCGCCGGCGTCGAGGCTCATGCCCAGGATCGTGTCGCCCGGCTTCAGCAGCGCGAGAAACACCGCCTGGTTGGCCTGCGCTCCGGAATGCGGCTGCACGTTCGCGAAAGCACACTGGAACAGCGTCTTCGCCCGGTCGATGGCGAGTTGCTCGGCCACGTCCACATAAACGCAGCCGCCATAGTAGCGGCGGCCGGGGTAGCCCTCGGCGTATTTGTTAGTGAGGACGGAACCCTGCGCCTCCAGCACCGCGGCGGAGACCAGGTTTTCGCTGGCGATCAGTTCGATGCCGTCCTGCTGGCGGTGCAACTCGGCGCCGATGGCGGCGGCGAGGTCCGGGTCGGTCTCCGCCAGTGGGGCGGCGAAAAAGCGGTCCAGGCTGGCGGCGGGGCGTTGTTCGTTCATGGCTGGTGGCCGGAATGTTGCCTGCGAGGTCTGTAGCATGGGGTTTGGGAGGGCGGAACGGGCGGAATTGGCCCAGGGCAGTCGCGGAGGTGCATTGTCGGGCGGGTTCCGTCGCCGGTGGCGCGCACCAGGCCGACGAATGGCCCGAAAACCGCCGCGCCGATGGTACGAAAACCGGGCAGAGTGTGCGAACCAATGGCGCCCGGGCACGGCTGCCCATCGCGGCGCAACCTGGGACGGAGAGAAGAAATGGGCTTTGGCGAGGCGGCTGACGGCAACGGTTTCAGCGTTGCTTACCTGGTGCTCAGCGGCACGACGACGGCGGCGCGCTGCCCTGAACTGTTGCGCGGACTGGTCGGGCTGGGCTTTGCCACCGTCATCGCGCTGCCGACGCCGAACGCCGCGCGCGTGATCGCGCCGCGCGATCTCGCGGAGGTTGATGGCGTTCAGGTCGTCGAGTCGTATTTCGACCTGGCGATCCGTCCGCGCCCGCCGCGCGGCGTGGTGCTGTTCGCGCCATGCAGCTTCAACTCGCTCAACAAGCTCGCACAGGGCATCGCCGACAATCTGGCACTATCCGTGGTCGCCGAGGCGATCGGCCGGCGCACGCCGGTGCTCGTGGCACCGTCGCTCAACCAGCCGCTGCTGGACCACCCGCGGGCGCGGGCGTCGCTGCGGACCTTGCCCGCCTGGGGCGTGACGATCGTGCCGCCGGTCGATGCGGGCGAGGGACCGCGGCTCGCACCCTCCGCCCAATTGCTCGACGCGGTGCGTCCCTATGTGCGGCGAGGCTGACGTCAGTGGCAATCCCGGGGAGATGCGGGAGCCGGCGGAGTTCGACCCGCGCCGCCCGAATTGCATCCGCCGGAACAGCGCGTTCTTCACAACGAACTGGCACAACGAACTGGCGGTGCAACGCGGCGAGTCTGGGCAACGCGATGCGGCCGCCGAGCAGCGTTGCAAGGGAGTGGTGGGCCGCAAGGATCGGATAAATCATGCCGCCGGGCGGCAGCGGGGGTGCCTGAGGCACCGAACGCGGCCGCCGGCGGTCCGCCGTTTCCACCGACCCCGGATTTGCTCTAGGCTCCCCGTCAGCCGGGGCGGCCCGCCAGCCCTCCCCGGGCAAAAACCGGTGCAACGGCAACCACAGAGGAGTCGGCCATGCTGTCACGCGAGGAGAACGAACTCGTCACCCGGGTCGGGGCGGGAACCCCCATGGGCGACACAATCCGCCGTTACTGGATTCCCGCCCTGCTCTCGCGCGAAATCGCCGAGCCCGACGGCCCCCCCGCCCGCGTCCGTCTGCTCGGCGAGGACCTCGTCGCCTTCCGCGACAGCGACGGCCGCATCGGATTGCTGGACGAGCTCTGCCCGCACCGCCGCGCGTCGCTGTTCTTTGGACGCAACGAGGACTGCGGCCTGCGCTGCGTCTATCATGGCTGGAAGTTCGACGTCTCCGGCGCCTGCCTCGACATGATGAACGAGCCGGAGGAGAACGACTTCAGGCACAAGGTGCGCCTGACCGCGTATCCGACCGCCGAGCTGGGCGGCATCATCTGGGCCTATCTCGGCCCGGTGGAGCACATGCCGCCGCTGCCGAAATTCGCCTGGACGCAGGCGCCGGAATCGCATCGCCACGTCACCAAGGTGATCCAGGAGTGCAACTGGCTGCAGGGGCTTGAAGGCGGCATCGACACCTCGCACGCGCCGATCATGCACCGCTTGCTCTCGGAAACATCCACCCGCGGCGGCTTCAAGCCGTCCAGCCCGTTCGTGCGCGGCAAGGCGCCGAAGCTGGTGGTCGATATCACCGACTACGGATACCAGTACGCCGGCATCCGCCCGCTCGGCGACAGCGAGATGCACATCCGCACCTACCAGTTTATTCTCCCGTTTCACCAGATCCGCCCGTCGAAGTCGGAGACCGGGCTGCCGCTCGACGCCGGGCATATCTGGGTGCCGATCGATGACGAGACCACCGCCGTGTACAACTGGGGCTATTGCCCGAACGGTCCGCTGGGCGAGGAAGACCGGCTGGAACGCGGCCTCGGCAACGGCCCGCTGCACGTCGATCCGGTGACGTTCCGTTCGAAGCCAAACCGCGCGAACAACTACATGCTGGATCGTCTGGTGCAGAAGGAGGAAAGCTACACCGGCATCGACGGCATCAACGTGCAGGACCGCGCGATCCAGGAGAGCATGGGGCGCGTCGTCGATCGCTCGAAGGAGCATCTGGGGCCGGCCGACAAGGCGATCATCCAGGCGCGCAAGCTGCTGCGCCAGGCGGTGAAGACGGTTGAGGCCGGCGGCAATCCGGACGGCACCAGCACCAGCTACTATTCACTGCGCGCGCACGAAGCGATACTGCCGCGCGACGCCGATTGGCGGCGGGAGATGACGCCGGAGATGCAGGCGGAGGCGATCCTGCAGACGGTATGACGGCTCCGTAACACCTCTCTCGTTTCGCGGGAGAGGTCGGGGCGCGCGAACGCCGAGGGTGAGGGGTGATGCACGGACGGTCTGTGCAGTACGCCCTTCACCCGCGTCGCCCAGCTTCACGCTACGCACCGCGTATTCCGTCGCGACGCGCACGGCCTCGATCATGCTGACCGCGCTTGCCTTGCCGGTGCCGGCGATGTCGAACGCCGTGCCGTGATCCACGCTGGTGCGCACGATCGGCAAACCCAGTGTCACGCTTACGGTCTTCTCGAAGTCCATCATCTTTGCCGCGATGTGCCCCTGGTCGTGGTAGAGCGACAGCACCGCGTCGTAGCGGCCGATGCGGGCCATGTGGAACACGGAATCCGCCGGCACGGGGCCGCCGACCTGCATGCCCCCGGCGCGCGCTGCAGCGTAAGCGTCCGGTCGGCCCCGCCTGTGGGTTTGCCGTAACGTGTGGCTATGATCCGGCTCAGGCAGCCTCACTGGGCTAGCGGGGGCAGCGCCGGGCTCGGCTGGTTCGAAGCGGCCACAGCGATTGCTGCGTGGTGCCATGATGCTGGACGCCGACGACCTCACAGGCCAGGCGCGGAAGATGCGCCTCCAGCGCTGCCCGGATATGGGAGCGACGGCCGCCAATGATTACGTTGTGCGCAGCAGCACGACATGCTGCTCCCGGGCGGGACGCTTCTCGTGGCCATCCGTCAGGCCGAAGCGGCGGCGCACGTAGAACAGTACTGCCTCGCGCACTTTAAGCAGCAGGCGCTGCCGCGCATCCATGCCGTAGTCGCGGGCGATGACCCGACGCTGGTGCGGATCGAGTCCGGGATGCGGCGCGACCTCTAGCGTGACCAGGCGGTTCCAGGCGGCATCCTCCGCGGGGTGGCGGTGCCAGGCGCCGGCCTCGGTGACGCGCGACAGCCGGGCGATGACGAAGTCCTTGAACGCGTCGTCACCGGCGTCGTGGGCGCGGACGTGCCAGCGGAAGCCGTCGAACACCAGCGCGTGGGGTGACAGCACGCGCCGGTGTTCGCCCGGCCGCTGGAAGGAGACGTAGCGCGCGCCGACCGCGCGGCGGTCGCGGATGGCGGCGAGGACCGGGCGCAGCACTGCGGCATCCACCGAGCGTTCCGGCAGTTCGGCGATGGCCAGCGGGGGGATGGAGGCCAGTGTGGAGTCGCGCGGATCGAGGTGGTTCTCGGCGATCAGCCGGAGTTCGCGGAGCAGTCGGGTAGGGTCGGCTTCGTGCGGGAGGAAGGTGGGGTTGGCGCGGTAGCGGCGGGCGACGGTGTCGTAGGCGAAGCCGTCGGGGCAGGCCTCCTTGAGGCGGGCGAGGTCGGCGGTGGCCTGGTTGGCGGAGACGCCGAACCGCCGCATCAGGTCGTCGCGGTTGATCGTGCCGTCCCAGTAGAGACGGCGCGCGGCGAAGGCGACACGCTGCTCCACGCTCCAGCGGAGGGTGGATTGGGGGGTGGGGTCCGGTTCGGGCGATTCGGGCATGGCGCTATGGGTGGCATAGTGCGGGGGGTTTTGGTAGGCACATTTTGTGGATTGACTGGCGGGGGTTGGGGCAGCGCCGCCAGGCGATGTGCGGTGTGATGATGTTGCTGGGTGAGGTTACTGGATGTGCCATGTTACGCCGTAGCCTGTTGATCGCGGATTTTGCACAGATGTGGCCGCCATGATTGCGGGATAGTCATGGTTCGTCAAATCCGGCTGATACGCGGTTGTTCCAAAAGTCGCCCAAAAATCGCCCTTGACTCGCCGGGCCGACCCAGTTTGTATAGGCACATTAACTGTGTGAATAGGGGGTAGCGGCCATGCTGAACCTGCAGCAGCTCGATGAGGCGGTCGATAATGCGGCTGCGTTCCGGCGGCGTCGCACGTTGCAGCCGGCAGGTGGTCGCGGCGACAAGATCTTTCCACCGACCTATCCCGGCGAGGGCCGGAATGCCCCACCACGGCACGTCTTCGAACGGCGCCGTATCGATGGTCGGGAAGTTGTCTGCGTGCTCATCGACAGCGTGCAGTCCCAGGCCAATCGGCTGGAGGAGGCGCTGTTGGTGTCCGCGAAATCGGGGCATATCGCCCTGCCGCGGCTGGTGGTCGATTTTCCCTCAAGCGGGCTCAATGCGGTGCCCGAGATCAGCTCGCTCGAAGCGCCGCACCGGATTTACGATGCGATCCTGCGCGACTCGTTGCTCGACGACGTGGTGTTCCGCGAAAGCGAGATCGGGCGACGGATCCGCCAGGCGACGATGCACGACGCGACCGCCATCCTGGAGGTATCGCCCACAGCCCTGCTGTTTGGTGCCTGGAATTCCACTGGGGAGGGCGGTGGTCTCGGCGCGAAATTCGCACGTGCCATTGTCAGCGAGATCATCGGCGTCGATGTCCCGGTTGAACAGCCAATCACACCGGGGGCGGGGGCCTCATTTGAGGTCTCGAATGGCCGTGTCGTTCGATACAGAGTGGAGCCTGCTGCCGGTCAGGGTGCCGCAATGACGGGTGAGCTACAGACCGCTGGACGCCGAACCGGCAGCCGGATCGATCCGCTTGGCATCGTCAGATCCGTCGAAGTCTTCAAGAGCGACACCAACTGGGACACCTCCGAAAAGGCGGCAGGCAGTAAATCCAAGAAGGTCCGGCCGTCCGAAATCAACCACGGCAACATCGCCCCTTCCGTGCAGGCACTTGGCGTAACCTGCGACTATGCGCAGCAGACGGCCGTGGTCACGCTGGCCGGCCTCCGGCGCCTGGGCTTCGGCGCCGACGCGGGGCGCAACCGCGCCGCGCGAGCCTATCTCGCAGCACTTGGCCTGCTTGCCTTGGTGGAAGCCGACGTGCAGGGCTATGCGTTGCGATCACGTTGCGACCTCGTCTGCGACGGCGATGCGCCGATCGAGTTGGTGCGCTTCGACGGCAAGACGGAACCGGTCGCCCTCGATCTTGATGCTGCCCGCAGCATGCACGCCGCCGCCTACGACACCGCAAAATCCGCCGGATTCAATTTTGCAGACAAGCCCATCGTGCTGAAACCGCAAGACAAGCTTGTGCACATCGTGCGGATGAGCCAGCGGAAGGCGATGGACGACGCCGGCGGACCGGACGAGGGCGCCTGAATGTTGGTCCTTGATATCGAGTGGCTGCTCGGCGTGTGTTTTGCGGCACGTGCACCGTCCGATGCCGCACCCGACTGGCCGCCACAGCCCGATCGCGTCTTTTCGGCGCTGATCGCCTCCTGGGGTGCGCGCGGTGAACGGCAGGAGGAGCGCGCTGCGCTGGAGTGGCTGGAGACTCAGCCGGCGCCCGGCATTGCGGCGGTTCCGCACACAAGACGGGCAACTGCCACGACGTTTGTGCCGCCCAACGACGCGGCGATTACGGACATCCGTATCCTGCCGGACCGCCGACGGCGCCAGCCGCGTCAATTCCCCGCTGCAACGCTGCACGGTGGCTCGGGTGAGCCACACCTTCGGATTACATGGCAATCGGACCCGTCGCCCAACCGGCTGGCGGCGCTGCGCGCGCTGGCGCAGGACACGTCCTATGTCGGCCATTCCAACTCGCTGGTACGCTGCACCTTCTCCGAACAGGAGCCGGAACACAAGGCGGATCTCCTGCCGGCTGGAACAACTGCCGCGCCATATCCCGGACGGCTGCGCGAATTGGCGGCACTCTATGCGCGCCACATCGCGACGGCAGATGCAAATGCACGGCCGCATCCGGCATTGCTGCCCGATGCGAAGCCAGTTGAAACAGCGTCCGCACCCGGCAGTGTGTTCGGCAAGCGTTGGGTCGTGCTGCGGTTCGTCGACGGCGATTGCCCCGACCTGCGCGCCGCCGCCGTGGTCGGCCGCAGAATGCGTGAGGCACTGATGTCGGTCTGGCCCGACGCGATCCCCGAATGGTTGAGCGGCCACGCCCCCGACCGCTCGCCGACCCGGGAGCCGCATCTCGCGGTGATTCCGCTCAGCGATGTGGGGTTCGCCCATTCGGACACCGCACGGCAATCCTGGCACGGCATGGCGCTCGTGCTGCCGCGCAAGATCGAAGCGATGTGGACAGGGACCGATACCCCGGAGGTGTACGCCAACCGCCAGACGCTGGAATCGGCGTTGTCTCCCGAGCAAACCGACGGTGTGTTGGTATTGCTCCTCGGAAGACTCGGCAAATGTCACCTTCGCGTGGTCGCAGCACCCGAGAGCAGCGGGCTTAGCAGCCTGCGTCCCTCACGATACCTGCAAGAGAGCAGGCTTTGGTCCACCGTGACCCCCGTCGCCCTAGACCGTCACCCCAAGAGCGATCAGCCGCGGGAGGAGACCGCCGCAATCATTCGGGAGAGCTGCACGCGCATCGGCCTTCCTCCGCCCGAGGTTGTGCACGTGCATAAGCACGCCGCGATCGCCGGCGCGCCCTCGGCGTGGCCGCCCGGCGGGGCACCGCATTGGACGGGCTGGGCGCGGCCGGGGCCGCTCGCGGATCGGCCGCTCACCCATGCGACGTTACGCTTCAAGGATAAAGTAGCCGGTCCGGTCATCCTGGGCTCCGGACGGTTTTTCGGACTTGGGCTGTGCCTGCCGGTCGCGGAGCGCGCAGGATCATGACCTTGCACCTGGACGATTTTGGCGCGGTCTTCGGCGCAATCCATTCCCCGCCGCCTGCCGCCGCCGATGGCGCAGACGGTGATGCGGTGCGACCCCCCGTGTCCCCGTTCACATGGCAGAGGCGGTTGCTGCGCAGGGTCGTCGAGAAGGGTTGGCCGGATATCATCGACGCACCAACCGGCGCCGGCAAGACCGCGGTGCTCGACATTGCGCTGTTCCATCTGGCGCTGGCGGCAAGCGGCGCGCAGTGCTCGCCCGCGCCACGCCGGATTGTGTTTGCCGTGGACCGGCGAGTCATCGCCGATCAGGCGTTCAACCGCGCGTGCAAGCTGAGCGACGCGCTGGCCAACCCGATGGACCATCGGGTGAAAGCGATGGCTGAGGCGCTGAAAGCCACGGCAGGTGGCGATGCGCCCCTGCACGTCGAGGTGCTGCGTGGCGGCATGCCGCGGGAAGACGAGTGGGCGCGCAGCCCGATCCAACCCACCATCCTGTGCACCACGGTCGATCAGCTTGGCTCCCGGCTGCTGTTTCGCGGCTTTGGCGTGTCGCCGAGCATGGCGCCGATCCATGCCGGTCTGTTGGGCGAGGATGCGCTGCTGCTACTGGACGAGGCACATCTGTCGAAGCCGTTTCAACAAACCCTGAATCGAGTGAAGCACTGGCGAGAGCAGCGTCCGCGAAACGAACTCGCGCGGCCCTGGGCTTTCTGCACCCTGACGGCGACGCCGCGCCGCGCCGAGGGCTGCGTCTTCCGTCTGTCGGATGCGGAGAAGGCCGAAGAACCAGTCAAGAGGCGTCTCACCGCCGCGAAAACAGCCGGACTGGAGCCGTGCAAGGAGCCAGCAGGTTCGTCCGGGCACGTCGAGGCGTTCGTTGCGGCGGCGCAGCAGCTTATGCGGCAGTGTGCGAGTGCGGCGCCGAGCGTTGCCATCATCGTCAATCGTGTCGCGCTCGCCCGGTCGGTGTTAAAGGCGCTGCAAAATCTATGGCCGCCGCTGCAAGATGAGGCGCAGACAGACTGCGCTATCCTGCTGACTGGACGCGTTCGGCCGGTGGAGCGCGAGTCCCTGCTGCACGATCATGAGCGGCGGCTTACGTCGCAAGGCGGCGATACCGAGACGCAGGCTGCGGCGGAACCGCCGACCGGGCGGCTGTTCGTGGTGGCGACGCAGTGTATCGAAGCCGGCGCCGATTTCGACTTTGACGCGATGGTGACTCAGATCGCGCCGCTGGACGCGCTGCGCCAGCGTTTCGGCCGACTCAACCGGCTAGGACTGCGGGATCACGGACCGGCGATCATCATCGCCGCGCGAGACGAGATCGCGCGCGGCAATGACGACGCGTTGTACCGGGGCACGTTGAAGGAGACCTGGGATTGGCTGTCGGCGCATGCCGCCGCCGCGCCGGCGCGTGGCAGGCCGTCGATCGAGATCAACCCGCAGGCCTTCGAAACGCTGGTGAATGCCGATCTGGTCGCTGCATCGCGCTGCGTCGTTGAAGCCAAGGACGCCCCGGTGCTGCGCGCGGCTGACGTGGCATTGCTCGGGATGACCAATCCCAGGCCGCAGCCCGATCCCTATCTGCCGCTTTTCCTGCATGGCGAACTCACCATCGACACCGACGTGTCGATCGTCTGGCGCGCCGACTGCGAGATCATCGCATCGTTGCCCGAAGGTTTGTCGCGGACGACGATTGCGGAGACGGCGGCGGGGATTGTGGCCTGCCAGCCGCCCGTCCCTGGTGAGGCGCTGCGTGTTCCGGTCTGGGCCGCGCGCACGTGGCTGATTGAATCGAGCGACGGTGCAGCCGACGTCAGTGACGCCGAAACCGAACGCGATCCCTCCCACGATTGGACGACCGGTGGCCGATGGGCGCTGCGCTGGCGTGGTCCTGATGACAAGGAGCCGGAACTGGTACGCGCCGCCGAGCTGCGGCCCGGGGATGTGATCATCGTGCCGTCGAGCTATGGCGGGTGCGATCGGTTCGGCTGGGCGCCTGGCAGTGAAGCGCCGGTGGTCGATATCGCCGATGCAGCGGCGAAGCGATACGCGTCGAGGCGCTTCTCGCTACGGCTGCATCCAGCGTTGTGGAAGGGGCCGGACTGCATCGCCTGGAAAGATGCCTGGCCGCAACTGCAGGAAGCCGCGGCAGCGGACAATGCCAATGGGCTGATCACTGCGTTGCGTGAGATGATGGAGAATCAGGAGGCCGTTCCGCGGCACGTGCACCGTGCGGTAGAGGCATTGGTGCAGTCCCACGACACGTCGCCTGCTCGAAAGCGCCGCGTCGAGCTCCCCTACGACGCGAACCAGGATGGCCAGCTCCCGTCCGGCGCGGTGCTGATTGCGCCGTATGGCATCGGCGCACGCGATCGGCGCCGAAAGCCCGCCTCTCCCAGCACCGAGGACGATCAGGCCGGCTGCTTTGCCGATGGATCGGTATCGCTCGCACGGCATACAAGCGACGTGGTGAAGCAGGCCGATGCTTTCGCAGCCGGGCTTCGCCTGGTGGACAGGCTGAAAAAGACAATCGCCTTCGCCGCGCAGCAGCATGACGCCGGCAAGGCGGACGACCGCTTTCAGGATTGGCTGCGGGGACCGGATACGCCGCGGGGTGAATTACTGGCTAAGAGTGGCCGATCGCGTGGCCGTGCCGCTGAACAGGCCGCGCGTGCCGCTGCCGGGGTGCCTGCGGAATGGCGGCATGAAGCGCTGTCGGTGCGCATTGCCAGACAGCACCTCGGTGCGGCGGGCGCGGACATCGACCCGGCGCTGGCGCTGTATCTCATAGGCACGCATCACGGGCATGGGCGGCCCTTCTTCCGGCATCGTGATCCGTGGGACGCGCATGCCCGGCGGCTGGCGGGCGTGACGCTCGCCGCCGGGCCCGGCCCGGAGCGGTTGGATTTCGAGTGGGAAGGCCGCGATTGGGCCGAACTGTTCGCCGGGCTGCAAGCTGAATACGGGCCATGGGGTCTCGCGTTCCTGGAGGCCGTGCTGCGCCTGGCCGATCACCGCGCGTCGGAGAGCGAGGCATGAGTGATACGACAAAGCACCGCCTCGCCGGCCTGGAGCCGGACAATCTGCTGGCGTTTCTGGCGCTGCTCGGCGCGTTGCGCGCGCTTGATACCGCGCGGCCGGAATGGCGGGCGCGGGCGTATTGGGATGTGGGCACGCCGCCGTTGCGGCCGGTGCTGACGCTCGCCGTTCCGCAGACCGGGGACGCTGTCGCAACCGCAGCAGCGGAGGGTGCCGCCACGCTGGCCCGTTCGCATCGGTTCGAACGCAACGATCTCAACTATCCGCGGCCCGAGGCACGTGATCTGCTCACCGAGGAGCAGGGCGAGCAGAGATCGGAACTGCTGGACGCACTGATGAGCGACGGTGCGACGCGCGAGGACGAATCGATCTGGCCTACGCCGCTGTGCTTCCTGTTCGGCCAGGGGCATCAGCACTTCCTGGCCCGGTTGGTCGACATTCCAGCGGGACGCCTGCCGGCGAAGCTGGCCAAGACGCGCCGGCCGCCCGACCTCAACGCGCCAGACTTCATTGCCCGCACGCTGTTCGCACCGTGGACTCGCAACGATCCGACCGACGGGCTGCGGTGGGACCCGGCGGAGGACCGGCGCTATGCGCTGCGGGCCGACGATCCCTCCGGCGATCCGGCCGGCATGCAGCACGGCGCCAACCGTCTGGCCGCCGTCGGGCTGCCGGTGCTGTCCGGGGCCGTCGTGCGCCGGCGTGGCGAGACGCGGTTCCTGAACGTCGCGACCAGTTACGGCGGGGAGGGCGGTATCCGGATCACCTGGCCGATCTGGACGGTGCCGGCACGTCTGCACGGCATCCGCTCGCTGCTCGCGCATCCGGCGCTGGCGGGTGACGCGAAGGAGATCGGCAAGCTGGCGGCGCAGGGTGTGGCGTTCGCCTTCCGCGCCCAACGGATATCGGTGGGGAAGTTCTTCAATGTCACCCTGGCGCAGCGGGTCGGGTGAAACGCGGGCGATGGTGCGGCCAGTGTCGCACCATCGCCTAGTGGATCAAATCAGCGAGAGTTGCTCTGCCTCAGGGAAGCGCCGACCACTCAGTACCTCAGCGATGCGGCCCGGATTCACCCGAAAAGCGGCAGCTATACTGTGGATGGCCTCGCCCAGTCTGCGTCGTTTCCATACTTCTATGGCGTCCGGTAGCGTAAGCGGAGGAGACATCGGCGCCGAACGAGGGGCCTTTGGCCGCGATTGCGACCTCCCCTTGCGGCCTGGGCCGGCGGGTTCGGAATCGCGCAGCGTTGAGGTTGGTGCTGAGGGTGGGTTTTCTTTACGTGGTGATAAGGACATAGGAAGCCTCTCCATTAGAAAGGCAGCTTGCCAAACACGCAAAAACCACTACTTTATCAATGTAGTCGTAAAGGTCCGCGCAACCAAAGCTGCCGTGATCTGGCTTCGAAGGGCCGCACCTGCCAGTGCGGCCCTTCTCGTCTGGCGTGCTTTTGATGGTGTAGGCAGACCGGTTTGTCAAGAGAAATTCGGTTGGCGTGGTCTTCCCACTGCCCATCTGAAGCTCATAACAGGTGACAGGTCGCTCGGGCGTCGCTACCATTGCGTTGCTGGCTGGGCGGCCACATTGAAGGTGAGCCTCGGAAGGCCAGGTAGAACAGCATTTGCTGTCTTCCGCCCGGCCAGCACCTCCTGCGCGCGCGGCCGCATGCGGGGCGCTCGATGACAGACTCCCCCGCGCCCGGCCAACTCACCTTCGACCTCCCCGCCCCGCCCGTCACCGGCGACACCCCGCTCGTCCCCGCCCGCATGGTGAACGAGTTCGTGTATTGCCCGCGCCTCGCCTACTTGATGTGGACGCAGTCCGAGTGGTCCGACACCGTCGATGGCCGCCGCGTCCACGCCCGCGCCGACCGCCCCGGCCCACCGCTGCCCTCCCCCGACGCCATCGCCGCAACCGAGCCCACCCTCACCACCCGCGCCGTCACGCTGTCCTCCGCCACGCTCGGCGTCATCGCGAAGATCGACATCGCCGAAACGGAAGACGGCGCCGTCACCCCGATCGACTACAAACGCGGCAAGCGCCCGCACATCCCGCAGGGCGCCTACGACCCCGAGCGCATCCAGGTCTGCCTGCAAGCCCTGCTGCTGGAAGAACACGGCTACCGCGTCGCCGACGCCGCCATCTGGTACGCCGAATCCCGCGAGCGCGTGCGCATCACGCTCGACGACGCCCTGCGCTCCGCCGCCCGCACCGCGGTGCACGAACTCCGCCTGCTCGTCGCGCAGGGCCGCATCCCGCCGCCGCTCACCGACAGCCCGAAATGCCCGCGCTGCGCCCTGGTGGCAATCTGCCTGCCCGACGAGGTCGCCGCGCTGCAAGGATCTTCCCTCGCGCCGCGCCCCATCGCCGTGCCCGCCGACGAGGCGCTGCCACTGGTCGTGCAATCGCAACGCGCCCGCATCAACAAGGAAGGCGAAACCCTCAAGATCACCGATGAAGAGCAAGGCGAGACGACGGTGCGGTTGATCGATGTGTCGGACGTGGTATTGTTCGGCAACGTCAACATCACCACCCCCGCGCTCACCGCGCTGCTGGAGCGCGAGATCCCGGTGACCTTCCTCAGCTATGGCGGCTGGTTCCGCGGCATCGCGCACGGGCTCGGCCATCGCAACGTGGAGCTGCGCACCGCGCAGTACCGGCAGAGCTTCGACAACGCGTTCTGCCTGCGCTTCGCCCGCGACCTGGTGGCGGCGAAGATCGCCAACCAGCGCACCATCCTGCGCCGCAACGGCCGCGACGACGCGGAACGCGGCCTGGCGCTCGACCGCCTGTCCGCCGCGCGCAAGGTCACCGGACGGGCCGCCTCGCTGGGCGAATTGCTCGGCTTCGAGGGCGATGCCGCCGCCGTGTACTTCCGCGCCTTCGCCAATCTGCTGTCGCCGCCGAAGCAGGCCGGCGCGGCGGAGGCGCTGGCGTTCAGGTTCGACGCACGCAACCGCCGTCCGCCGATGGATCCGGTGAACGCGATGCTGTCGCTCGGCTACGCCATGCTGGCGCGGCACCTGACCGTCGCGCTGGCCTCGGTCGGGCTGGACCCGTATCGCGGCTTCTACCATGCGCCGCGCTACGGCCGCCCGGCGCTGGCGCTGGACATGATGGAGCCGTTCCGGTCGATCATCGCCGATTCGGTGGTGCTGTCGGTGGTCAACACCGGCGAGATCGGCGCGGGCGATTTCGTCGTGGCCACCACCGGCACCGCGCTGACCGCCACCGGTCGCCGCCGTTTCATCGAGGCGTTCGAGCGCCGCCTGTCGCAGGAAACCACCCATCCGCTGTTCGGCTACCGCCTCAGCATGCGCCGCCTGCTGCTGGTGCAAGCCCGTCTGCTGTCCCGTTTCCTGCTCGGCGAGCTGCCGGTGTTGCCCCATCACCTGCCGCGGTGAGGTGACGCGGTGAGCGACGATCGCCTGATCATCGTGACCTACGACATCGGCGATCCGCGGCGCGGGCGCCGGGTGTTCAAGTGCATGCACGGCTATGGCGAGTGGCTGCAGCTCTCGGTGTTCCAGTGCCGGCTGTCGCCGCGCCGCCGGGCCGAGATGGAGACGCGGCTGCGGGAGCTGGTGAAGGCGGGCGAGGACCACGTGCTGCTGATCGATGCAGGTCCCGCGGAACGGACGAAGCTGGCGGTCGCGAGCATCGGCAAGAGCTTTGCCGGCATCGAGCGTCAGGCTGTCGTGATTTAGCTGGGTCTTTGTGTTATGTCATGCCTGCGGCTCGCCGGGTGGATTCGAGAGGCTCGGTGCGGCGCCAACCCCGGCACCCGCTCGATCTCCCATAAGTGGCTGAAACTGCGGCGTTCTTTGACAATCGAATATGGCCGGCCTTCGCGGTCGGCGATGGTTCGGCGGGGGGGCCTTGGCACCGCTCGAAATTCCCGCTGGAATGCCTGCACCGACAACGGCTTGCGAGCCGGCAGTTTCCGCGGCACATGTGCCGCGGCCTCATTGAAGCCCTTTGCGACAAGCCCAGGGCCTCCCGGATCTGCCGCAGGTTTCCGCGGCACATGTGCCGCGGCCTCATTGAAGCCGGGTAGTAGATCGCTCCCTGGACGCCTTCGGCGCCCATGTTTCCGCGGCACATGTGCCGCGGCCTCATTGAAGCTATCGCCTCCCCCCAGCGGTGCCGACCCCTCCACGCGTGTTTCCGCGGCACATGTGCCGCGGCCTCATTGAAGCGATCCGAAGACCTGGTTGGGCGAGGTCACCACCGGCCACGTTTCCGCGGCACATGTGCCGCGGCCTCATTGAAGCTGACGATCCCGGAAATCGAAGCGCCCCGCATCCCAGGTTTCCGCGGCACATGTGCCGCGGCCTCATTGAAGCGCGCTGGCCCGTAAAGGAGAAAGGCCAGCTTCTTTGCGTTTCCGCGGCACATGTGCCGCGGCCTCATTGAAGCCTAAGCTTATTTTGTATATCGCGCGACCGCACACGAGTTTCCGCGGCACATGTGCCGCGGCCTCATTGAAGCACTCCGAAGATCCCCGCCTTGATCGCCTCGATGGTCGCAGTTTCCGCGGCACATGTGCCGCGGCCTCATTGAAGCATTTGTGGGGAAGGATACAATTGATGCGACGCTTTGTAGTTTCCGCGGCACATGTGCCGCGGCCTCATTGAAGCGGGAAAACGCTTCGGGGAATGTTCCTGCCAACACAAACGTTTCCGCGGCACATGTGCCGCGGCCTCATTGAAGCACCAGGCTCGACCTTGTAGTAACACCCCACTGACGCGTTTCCGCGGCACATGTGCCGCGGCCTCATTGAAGCAGTGCAGCGATGCGGGGGCGAGCCATGACATAAACGGGTTTCCGCGGCACATGTGCCGCCGCCTCATTGAAGCGACGCGGGCGAAAATCCGGGTCTGCAACGTGGCGCCGTTTCCGCGGCACTTGTGCCGCGGCCTCATTGAAGCGCTGGAAGACGTCGCGCGCCCGCTTCCCGACACCACCACCGAACTTTCCCAGCCAGGCACAGAGCAGACGACGGTCATCGCCGACTGCTCCCCGCCGTTGTGCAACCGGCCGGCGGCGGCCGGAGCGCCGCGCCGGTTACGGCCACGCCACCAGCGGCGGCAGGCTCATCAGGATCGCCTCGACGTTGCCGCCGGTCTTCAGGCCGAACAGCGTGCCGCGGTCGTGGATCAGGTTGAACTCCACGTAGCGTCCGCGCCGCACCAACTGGTGCGCCCGCTCGGCCTCGGTCCAGCTTTCCCCCATGCGCCGGCGGACAATGCGCGGGAAGGCGTCCAGGAACGCCTCGCCGGCGTCGCGCACAAAGGCGAAGTCGGCGGCGGCGTCGCCGCTGCTGACGTGGTCGAAGAAGATGCCGCCGGCGCCGCGCGGCTCGTCGCGGTGCGGCAGGAAGAAGTAGCGGTCGCACCACGCCTTGAACGCAGCGTAGTAGCCGGGATCGTGCCGGTCGCAGGCGGATTGAAACGCGGCATGGAACAAAGCGGCGTCGGCCAGCGCCTCGGGCGTGTCCGGCCGCATCGGCGTCAGGTCGCCACCGCCGCCGAACCAGCCCTTGGTGGTGATCAGCAGCCGCGCGTTGAAATGCGCCGCCGGGACGCGCGGCGACCGCATGTGGGCGACCAGGCTGATGCCGCTCGCCCAGAATCGCGGATCCTCCGCCGCGCCGGGAATCTGCGCGCGGAATTCCGGGCTGAACGCGCCCCAGACGGTGGAAACATTGACCCCGACCTTTTCGAACACCTGTCCCCGCATCAGGCTGATCACCCCGCCACCGCCATCCGATCCATCCGCTGTCGGCCGGCGCCACGACGAGCGGGCGAAGCGTCCGGCGGCCCGGCCGGCAGGCTTTCCCACGGCCGCCCCGAAAGCCGCCGGCGCCGCCATCGCCGACTCGCCGGCCGCCACCATCGCCGGCCCGCCGGCCGCCGCATCGGACACCCCTCCGGCCATCGCGTCCTCGATCGCCTCGAACGCGGCGCATAACCGGTCGCGCAGCGCCTCGAACCAGGCTCGCGCCGGCTCCCGCAGTGCCAGATGCGCCACGGGCGCCAGGTTTTCCGTTGCGGCTTCAGTCATGGGGGTTGTTCCGATCACGCGATCAGGGTAGCCCGTGTGGCGCCGCCGCTACAGGGGGCGTGTTGCAGTGCCGAAGACGCACCCTTACACTGCGGCGCGCGGCCCGGTCAGGCCGCTTGGCAGGGCAGAAGATCGGGCGGGCCGGGGGGTCCGTCCGCGGTCAGGCACGCTTCGTGCCGGGCCGAAACGAGGATGAGGGGTAGAATGTCAGACTCCGCCGCGACGCTCGGCCATGGACTTGCCGGTACGGTTACCAAGCGCGACTTCCTGAAACTCGTCACCGGCGCCGGCGCGGCGATCGGCGGAGCAGCCTTCGCCTGGACCCTGATCGACTCGATGAACCCGTCGGCGGACGTGCTGGCGCTGTCCGCGTTGGAGCTCGATCTGCGCCCGATCGCCGAGGGCTCCGGCATCACCGTCAGGTGGCAGGGCAAGCCGATCTTCGTGCGCCACCGTACGCCCGGCGAGATCAGGCAAGCCGAAACCGTGCCGCTCTCCCTGCTCATCGATCCAAAGGCCGACTCGGCGCGGGTCAAGCCGGACCACGCGCAGTGGATCGTGCTGATCGGCATCTGCACGCATCTTGGCTGCGTGCCGCTGGGCAACAAGCCGACCGATCCCCGCGGGGACTGGGGCGGCTGGTTCTGCCCGTGCCACGGCAGCCAGTACGACACGTCCGGGCGGGTGCGCCACGGGCCGGCGCCCGCCAACCTGGCGCTGCCGCCCTACGCCTTCGAGACCGACGCCAAGATCAAGATCGGCTGACGAGAGGAAACCGCCGATGGCCGGCCAGCAGCACGACAGCAACTTCAGCAACCCCGTGATCCAGTGGATCGACACGCGCCTGCCCATCTTCACGATGCTGCAGAAGGAATACGCGGTCTTTCCGACGCCGAAGAATTTCAACTATTTCTGGAATTTCGGCGCCCTGGCGATGGTCATCCTGATGATCATGATCGCCACCGGAATCCTGCTGGCGATGAACTACCAGCCGAACACCCACCTGGCGTTCGATTCCGTCCAGCACATCATGCGCGACGTGAACTATGGCTGGCTGATCCGCTACCTGCACGAGAACGGTGCGTCGATGTTCTTCATCGTCACCTACATCCACATGTTTCGCGGCCTGTACTACGGCTCCTACAAGAAGCCGCGCGAGCTGCTGTGGATGCTGGGCGTGGTGATCCTGCTGCTGATGATGGCCACCGCGTTCATGGGCTACGTGCTGCCCTGGGGGCAGATGTCGTACTGGGGCGCCACGGTCATCACCAACCTGTTCTCCGCCTTCCCGATCGTCGGCCATCCGATCGTCACCTGGCTGTGGGGCGGGTTCAGCGTCGATAACCCGACACTGAACCGGTTCTTCTCGCTGCACTATCTGCTGCCGTTCGTGCTGGTGGGCGTGATCTTCCTGCATGTCGCGGCGCTGCACGTGGTCGGCTCCAACAACCCGCTGGGCATCGACGTGAAGTCGCCGCAGGACACAGTGCCGTTCCACCCATACTACACGGCGAAGGACAGCGTCGGCATCTGCGTGTTCCTGCTGATCTTCGCCATCATCGTGTTCTTCATGCCGAACCTGCTGAGCGACCCGAACAATTTCATCCCGGCCAACCCGCTGCAGACGCCGTCCGACATCGTGCCGGAGTGGTACTTCCTGCCGTTCTACGCCATCCTGCGCTCGATCCCGAACAAGCTGGCCGGCGTGTGCCTGATGTTCGGCTCGATCCTGGTGCTGTTCGTGCTGCCGTGGCTGGACACCTCGCCGGTGCGCAGTGCGCGGTTCCGCCCGATTTACCGGCAGTTGATCTGGGTCTGGGTGGCGGCGGTGATCGGGCTCGGCATTTGCGGCGCGAACAAGCCGATCGGCATCTGGGTGGTACTCAGCCGCATCTTCGCCCTGTATTACTACCTGCATTTCCTGGTGATCCTGCCGGTGCTGGGCAAGCTGGAGCGGCCGCTGCCGCTGCCCGACAGCATCAGCCGGCCGGTGATCGGCGGGGGAGGGGGGCCGCTGCCCGGCGGAGCGACGGCAAAGCCGATGGAGAAGGCGTGATGCGCGCGGTCCGTTCCATTTTCACCTGCGTGCTGCTGGGCGGGCTGGCCGCCGGCGGCATCGCCGCCGCGCCCGCGCTGGCGCAGGACGCCCCGACGCCGCCGCACCAGCAATGGAGCTGGGAGGGTCCGTTCGGCACCTACGACCTCGCCGCCGCGCAGCGCGGCTTCCAGGTGTATTCCGAGGTTTGCTCCGCCTGCCACTCGATGAAGGAGCTGCACTACCGCGACCTGGCGGGGATCGGCTTGTCGCCGCGGCAGATCAAGGCAATCGCCGCGGCGGTGACGGTGCCGGATGGGGTGGACGACCAGGGCAGTCCGAAGGAAGCGCCGGGCACGCCGGGCAGCCAGTTTCGCTCGCCGTTCCCCAACGACCAGGCGGCGCGGGCGGCGCTCAACGGGGCGCTGCCGCCGGACCTGTCGGAGATCGTCAACGCGCGCGAGGGCCACGCCGACTACGTCTATGCCATCCTGAACGGGTTCTCCGATCCGCCGCCCGGGTTCAAGCTGCAGGCGGGCCTGAACTACAACGAGTATTTCCCCGGCCACCAGATCGCCATGCCGCAGCCGCTGCATGACGGCCAGGTGACCTATGCCGACGGCACGCCGAACACGGTGCCGCAGATGGCGCACGACGTGGTGACGTTCCTGGCCTGGGCCGCCAACCCCGAACTGGTGCAGCGCAAGCAGATCGGCTGGCGGGTGGTGCTGTTCCTGGTGGTGATGACCGGCCTGACCTATGCGGTGAAGCGCAAGGTCTGGGCCGACGTGGAGCACTGATCGGCAGCGGCCGGTGCCCGCCGACCAGTCAATCGAGCCGGTCGTCGGCATCGTCGGCGGCTCCGGGCTGTACGACATCGAGGGTCTGGAAGAAAAAGCCTGGCAGGCGGTGCAGACGCCCTGGGGCACGCCGTCCGACGCGCTGCTGTTCGGCCGGCTGGAGGGCGTGCGCTGCGTTTTTCTCCCCCGGCACGGGCGCGGCCATCCGCTGTCGCCCACCCACCTGAACTACCGGGCGAACATCGACGCGCTGAAGCGCTCCGGGGTGACCGACGTGGTGTCGCTGTCGGCGGTTGGCAGCCTGCGGGGGGAATTGCCGCCCGGGCATTTCGTGCTGGTGGACCAGTTCATCGACCGCAGCTTCGCCCGCGAGAAAAGCTTCTTCGGCGAGGGCGTCGTGGCGCATGTGTCGATGGCGCATCCGGTGTGCCCGCGCCTGGGCGATTCGCTGGAGGCAGCGTGCCGCGGGCTGGCGCTGCCGGTGACGCGGGGCGGCACGTACCTGGTCATGGAAGGCCCGCAGTTCTCCACCAGGGCGGAGAGCGAGTTGTACCGGTCCTGGGGCTGCAGCGTCATCGGCATGACCAACATGCCGGAGGCCAAGCTCGCGCGCGAGGCGGAGCTTTGCTACGCGACCGTCGCCATGGTGACGGATTTCGACTGCTGGCATCCCGACCACGACCATGTGACGGTGGACGCGGTGGTGAAAGTGCTGCTGGACAACGCGGAACGCGCGCGGGCGCTGGTGCGCGCGGCGGTGCCGGAGATCGGGCGGCGGCGCGCGCTGTGCCGCGGCGGGTGCGACCGCGCCCTGGACAACGCGGTGATCACCGCTACGCACATGCGCGATCCGGCGCTGGTGGCGAAGCTGGATGCCGTGGGCGGGCGGGTGCTGGGCGGGGGTTGACGCCGGGGCGGAGGTGACACCGGCCAGGGAATCTTCTGGCCGGCCTGCGGTCGCGGTTTCCCGCCGGTTCGCCAGCCTGGTTGCCGCAGCCGCCTCGGCGCCCGGCGTCATCGCGCCGTCCGGTTGCGGCGCGGCGATCGGCTGCACAGCCGCCAGTGCCGATCCGCGGCTCGGCCGCGCACGAGCAATGGCTCGCCGCCAGGACCTGCCCGGTGCCGCGGCAGGACTCTGCCGCCCCGGACGGGCAACGGGCGGCCGCCATGCGGGGGGTCACCTTCCGGCCCGCCGGCGACTGGTGTAGAGGCCCGCGCACTCTGCCGTCGGAGACAGCATGACCGCACCCTATCCCGCCTCGGCCCTGGAACCGGAACTGACCGGGCCGCTGGTGATGGCGCTGCCCAAAGGGCGGATTCTGGCCGAGGCCGGCCAGGTGCTCGGCCGCGCCGGCGTGCATCCGTCGCCCGACTACGCCGACGAGGAGAGCCGCCGCCTGCGCTTTCCCACCGACGATCCCGGCCTCGACGTGATCCGCGTCCGGCCGTTCGACGTCGCCACCTTCGTCGCGTTCGGCGCGGCGCAGCTTGGCATTTGCGGCGCCGACGTGCTGATGGAGTTCGACTATCCGGAAATCTACGCCCCGCTCGACCTCGGCATCGGCCGTTGCCGGGTCTCGGTCGCCGAGCCGGCGGAAACCGCCGGCAGCGACGACCCCTCGCGTTGGTCGCGCGTGCGGGTGGCGACGAAATACCCCAACATCGCCCGCCGCCACTTCGCCAGCCGCGGCGTGCACGCCGAGGTGGTGCACCTGAACGGCGCGATGGAACTGGCGCCGGGGATGGGGCTGGCGCGGCTGATCGTCGATCTGGTGCAGACCGGCTCGACGCTGAAGGCGAACGGCCTGGTGGAGACCGAGGTGATCGCCCCGGTCACCAGCCGGCTGATCGTCAACCGCACCGCGCTGAAGACCCAGCCCGAGGCGATCGGCGCCTGGATCGCCCGCTTCCGCGCGGCGCTGGGGCAGGGAGGTTGAGGGCAGCGGTGCCTCGGGAGGCGGTCTGAGGCAAGCTGTCCCCCCGCCGGCGACGCTTGATTGGTTTCGCCGCTGTCTCGCCAGGTCTATGCTTCTCCCCGCCGAAACCATGGAGCACCCCATGCTCGACGAACCGCGCCTGCTGGCCGCCAATCCGTGGGTAACGCGCCGCCCCATCACGGTGACCGAGTACCACCGGATGGGCGAGGTCGGCATCCTTGGCGAGCGCGATCGCGTCGAGCTGATCGAGGGGGAGCTTGTCGCCATGTCGCCGATCGGCAGCTATCACCACGGCACCGTCAACAATCTCAATCATTCGCTGGTGCATGCGGTGGGCGAGCGCGCTGTTGTCTCGGTGCAAGGTCCGGTCCAGCTCGACGACTTCAGCGAGCCGGAGCCGGATTTCGCATTGCTCCGGCCGCGGCCGGATTTTTATCGGGACGCCCATCCCGGGCCGGCCGATGTCCTGCTGCTGATCGAGGTGGCGGACAGCAGCCTGAACTACGACCGCGCCGTGAAGCGCGCGCTGTACGCCCGCCATGCCATTGGGGAGTTCTGGATCGTCAATCTCGACGCCGGCGAGGTCGAGGTCTGTCGGGAACCCAAGGCCGACGGCTACGCCTCGATGCAACGTTTCGGCCGCGACGGCGCGGTGGAACCGGCCCTGCTGCCCGGGGTTCGCATTCAGCTTGCATCTCTGTTCCGTTGAGGCCCCGGCACACACGGCGCTGGCCCCGGGGCATGGGGCTGGCGCGGCTGATCGCAGACCTGGCGCAGACCGGCTCCACGCTGAGGGCGAACGGGCTGGTGGAGGCCGTCAGGCGGCCCGAAGCAATTGCTCGAAGGGCGGAGACGATCGGGCTGTTCAAATGTCCGCGGCGAAGTCATCGACCCGGCCGAAATCTGGGCCTGCCTTGCCGCCGAAACGTCCGAGGAGCTTGCAACCCGTTTCGTGCGACGGATCGAGACGGCCTTCCAGCCGGTGGAGCCCCGAGGAGGTGCTTCTGGTATCACTCTTCCGGAGTGCCATCTTTTACTAGAACATACCTGGGGCCTCATTGGTCCTGGAAGACAGCCTCGATGGGCCGGGCGAAGAGGCGCGCGATCTTGAAAGCGAGCGGAAGGCTGGGATCGTACTTGCCAGTCTCGATGGCGTTGACGGTCTGGCGCGAGACGTCGAGGCGCTCAGCCAGCTCCGCCTGGCTCCAGCCGCGTTCGGCGCGCAACGCCTTGAGATGGTTCTTCATGGAGCGGCGCCGCTAGTGCTTCGTCGCCCACCATCCAGCCCGCGCGACCAAGGAGCCGAGCAACTGGGCGAAGCCGAGTCCGACCCATCCCATCGCGAAGTAGGCGCCAGGCGTGCCGCGAACACCGAGAAGCTGGGCGAGGAACGCCCCACCGTTCACGAGCCAGAACAGCATGACTGGCGCGGTCAGGAGAATGGCCGCGGTGGATCCGATGAACCAGGAGAACTTGCGAGTTTCCTGTTCCATCTCGTCGAGCCGGCGCCAGGAGATCATCCAACCGACCGCCGCCGCCCACGTAAGGCTCGCGAACTTGGCCAGGGCCAGCCATGGTGCGGCTGCCGGCGTGTGGCGGCCGAAAACGGCGATTATGACTGCGGCCGCGCCGACCCAGATGACGACCGCGCCGACGACGGCGACAGCAACAGAACCGATGAACGCGAGTTGTCGGCGGCTGGGCATGGGCTGGATCCGCTCGTTCGAATGACAAGCAAACTTGTCACCGCCACCGAGGAATGTCAAGCTTCCTTGTCATGCGCCAGCGCCGACAGCTTGCTGCTCATCCCTCGCTGGCTGGCGGCCGGCGGTGGCGCAAGGTCGCCGCCGCTGACACGTGGTGATGATCGCCCTGCCCCGATGGGCCGGTGTTCGGTCATCGAGAGCCTTGCGAGCGCGGCGGCCCGCGAAGGGCGGGCCATCCTTGACCGCGGCTCCGCGCGCCGCCCTGGGAGGGTTCAGGCCGGGACGGAGAAACCGCGCCCAGCCGAACCGAGAAACACCCCAGGAAGGGCGCCGACCGGGCGGGCTACCCACACCAAACAGCGAGGAGGCTTTTACTACGTCTGTCGTGAACGCTGTATGTATCCGGCAGGCGTAGTCTTTGACCCCAGCCTACGCGCTTCGCCATAATGCCTTCGGCACGGATCGAACAAGACTGACCCGCCGTTACGCGGCCTTCGCCTGCCCCACGATCCCCACCAGCGCGCCCAGCGTGTCGCGCGCGAAGCGCAGCCGCGTCGCCACGTCCATCTCGCGCGTGATCGCCAGCTTGTGGTCGGGGCGCAGGCGCACCAGCCCGCCCTTGCTCGACAGCCACGCCACCAGCCCGGCGGGATTGGAGAACGCATTGCCGCGGAAGGTCAGCACCATGCCCTTCGGCCCCGCCTCCAGCTTCTCCACGCCAGCCTCGCGGCACGCCCGCTTCAGCGCCACCACACCCAACAGGTTTTCTACCTCTGGCGGCAAGGGGCCGAAGCGATCGACCAGCTCGGCCGCCATTGCCTCGGATTCGGCGTCGGACGCCAGCGCACCGATGCGGCGATACAGGCCCAGCCGCACGGGAAGGTCACGCACGTAGTTTTCCGGGATCAGCACCGGCAGACCCAGCGAAATGTTCGGCGTCCAGTCGCGTTCCTGCCCGCCGCGGCGGCCTTCGCCGGCGCGCACCTCGGCCACCGCGTCCTCCAGCATCTGCTGGTACAGCTCGATGCCGACTTCGCGGATATGGCCGGATTGCTCGTCGCCGAGCAGGTTGCCGGCGCCGCGGATGTCCAGGTCGTGCGACGCCAGGGTGAAGCCGGCACCCAGCGCATCCAGCGTCTGCATCACGGTCAGTCGTTTTTCTGCCGCAACCGACAGCCGCAGGTTCGGCGGCCAGGTCAGATACGCGTAGCCGCGCTGCTTGCCGCGCCCGACGCGACCGCGCAACTGATACAACTGCCCGAGCCCGAACATGTCGGCGCGGTGGATCACCAGCGTGTTCACCGCCGGCATGTCCAACCCGCTCTCGACGATATTGGTGGACAGCAGGATATCGTATTTGCCGTCGCCGAATTCGGTCATCACCCGTTCCAGCTCGGTCGGCGCCAGCCGCCCATGCGCCTGCGCCAGCCGCGCCTCCGGCACGATCTCGCGCAGCCGCTCGCTGATGCGCGACAAATCCTCGATGCGCGGCACCACGCAGAACACCTGGCCGCCGCGGAAGCGCTCGCGCTGGAGCGCCTCGCGGATCACCACCGAATCGAACGGCATGATGAAGGTGCGCACCGCCAGCCGATCGACCGGCGGCGTGGCGATCAGGCTCATCTCGCGCACCCCGGTCAGCGCGAGTTGCAAGGTGCGCGGGATCGGCGTCGCGGTCAGCGTCAGCACGTGCACGTCGGCCTTCAGCGACTTCAGCCGTTCCTTGTGCGCCACCCCGAAATGTTGCTCCTCATCGACCACCAGAAGCCCGAGTGCGGAGAACTGGATCGTCTTCGACAGCAGCGCGTGCGTGCCAATGACAATGTTGACCGACCCATCGGTCAGCCCGCGCCTGACCTCCGCCGCTTCCTTCGCCGGCACCATGCGCGAGAGCTGCGCCACCTTCACCGGCAACCCGGCGAACCGCTCGGAGAACGTCCGGAAATGCTGCCGCGCCAGCAGCGTGGTCGGCACCACCACGGCGACCTGCGCGCCGGACATCGCCGCGACGAAGGCGGCGCGCAACGCCACCTCGGTCTTGCCGAAGCCGACATCGCCGCAGATCAGCCGGTCCATCGGCCGGCCGCACGCCAGGTCCTCCAGCACGTCGGCGATGGCGCGCGCCTGGTCCTCGGTTTCGGCGAACGGGAAGCGGGCGCAGAACTCGTCCCAGGCGCCCTCGCCCGGCACCATCACTTCGGCATCGCGCACGCGGCGCGTGGCGGCGATGCGGATCAGCTCGGCCGCCATGTCGCGGATGCGGCTCTTCATCCGCGCCTTGCGGGTCTGCCAGGCGACGCCGCCCAGCTTGTCCAGCGCGATGCCCTGCGACTCGCTGCCGAAGCGCGACAGCACCTCGATGTTCTCGACCGGCAGGAACAGTTTCTCGTCGCCGTCGTAGATCAGCCGCAGGCAGTCATGCGGCGCGCCGGAAACCGTCAGCGTCTCCAGCCCGTCATAGCGGCCGATGCCGTATTCCTGGTGCACCACCAGGTCACCCTCGGCGATCTCGGTGGCTTCGGCGATGAACTGATCCGCCCGCTTCCGCCGCCGCGGCGGCCGGGAAATTCGTTCGCCCAGCAAATCCTGCTCGCCCACCACGGCGATGCGTTCGGCGACGAACCCGCGCTCCACGCCGAGCGTGACCAGCGATACCGAGCCCGCCGGCTTGCGGCGGATCGCCGCCCAACTGTCTTCCTGCGCCGCGTCCTTGAAATGGTGCTCGCGCAGCAAGTGGGCGATGCGTTCGCGCGAGCCGCGGGTCCAGGCGGCGAGAACGATGCGCCGGCCCTCGTTGGCCCAGCGCTCGGCCTGGGCGCGCAACTGGTCGAACACATTAATGCCCGGCCCGCCGCCCGTCTGGGCGAAAATCGGGCCAGGCCGGCCGCCACCATCGATGCCGACCGCGTCGTCCGGCCGGGCGAAGGGGCTGAACGCCAACAGCGGCAAGCCGGACAGCATGGCGTCCCAGCCGGCGCGGTCGAGGTACAGCCTACCGGGCGGCAGCGGTCGGTACGGCACATCACCGTCGCGCGGGATGCCGCGGCGTGCCGCAAAGTGATCGGCGATCATCTCCAGCCGCCCGGTCAGCACCTCGTCCGCCTGGTGGTCCAGGCTGACCGACGCGGCCGGAAGGTAGTCGAGCAAGGTCTCCATGGCCGCATGGAACAGGGGAACCCAATGCTCCATGCCGGGATGGCGGCGGCCGTCGGAGATCGAGTGATAGATCGGGTCGTCGGCGGCAGGCTGGCCGAACAACTCGCGCCATTCGGAGCGGAAACGCGCGATCGCGTCGCGATCCAGCGGCACCTCCGAGACCGGGCGCAGGGTCAGTCGCTGGCGGCGGTCGCCGCTGCGCTGGCTGGCCGGATCGAAGACCCGGATCGACTCGATGGTGTCGCCGAACAGGTCCAGGCGCACCGGGTCGGCTTCGCCGGCGGGGAACAGGTCGATGATGCCGCCGCGCGTGGCGTATTCGCCCGGCTCCATCACCGTGCCGGCGCGCCCGTAGCCGTTCGCCTCCAGAAACTGCGCGAGCTGCTCCGGCTGCACGGTGCCGTTGACCCGCAGCTCCATGCTGGCCCCGGCAAAGGCGGCGCGCGGCGGAACGCGCTGCACCAGCGCGTTCACCGTGGTCAGGACGATGCGCGGGTGGCCGGCGGGTTCCACCAGGCGGGTCAGGGTGGCAACCCGCTCCGAAACCAGCGCCGGGTTGGGCGAGACGCGGTCGTAGGGCAGGCAATCCCAGGCCGGGAAACGCAGGATTTCGGCGTCCGGCAGGATGAACGCCAGGGTCTCCGCCAAGCGCGCCATGCGGGTGTCGTCGCGCGCAACGTGCAAGACGGGGCCGGCGAATTCGCGGCGGCGCTGGGCCAGGAGGAAGGCATCCCAGCCCTCCGGGGCACCCCAGACCTGGATGGGTTCGCTCATCGGACCAGCGATTCCCGGATCCGCAGCAGCATGGGTGCCGCCTCGGGCGGCATCGGGCGACGACCGGTCAGCCAGTCAGCAAGATCGGTATCGGGGAGCTCAAGCAGCGCTTCAAGTGATTCGATCTCGGCGGCGTCGAACGTGGCGAGGCGGTCGCGGACGAAGCCGCCGATCATCAGGTCGTTCTCGTGCGTGCCGCGATGGGTGGCGCGGAACAGCAGGCGGCGGCAGCGCGGATCGAGGGCGGCGGATTCGGGGTCGTGCATGGGCTGGGGGTTCATATAACCGGCCGGTGGCCGGGACCAAGCCCCCTTGCACGGATTGTGGCGGGAGGCTGGGGTGAAACGGGAGCATGCGCACAGGCTTGCCGGAGGAATTGCCGTCGCGCGGCTGTCCCAGCGGCGCGGCCTGCCCCCCGGGCTGCCACTTGCTTACGCCCCCAGCAGCTCCTCCAATGCCTTCGCCGCCTGCCCGGCCGCCCCGCGCATCTCCGCGAACAATCCCCCCGCCTCCGCCGCGTCGCCCCGCCGCGCCGCTTGCTCCACCGCGCGCGCGAGGGCGCTCACCGCGGTGGCACCGCAATTGCCCGCCACGGACACCAGGTCGTGTGCCTCTTGCGCCGCCTGTTCCAGCTCGCCCGCGGAGAGCCGCGGGGCCAGCCGGTCGATCCGCGCCGCCACGTCGCGCACCGACTCCGCGATGAATGCGGCAAACTGCACACCGCCCAGGAACCCGCGCAGCCCGGTAATCGCCACCCGATCGACCGCCGGGGCCGGTGCCGCCGGCCGCCGCTCGCCCCGGACAATCGAGTCCAGCATCGCTACCAGCGTGTCCGGCGACAGCGGCTTGCTGAGATAGGCGTCCATGCCGGCGCCGCGATAGCGCTCCTCGGCACCGGTCACCGCGTCCGCCGTCAGCGCCACGATCGGCACGGCGTTGGCCGGCGGTGGCAGGGACCGGATGCGGCGCGTCGCCTGCACGCCGTCCATCACCGGCATCTGCACATCCATCAGCACCACGTCGAAATGCGAGCGCAGCACCGCCTCGACCGCCTCACGGCCGTTGGCCACCACCTCCGCCGTGTGGCCGACCGACTGCAGCAACGCCGCCACCAATCGCTGATTGGTGCGGTTGTCGTCCGCCACCAGCACCCGCAGAGCGCGCCGGTCCGGCCCGGCCTGTCCAGCCGCCGGCGGTCCGCCGGCCGGAGCAACACTGACCGGCGGCAGCAGCGGCAAGGTGACCAGGAACCGGCTGCCCCGCCCCAGCCGGCTGGTCACCGCGATCGTGCCGCCCATCAGCTCGAGCAATTCGCGGGTGATCGCCAGTCCCAGCCCGGTGCCGCCGAACCGGCGGGAGATCGAGCTATCCGCCTGGGTGAATTTCTGGAACAACCGGGCCTGCGTCGCCTCGGTCATGCCGATGCCGGTATCGGTCACCTCGATCGCCACGCGCCGCGCCGGGTCGAGGGTCGTCCCCAGGTTCTCACCCCGGGAAAGCACCACCGGCAGCAGCTTCACGTCCACCTCGACGCTGCCGCGTTCGGTGAACTTGATGGCGTTGCCGAGCAAGTTGAGCATGACCTGGCGCAGGCGGGTGGCGTCGCCGTGGAACCGCTGCCGGGCTTGCGGCGTGATATGCGCGGTCAGCGCGATGCCCTTCTCCGCGGCACGCGGCGCCAGCAGCGCGACGGTCGCCTCGATCGTCTCGGCCAGGCCGAAATCGATCGGGTCCAGCTCCATCTTGCCGGCCTCGAGCTTGGCGATGTCCAGCACGTCGTCGATCACCCGCAACAGCGCCGCGGCGCTGTCGCGCACGGTGAGCGCGCAGTCGCGCTGGGCACTGGTGAGCACGCCCTGCAACAGCAACTCGTTCATGCCGATGATGCCGTTCATCGGCGTGCGGATCTCGTGCGATATGTTGGCCAGGAACTCGGTCTTCGCCCGGTTCGCCCGTTCCGCCGCGGCACGCGCCGCCTCCGCCTGCGCGTGCGCCGCGGTAACCCGCTCCTCGGCCGCCTTGCGCTCGGTCACGTCGGTGTAGGTGCGCACCACGCCGCCGCCGGGCAGCGGCGTCGAGCGGACTTCCAGCATCCTGCCGTTCGGCCGGCGGCGTTCGTAAACATGCGGCTGGTCGAGGATGCCGCCGGAGCGGATGAACTCCTGAATTTTCTCTGGCGTGACCGCGAACTCCTGTGCGTGCCACTGGTAGGCCACGACGTCGGCGAAATGCGGCCGCGCCGTCATCATCCCGGCCGGCAGGTCCAGCATCTGGATGGCGCGGGCGTTGCACACCGCGACAATGCGATCCGCGTTCACCATCATGATGCCCTGGTCCATGAACTCCAGGGTGGTTTGCAGGACCGCCGATTTCTCCGCCGCGTCGGTCTCGCTCCGGCGCAACGCCTCGGCCTGGCTCTCCAGCCGCACCCGCGCCGTCTCCTGCTCGGCATTGCGCTGCGCGAGCGACGCCTCCGAACGCGCGAGGCGGCGGAACTGGGTGACCAGCGCGCGGAACAGCAGCAGCAGCGTCGCCGCGACCGCGAGTGTGGCGATCGCAGTCACCCGGCTTTGCCACCGCCAGTCATGCAGCGCCGCGCCCTCGGGGAAGCTGACGTTCACGGCGAGGTCGTAGTCGGCCAGCGGATGCACCGAGACCCAGCGCGGGCGGCCGGTCAGTCCGCCGGAGGACCGATATGTTCCACCGCCGCGCGCCGCCATTTGATACCAATCAGACCGCGCCGGCACGCGCGTGCCGACATATTTGTCGAACCCCGGATAACGCACCAGCACGGTGCCGTCGCGCCGCATCAGGACGATGGCGGTGGCGTCGTCGTGCACGATGACGTGGTAGAACGCCTCGAAATACGACAACGCGAGTCCGCCGGCCACGAAGCCGAGCGTCTTGCCGCCCGGACCGGCGACCCGCCGCACGACATAGACCGTCCATGCCGGAACCAGCGATCCGCGCACCGGCGGGCTGACGAACGGGACATCGGCCGGGTGCTCGCGAAACCAGCCGAACAATTCGCGGTCCGATACATCGATCGGCTGCCGCGGGACGCCACGGGAGGAGACCACGACCCGCCCGTCCGCACTGACCAGGTTGATCGCGGCGGCCTGCGGCAGGTTGCTCAGCCGGTCGCGCAGGGCCCGCGCCGTCGCCGCGTTGCCAAGTGATCCGGCGAACTGCGCCGGCGTGGCGATGCCGTCGGCCAGCACCTGCGCGCGGACCGCCTGCACCACCAGATCGACGCTCTGGATCGTGCGTGCGGTCTGCTCCGCCAGCACAAACCCCAGATTGGTCTCGGTCTGCTGGTAGCGGGCGAGCGCCTCGCGCCGCGCGTCCCAGATCGACAGCGCCGCCGCCCCGACGGCGAGCGCGATCAGGCCGGCGCAGGTCAACATCAACCAGCGCCCGGTGCGTTGGGCGGGCGGGTCGCTGCTGGCGGTCACGGCGGACGGCGCTTGGGGCATGAGGGTCACCGGCGGCGGCTGGCCATACTGAATCCGCCAGTTCAGGCTACGCCAAGGTTACCGCTGGCTGCGCCGGTGCGGCCGGCCGGCCGGCTTGCGCCCGGACACCGAGAACGCGGCACCGGCGCAGATCAGCCCAAGCGCCGCGGGCAACAGCCAGGCCGGACGCACCAGCAGCGGAACAACCACGTCCGACCAGATCCAGGTGGACAGGTGTTGCTCGATGCCGCTGCGCAGCGCGTCGGTCAGGTCATGGTCGGCCATCAGCAGCAACCGGCCAAGCGGCACCGAGGTCGGGCCCAAGGTCGCCAGCGCGACCGAGCCCACCAGCAGGATGGCCGAGATGACCAACAGGATGCGTTGCAGGGTCACATGAACAGCTTCTGATTCTGGAGGCCAGCATAGAGGCTGGCGACGAAATCACCATAGCCGTTGTAGATCACGGTTGGCACCATTTCGTCGGATCCGAGCAAGCGCTCGCGCGCCTGGCTCCAGCGCGGATGCGGCACCGCCGGGTTCACGTTGGCCCAGAAGCCGTACTCGTCCGGCGCGATCGCCTGCCAGAAGTTGAGCGGCTGCTTGTCGGTAAAGGTGATCTTGGCCAGTGCCTTGGCCGACTTGAAGCCGTATTTCCACGGCAGCGTCAGGCGGATCGGCCCACCATCCTGCGGCGGCAGCACCTTGCCGTACATCCCGGTGGCGATGAAGGCGAGGTCGTTCGCCGCCTCGGCCATCGTCACCCCCTCGATGTACGGCCACGGATACATCGGGCTGTCCAGCCCCGGCATCACCTTCGGGTCCTGCGCCGTCTCGAACACGACGTATTTCGCCGAGCCCAGCGGGTCGGCCAGCTTGACCAACTGGCTGAGCGGGAAGCCGGTCCACGGCACGGTCATCGCCCAGGCTTCGACGCAGCGGTGGCGATACACCCGCTCCTCGAGCTGGACCTGCTTCAGCAGGTCGTCGATCGCGATGCTGCGCGGCTTGGCGACCATCCCGCCGATGCTGATGCTCCACGGGCGCTGCGGCAGCTTCTGCGCCGCCCGCCAGACGTTCTTGCTTTCGTCGAATTCGTAATAGTTGTTGTAGGTGGTGGCGTATTTTTCCCCGGTGATGGCGCGGCCGGGCTGGTATTTGTCATTGAGCGGCCCGGCCGCGCCCAGCGCGGCAACCGCCGGCGGGGCAACGCCCGGCGGGACGACCGCCGGCGCGCCATCCGCGGCCAGGGCGGAGCGCACTGCCGCCGATCCCGCCGACAATGCCAGCGCGCCGGCCATCAGGTTGCGGCGGCGCAACGCCAGCGCCTCCGGCGTGGCCAGCCGTTCGGCGATTTCCCAGCCGTGGCGTCGCATGATGTGCATCCCTGCCTCCTTCTCCCGGTTGCCAGCCTTGCCGGAGCAGCTCGATGCCGCGTTCACTCGATCGTGAGCCGCGGCATCGCACCCGGCGGCAATTGTCGGACGCACCAGGATCGGGGACATTACACCCCGGCCGCGCCCGCGGCCGAATTTTTCCTTTGGAGGCCCCCCAATGCATCTCGCCCGCTTCCCACGCGTCCGGATGTTCCCGACCCCGACCCCGCTGGAGAAGCTGGCGAACCTGTCGCGGCACCTGGGCGGGCCGGAGATCTGGATCAAGCGTGACGACTGCACCGTGGTGGCGACCGGCGGCAACAAAATCCGGAAACTGGAGTTCCTGGCCGGCGAGGCGCTGGCGCAAGGTGCCGACCACCTGGTGACGCAAGGGGCGGTGCAGTCCAACCACGTGCGCCAGACCGCGGCGGTGGCGCGGCGCTTCGGCCTGAAATGCACCGCGCTGCTGGAGCACCGGGTGGTCACCAACGACCGCGACTACCTGAACAGCGGCAACGTGCTGCTGGACAAGCTGTTCGACTGCGCCATCGAGTATCGCCCCGCCGGCCTGGACATGAACGCCGAGGCGGTGGCCAAGGGCGAAGCACTGCGGGCGGCGGGCGGCAAGCCGTATGTCATCCCGGGCGGCGGCTCGAACCGGGTCGGCGCGCTGGGCTACGTGTCCTGCGCGCAGGAACTGCTGCAGCAGGCCGACGAGATGGGGCTGCGGATCGACCGCATCGTCAGCGCCACCGGCAGCGCCGGCACCCATGCCGGGCTGCTGGTCGGGCTGCAAGGCTGCAACGCCGGCATCCCGGTGCTGGGCATCGGCGTGCGCAATCCGAAGGACCGGCAGGAGACCATGGTCCATACCCTGGCAGAGGCCACCGCCGACTATGTGGGTGTCCGCGGCGGCATTCCCCGCGCCGCGGTGGAGGCCAACTGCGACTATATCGGCGCCGGCTACGGCCAGCCGACCGAGAGCATGGGCGAGGCGGTGCTGCTGCTGGCGCGGCTGGAGGGCGTGTTGCTCGACCCGGTCTATTCCGGCAAGGCGATGGCGGGGCTGATCGATCTGGTTCGCAAGGGCGCGTTCGGCAAGGACGAGCGGGTGGTGTTCCTGCACACCGGCGGCGCGGTCGGATTGTTCGGCTACACCGGGTTCTTCGAGCAGGCGATGGGGTAGGGCGACGCTCGACGATCGCCGAATCGCAGTTCGGTCTGGGACCAGTACGATATGTTTGGCACGCTCAACCGGCACCGCATTGTTGCCCGCAACGGCACTCCCGAAACGGTCGGCCCGGCAATGCTGCGAATAGCCCATCGCCGGTGCCACTGCGCTCGGTTCCATTCATCACCAAGCACACGAAGCCTGGACTGAACCCCACCCCTGAGACACGGAAACTAAACACACCTCGATTTTGCCTCCGCGACCGCGGCCAACCGCAAGCGGCGAACACGGACCATCTACCCCACCCGGCAATCTGCCCTCCTGGGCAAAGAACACAGCGGGGCGTCGAAGACGCCGGGCTTGCGGCCGGCCGCGGGCCAAAAGACCATGGGACCGGCCGTCGCTTTTCCTGCCTCGTCTTGTTCATCAGGCCGGACGTGTGACCGGCATCGACATTTCGACCTGTGGCACTGGCGCCGAACGTGGCAACGGGGCCAGGATCGCTTCGAATTCCTCCGGTGCCAGATACGTCGGCGCCGAATGCAATCGTTGCCGGCTGTAAACCTCCTCGATGAATGCGCCGATCGAGACCTCCGCCTCCGTCCGATCGCGATGCGCCTGACCGTTCACCGCCTCTCGTTTCAGCGAGCGCATGAAGCTTGCCGCCATCGCGTTGTCCCATGGACAACCAGGCCGGCTCATCGACGGCTGAATACCGGCCTGCTCCAGCCGGACGATGCAATCGCCGCAGGCGTATTGCACCCCTTGATCGGAGTGATGGACCAGTTCGCCCGGCGTGACGGCACGATTGCCAATGGCCATAGCCAACGCTGACAGCGCCAGTTCAGCCCGCAAATGCTCCGCCATCGCCCAACCTACCGCACGCCGGCTGAAAGCATCCGGGACAACAGCCAGATAAACGAGATCTTCGCGCATCCTTATGTAAGTGAGGTCCGCCACCCCAAAACCGATTGACCGCCATCGGCACCAAGTGACGCGCCAGATTGGGCCACACCTGCGAGCCATGCCGCGACTCCGTCGGCGCCGGGCGGAACGACAGCTTCGGCGGGCAAGCGGATTGTCCTCCCGGCGGATCCGCGCCACGCGCTTGCGGTTCACCGCCCAACCCGCACGGTGAAGCAGAACCGTGATCAGCCGGTAGCCGTTATTGCGGTAGCCGCTCTTCCGATGCGCCAATGACAGCAGTTGGATTTCATCCCGCGGCGCGGTTTCTTCCTCACGCGGCTTCGACGCCAGCCAGTGCCGGCAATACCCCGCCCGGCCGACGCCAGCCAACACGCACATGCGTTCGACCTCTATATGATTGCCATGATTGCCTTGCCGCTCTATCGCCGCGTGGATGTTGTCTCGCCAGGACCGCCCTCGTTGGGGCGTTGCTCCCTGACATGCCGCAAGGCCGCGCGAAAAAATCCGGTTCCAACTGCTGTTGGCCGATCTTTCGCTCCAGTTCTCCGATCCTTCTCCGTGCCTCGGCCGGATCGGTCACGTCTGCCGCGGCGACGGATGCCTCGATCGCTTCCACTCCGGCTCGCGATCCGCGGCCGGCACGGCGCAACGCCGCCGAGCCACCGGTCTGCAGGTGATCGCGCCAGATGTACAACAGCCGGCGTTCCACCGCCAGTTCACTGGCAAGGCCAACGATACTCTCGGTGGTGGCCATTCGACTCACCGCGGCGAGCTTGAACGGCTCGTTCTCGATCTTCCATCGGGCTCGGCCACAGGCGGCAAGTTCGGCGACCTTGTCACGGTTGACGGACAAATTGGTGACCAATCTGTTGCGATAGGTGACCGCTGCCGGCAGCGTCGTGGATCTCGATCTCCAGCCAGTTGACCGTCAGGGCGTCGTTTCCGTCCCGCGGCGGCACGCCGGGCAGCCAGCGATACCGATAGGTGAACCGCTTCCGGCTCTGGATAGTAATGAAGCCTCAACTGCTGCGTTCCTGCGCAGCCACGCAGATGCCGGCGAGGCCACCGCGCCGCATCTGCGTCGATCCGCATCACCGCGCGGTTTCAAACCGTCCCGGCTTCCGCCGCGCCTCGCGCCCCACCCAGCCCCGCGCTACCCTGCCGGCCATGCTCGGTCCGCACCCGTTCAGCCTGTTCGTCAATCCGCGGCTCGGCACGCCCGGCATCACCGTGCTGCCCGCCTCCGGTTTCCGCCGCGCCAAGGCGGAAATAACCGCTTGGCCCGGCTACGCCCCCACCCCCCTGCGCGACCTGCCGGACCTGGCCCACCAGGCCGGCATCGCCACGCTCCGCCTGAAGGACGAAGCGAGCCGCTTCGGCCTCGGCTCCTTCAAGGCGCTCGGCGGTGCCTACGCTGTCGCCACCGTGCTGCGCAATGAACTTGCCCGCACCGGCGTCACCCCGGCCGCCTCGACCGCCGACCTCGAAGCCGGCACCCACCGCGCCGCCACCGAGCGCATCACGGTCACCTGCGCCACCGACGGCAACCACGGTCGCGCAGTTGCCTGGGGCGCGCAGCGCTTCCACGCCGCCTGCGTCATCTACCTTCACGCCGCCGTCAGCCAGGCCCGCGCCGGCGCCATCGCCAGCTACGGGGCGACAATCCGCCGCGTCCCCGGCACCTACGACACCGCCGTCCGCAAATGCGCGCGCGAAGCCGAAGCGCACGACTGGCAAATCGTCTCCGATACCTCCTGGCCCGGCTATACCGAAATCCCGCGCGACATCATGCAGGGCTACCGCCTCATGGCCGACGAGGCGGCCGATCAGTGGACCGGCCCCCCGCCGACCCACGTCTTCATCCAGGGCGGGGTGGGCGGCGTTGCCGCCGCGGTCTCCGTGCAAAGCCGCGCCCGTTTTACCCCAACCCCCGCGCTGATCGTCGTCGAGCCCGACCGCGCCGCCTGCCTCTACGCCAGCGCGGAACTCGGCGAGCGCACCGCCATCCCCGGCGACCTCGACACCATCATGGCCGGCCTCGCCTGCGGCCAACCCAGTCTGCTTGCCTGGCAGGAGCTGGACCGTGCTGCCGCGGCGTTCATGGCAATCCCCGACGAGGCCGCCGTGGCCACCCTGCGCCTGTTGGCAGCGGCGGGAACCGTCGCCCGCGCATCGGGCGTCGCCGGCCTGGCGGGCTGCTTGCTCGCCGCCGCCGATCCCGCCGCGCGCGCCACGCTCGGGCTCGGCGCAAGCAGTCGCGTGCTTTTGTTCGGCACCGAAGGGGCAACCGATCCGGAACAATCCGCGAAACCCGCGGGGGATTCCCGTGGGCCGCATCCGTTCACGGCATAGTTAGTGGTTTTTCAACCAGTTGTGGTTAACAGGGAGGGGCCGGACCGGGATATTGCCGGGTTCTTCAGGCGTTATCGGTAGCGATACGGCGTTGATATGGAGCGCGATGATGTTCGCCGCCAAGCCCATCCTGGCCGCAGTACTGGCCGTCGCCGTGGGGTACGCCGCGTATCCCTACGTGACCCTGTATCGGCTCAGCGACGCGATCCAGGCCGGTGACGCCACGACCTTGCGGGCGCTGGTCGATTGGCCTGCGGTGCGCGCGGGCATCAAGCAGGATATCTGCGACAACGTTGCCGCCGATCCGGCGGTGACCGTCAGCGACGGGAAGCTGCCCGCGTTCGGCGCCTCGTTCGTGCGCGGCATCGCCGCCAATGCCGTGGATCAGGACGTCACCGCGGAAGGACTGGTGGACATGACGCAGCGCCACGCCGCCGGCTCGGCAACGCAAGGTGCGGCGGTGCAGGTGAACTGGGCGTTCTTCCATGATCCGACCGATTTCATCGTCAGCCTCGATGCGCCGGGACAACGGGGCCCGATCAAACTGCGAATGAGCCTGAAGGACGCGGCCTGGCGGGTCACCCGCATCTGGCTGCCGGTCGCCTTGCTCCGGCAAGCGAGCGCGCGGACCTGATACCGCCGATCGGTGCTCCGTCACCCACAAGCCGAGGCGAAGAATACTCCGCTCGCCGTCGGCCGGCGCACGGCAATCACGACAAGTACGCACGCTGTCGCATGAGCTTCTCCCGCGGCTCCCGCTAGTGCCGCCCGTCACTGATTCTGCGGTCGAGCTCTGAACCGCTCGCTCCGGCAACACCGGCAGTGCCCGTGGAAACCGCCCGATCCACCGGGCCGCCGCACGAACCAATCCACCGGGCCAATCCACCGGACCAATCCACCGGGCGAGCCTCGCCACATCCGTGGCGCGCGTGCGTATCTCTGACATATCCAGTTATTCCCATTGACACACACCCCCCGCCATGCTACACGCCATGCGCGCTACGCAACCCGCCACGAAAGACCGCGCCGTATCCGTCCCGCCATGATGCACGATCCACTCACCACTCCGG
>DATLQW010000146.1:0-19380 GCA_035535035.1 Acetobacteraceae bacterium
GGGCGTGCTCGCGGTGCTCACGGGGGCGGATCTCGCGGCCGATGGCGTCGGCGGCATCCCGTGCGGCTGGGGCATCACCGGCAAGGACGGGCTGCCGATGAAGGAGCCGGCGCATCCGGCGCTGGCGCAGGGCAAGGTGCGCCATGTCGGCGATCCGGTCGCCTTCGTCGTCGCCGAAACCCCGGCGCTGGCGAAGCAGGCGGCCGAGGCGGTGGTGGTGGACTACGACACTCTGCCGGCCGTGGTCGGCGTGCTGGACGCGATCCGTCCCGGCGCGCCGCTGCTGTTCGACGATATTCCGGAAAACCTTTGCTGCGACTGGGAGCTTGGCGACCGCGCGGCGACCGATGCGGCGTTCGAGACGGCGGCGCATGTCGCGCGCATCTCGCTGGTCAACAACCGGCTTGCCGGCAACCCGATGGAGCCGCGCGCGGCGATCGCCGAATTCGACCGCGCCACCGGGCGCACGACGCTGTGGACCACCAGCCAGTTCCCGCATGTCGTGCGGCTGCTGATGGGCAATTTCGTGCTGAAGATTCCGCAGCACAAGCTGCGCGTCGTCGCCCCCGATGTCGGCGGCGGTTTCGGCGTCAAGCAGTTCCACTACGCCGAGGAGGCCGTCGTCACCTGGGCGGCACGGCGGGTCAACCGGCCGATCAAATGGGTCAGCGACCGCAGCGAGGGCTTCGTCTCCGACGCGCAGGGCCGCGACCATGTCAGCGAGGCGGAGCTGGCGCTCGACGAGACGGGAAAATTCCTCGCCTTGCGTGTCCGCACGCTCGCCAACATGGGCGGCTATCTCTCGACCTTCGGCCCGAACATCCCGACCAATCTCTACGCCCCGCTGCTCGCCGGCGTGTACACGACGCCGGCGATCTACTGCGAGGTGAAGGTGCTGTTCACCAACACCGTGCCGGTGGACGCCTATCGCGGCGCCGGCCGGCCGGAGGCCAACTATCTGGTCGAGCGTCTGGTGGACGCCGCCGCGCGCGAATTGAAGATCGACCGCGCCGAGCTGCGCCGCCGCAACATGGTGCCGCCGAGCGCGATGCCGCACGCGACTCCGGTTGGCAAGACGTACGACAGCGGCGATTTCCGCAAGGTGTTCGACATCGCGCTGGACAAGGTGGACTACGCCGGCTTCGCGGGGCGCCGCGCGGACGCGGCGAAGCGCGGCAAGCGGCGCGGCATCGGTTTCGCCTATTACCTGGAGGCCACCGGCGGCGATCCGACCGAACGCGCGGAAATCCGTTTTTCCGACGATGGGTTCGTCGATGTCTATGTCGGCACGCAATCCACCGGCCAGGGCCACGAAACCGCCTATGTGCAGCTCACCGCCACGCGGTTGGGCATCGACGGCGAGAAAATCCGCATCCGCCAGGGCGACACCGATACGATCCCGGTGGGCGGCGGCACCGGCGGCGCTCGCAGCCTGTATTCCGAGGGCCAGGCGATCGTGCTCACCACCGATACGATCATCTCCAGGGGCAAGCAGGCGGCGGGCGAAATGCTGGAGGCGTCGGCTGCGGACATCACGTTCGCCGCGGGGCGGTTTTCCATCGTCGGCACCGATCGCGGCGTCGATATCCTCACGCTCGCCGCGACGCAACGACAAAAGGCGGCGGCGGGGGGCCAGGCGACCACGTTGGATGCGGCGGAGGTCGCGAATATCGATTTCCACACCTTCCCCAACGGCTGCCATCTGGCCGAGGTGGAAGTGGACCCGGAAACCGGCGTGGTCAGCGTGGTGCGCTATGCCGTGTTCGACGATGTCGGCAAGGCGGTGAACCCGATGATCGTGCGCGGCCAGGTGCAGGGTGGCGTGGCACAAGGCACCGGCCAGGCGCTGTTCGAGCGCACGGCCTACGACGCGGCGTCGGGCCAGCTCCTGTCCGGCAGTTTCATGGACTACGCCCTGCCGCGCGCCGGCGACCTGCCGGAGATTTATGTCGAGCTGGTGGAGATCCCCTGCACCACCAACCCACTCGGCGTGAAGGGCGCGGGTGAGGCGGGCGCCGTCGGCAGCCCTCCGGCAGTGATCAACGCCTTGCTCGACGCGCTGGGCGGCGACGGCGTGACGCATATCGACATGCCCGCAACGCCCGAGACGGTGTGGAAGGCGATGACGCTCGCGCGTGTGGCGTAGCAACGCCGTTCCGTCATCCCCATGGTCTCCGTCATTCCCGCGAAAGCGGCGACCCAACCCCGGATCTGGTCCGCGAGCGATTTTGGTCCGCGCTTTCGCAGGGATGACGGAGAGCACGGGGATGACGCTCAACCTGGAATGACGGCTGTGCGGCCAGCTTCAGAACGTTTATTCCGCGGCGGACGATAACCGCATCACTTGAGGAGTTGCCCCGATGCCCGGACGGGTCGAAGCAAAGCTGGCGGAAATCGGCATCACCCTGCCGCGGCCGATGGCGCCGATTGCCAACTACGTGCCCTATGTCGTCACCGGCAATCTGGTCGTGGTGTCAGGCCAGGTTCCCGCGCGCGACGGCGTGGTTGCCGTCACCGGCCGGGTGGGGATCAGCCTGTCGATCGACCAGGGCAAGGCGGCGGCCCGGCTGTGTTTCATCAACGTGCTGGGGCATTTGAAGGCGGCGTGCGACGGCGACCTGGATCGGGTCAGGCGTGTGGTGCGGCTGGGCGGGTTCATCGCCTCGCCGCCGGAATTTACCCAGCATGCGTTGGTGATGAACGGCGCGTCGGACCTCGCGGTGGCGGTGTTCGGCGACGCGGGCCGCCACGCGCGCACCACGATCGGCGTCCCTGCCCTTCCCGCCGACGCCGCGGTCGAGGTGGAAGGGATGTTCGAGATCGGCTGGGCGTAACCTCGCCCACGCAGTGGGAGAGGTCGAGACGCGCAAGCGGCGAGGGTGATCGGGTCGGCACCGAGCACCCCTCGCCCAGCCAACCCCACTCAACAAACCCCTGACAAACGCCGCGAACCTCCGTAATCTGGCGCCATGCCCGACGGATCTGCCACACTCACGCTGACACTGCACCGCACGATCGGCGAGATTTCCGCCGCCGACTGGGATGCCTGCGCCGGGGGCGAGAATCCGTTCGTCAGTTATGCCTTCCTGAGCGCGCTGGAAGACAGCGGCTCGGCGTCCGCCCGCACCGGCTGGCTGCCGCAGCACGCGGCGCTGCGCGGCGAGGACGGCACCGTGGTGGCGGTGGCGCCGATGTACGCCAAGTCGCACAGCTACGGCGAATACGTGTTCGACCACGGCTGGGCGCACGCGCTGGAGCGCGCCGGCGGCGACTATTATCCGAAGCTGCAGGTGGCCGCGCCGTTCAGCCCGGTGCCCGGTCCGCGGCTGCTGCGCCGTCCCGGCAGCGGTGTCCCGACCGGCGCGCTGGCCAGCGCGTTCGAACAGGCGTGCCGTTCGCTGGACCTGTCCTCGGTGCACGTGACGTTCTGCACGCAGGACGAATGGACCGAGCTGGGCCAGGCGGGCTGGCTGCAACGGGTCGGCATGCAATTCCATTGGGAGAACGTCGGCTACGGCAGCTTCGACGATTTCCTCGGCGCGCTGTCGTCGCGCAAGCGCAAGGTGTTGCGGCGCGAGCGGCGCGACGCCAACGCCGCCGGGCTGACGTTCCACGCGCTGACCGGCGACGCGCTGACCGAGGCGCGCTGGGATGCCTTCTATCGCTTCTACCGCTCGACGGTGGATCGCAAATGGGGATCGGCCTACCTGACCCGCGAGTTCTTTTCATTGCTCGGCGAGCGGCTGGGCGATCGTGTGGTGCTGATGTTGGCCGAGAGCAACGGCAAGCCGGTGGCGGGCGCGTTGAACCTGGCGGGCAGTGAGGCGCTGTATGGCCGCAATTGGGGCTGTCGCGGCGACTGGCCGTTCCTGCATTTCGAACTCTGCTACTATCGGGCGATCGACTGGGCGATCGAGCACGGCCTGCAACGCGTCGAAGCCGGCGCGCAGGGGCGGCACAAGATTCAGCGCGGCTACCTGCCGAAGCCGACCTACTCGGCGCATTGGATCGCACATGCCGGGCTGCGGCGGGCGATCGCCAATTTCGTGGAGGAGGAGCGGCGTGGCATCCGCGTCGAAATGGAGGCGCTGGCAGAACAATCGCCGTTCCGCCGGGCGGGCGAGGCCGACGGATGATTCAGCAATCGTTGACGTCCGCGCGGCATGCGGTGTGGCGCCAGGCGTTCGGGCAGCGGCGGCGCGGGCATTCGCCGATAGGCCGGCAGCGGCCAGCCGCGTGAAGCCGGCTGGTCAGGCGCCGCTTCGCCACGCATGCCGATATTCCGCCGGCCTTTGCGCGGCAAAGCCGTCGCCTTGGGTGGCCGGCCCTTGCCTTCGCGCGCCCGCTGCGCAACCCTGACGACCAGCCAGTTAATCCCGGACAGGCAGACGTGGGGGAGCAGAGCCGTGAACGATGCAGTGGTGACCGAGTCGTTGAAGCGTTTCAAGTGGGTCGGAACGCGCCCCATCCGCCCGGATGGCGTGCCCAAGGTGACCGGCCGCGCGCTGTATGGCGCGGACATGAAGATGGCGGGCATGCTGCATGGTCGCATCCTGCGCTCGCCGCACGCCCACGCGCTGATCAAGTCGATCGACACGTCGAAGGCGGAAAAGCTGCCCGGCGTGAAGGCGGTGGTCACCGCGGCCGACTTCCCCAACCAGAAGTTCGAGTATATCGGCCCGGAGCGGGTGGCAGTGAATTTCTGGCACGTCACGCGCAACATCATGGCGCGCGAGAAGGTGCTGTATGAGGGCCATGCGGTCGCCGGCGTGGCGGCGATCAACCCGCGCATCGCCGAAGAGGCGCTGGCGCTGATCGACGTCGAGTACGAGGTGCTGCCGCACGTCATCGACGTCGATGCGGCGATGGCGCCCGACGCGCCCCTGCTGTTCGACGACATGATCACCCGTGGCGTCGAGCCGGCACCCACGAAACCGTCCAACGTCTCCAAGCGGCTGGAGTTCAAGATCGGCGACCTGGACGCCGGCTTCGCCTCGGCCGACGTGGTGATCGAGAAGGAGTTCAAGACCGCCGCGGTGCACCAGGCCTATATCGAGCCGCATGCCTGCGTCGCCCGCATCGAGGCCGACGGCCAGGGCGAAGTGTGGTCGAGCAGCCAGGGCCACTTCCAGATGCGCGCGCTGACCGCGCAGATCCTCGGTATCAAGATCGGCGATTTGCGGTTCTATCCGGCCGAGATCGGCGGCGGCTTCGGCGGCAAGACGGTGACCTACCTGGAACCCGTCGCCGTGCTGCTGTCGAAGAAGTCCGGCCTGCCGGTGCGGCTGATGATGAGCCGCGAGGAAGTGTTCAAGGGCTCGGGCCCGACCTCCGGCTCGTCCATGTGGGTGAAGATCGGCGTCAAGCGGGACGGCACGCTGGTGGCCGCCGATGGCATCTTCAAGTTCCAGGCTGGCGCGTTTCCGGGGTCGCCGGTGATGAACGGCTGCCTGTGCGCGTTCGCGCCATACGACATCCCGAACCAGCGCACGGTCGGCTACGACGTGGTGTCCAACCGGCCGAAAGCGGCGGCGTATCGCGCGCCCGGCTCGCCGATCTCCGCCTTCGCGGTGGAGAGCGTGCTGGACATGTGCGCGCGGAAGATCGGCATGGACCCGCTGGAGATGCGGCTGAAGAACGCCGCCAAGCCCGGGACGCCGACCATCTTCGGGCCGAAGCACGCGCATGGCGGCTACGCCGAGACCATCCAGGCGCTGCTGAACCACCCGGCGTACAAGACGAAGCTGGGGCCGAACCAGGGGCGCGGCGTGGCCTCCGGCTACTGGTTCAACGGCGGCGGCGAATCCAGCGCCACGCTGCAGGTGAACGCCGACGGCACCGTGCTGGTGGCGACCGGCAGTCCGGACATCGGCGGCTCGCGCGCCTCGATGGCGCTGATGGCGGCGGAGACGCTGGGCGTGGACTACAATCAGGTGCGGGCGATCGTCGCCGATACCGGGTCGATCGGTTACACGCACGTGACCGGCGGCTCGCGCGTCACCTTCGCGACCGGCACCGCGGTGGTGAACGCCACCAAGACGGTGGTGAAGGACCTGATCAGGCGCGCCGCGCTGATCTGGGACGTCGATCCGGAAGGCGTGATCTGGGAAGACGGCCATGCCAAGCCGGCCGGCGCCAACGTGGGAGAATTCAAGCCGTTGTCGCTGCGCGAGATCGCGGCGAAGTCGGCCGCCACCGGCGGGCCGATCACCGCGGCGGCGTCGGTGAATGCCGGGGGCCAGGCGCCCGGTTTCACGACTCAGTTCTGTGATGTGGAAGTGGACCCGGAAACCGGCAAGGTGACCATCCTGCGCTTTGTCGCGGCGCAGGACGTGGGCCGCGCGATCCACCCGAGCTACGTCGAGGGGCAGATCCAGGGTGGCGTGGTGCAGGGCATCGGCTGGGCGCTGAACGAGGAATACATCTACAACGCCAAGGGGCTGCTCGATAACGCCGGGTTCCTGGACTACCGCTGCCCGGTGGCGTCCGACCTGCCGATGATCGAGGCGGTGCTGGTGGAGGTGCCGAACCCGGCGCATCCGTATGGTGCGAAGGGCGTGGGCGAGGTGAACATCTGCGCACCGATGGCCGCGATCGCCAACGCGATCGAACGCGCCGTGGGCGTGCGGATGCCGGAGCTGCCGATGTCGCCGCCGCGGGTGCTCGCCGCGCTGGATGCGGCGAAAGCGGCGTAGCGGGGGGAGTCGCGTGGGATGACCGCTGGTGCGGCACCGGCCCGGGTGGTGTTCACCAGCGGCTTCAGCGCACGCTATACCGGCGGCGTGCGGGAGTTCGCGATCGAGGCGAAGAACCTGCGCGGCGTGATCAAGGTGATGGACGCGAAGTTTCCCGGCCTGGGCCAGACGCTGGAGGACGAGACCACGGTCGCGATCGACGGAGAGTTGTTCGAGATCGATTTTCTTGCCCCGGTGAAGCCGGGGGCGGAGGTGTTCTTCATTCCGAAGATCGAGGGGGGGTAAGGGGCGCGACGCCAGCGACGTGTGAACGATCCGCGTGCGAAATCCCACGACACTCTGGACGCCGCCTCACCAATGATTTCGACGGCCCGGACCAGGGCAAAGAACAGCATGCGGTCGCCTTCCAGCTCGGGGCGGTTGGGGGAAGGTCGGCGCCGAAGGCATCGACCCTCTCCGCGGCGCCGATCATGTGCGGTATGCGGATCCGATCTTCAGGCGGCATACTGAATTTCGGCGCTGGGGACGATCTCGCCACGAAAGTGGCGGCTGGGGTCTTGCGCCGTGCGCAGATCAACGCGCCGTCCGCCAGGCAGCGACGAGAGCTCGGCCTCGATCCCCGCCAGCCCCACCGGCGCTGAAAGCGACCCGGAACCGAACTTCACCAGCAGGTCAACGTCGCTGTCCGGCCGGGCAGTCCCTTTCAGGACCGATCCGAACAGTGACAGCCTCCGGATGTGGTGCTGCCGGCAGAGTGCGGCCAGTGCGGCGCGATCAGCAAAAAGACTTTCGGTCATCATCTCTCCGCTCTCCGCCTGTCGCGCGAACACGTTGGTCGATGCCGTTGCGACCGGACTACAGCGTGCGCGTGCGTGCGCGGCGCCGGCGGCGAAGTGCGGGATGACGTCGCCGGAAATCTTGACGCGCGCTCTACAGCCAGTCCGCCGGCCCGACACGCACTCGGCTTTGACCGCGCTGAGCAGGGTTTCGTGGTGTTGGTGCCAAGCAGAAATGGCCCCTTCAGGGGCATGTCAGGTGCTTGTGAGAGAGCCCGTGCCGGCTCTGCACACGCCGGTTCCCGCAAAAAGCGGTCTGACCATGTGCGGTCGGCCCTGGAGTTTCCCACGCGCCAAAGGCGCCGGCTCAGGTATCACCCGGCCCCCGGAAGGGCTGCCGCTGGATGCAACCGGCTGCCGGGCCGGCGGCTATGGGGGCGGCCGAACGACGGGCGCAGGTCTCAGCCCATGGCCTGCGCCGCCAGCGGCTCGATCTCGTACATGATCCGCACCTCGCCGGGCTGGGAAAACGGGTATTTGTCCTTCCCAAGATATTTCTTCGCCAGTGAATCGATGTGCGCCGACGCACCTTCCTCGGTCGCGCGCACCACCCGCCCGCGAATTTGCAGGTAACGATAGGCATTGTCGGGGTCCAGGATCGACAGCGCGACGCGCGATCCCTCTTGCATGTTGCGCGCCTTCGTCCTCCCCTTGGCGGTGTTCACCCGCACATGCCCGTCGGTGTAATCGAACCACACCGGCGTCACTTGCGGCGATCCGTCCTTCATCACGGTGGCGAGATGCGCGAAGGTCTTCTTCTGTTGCAGCAGGTCCATATAGGCGGCGGGTATCTCGGTCATCGCACGCGGTCTCCTTTGCCGACGGCACGTATATGGGGGGCGGACGGCGCCGTGCCAGCCACATCAGGCCGCCCGACCCGGTCCTGACCCGGCGGGCGGCGCAGGTCCAGCCACGCGCGGACCGCCGGGTGCGCCTCGGCCGCGCTCTCAGTCCGGGCGGGGCACGCGATCCTGCCGGCGCCCCAATTCCGGCCGCACGCCGGCAAGCTCAGAACGCGACTCAATCGCATTCAGAGCCGCCGGCAGCATGGCGCGGGAATTACCGCCTTCGTCGTCTATCTCATGGATTATCGGTTTGCGCCGGAGGATCGCCTGGCCCTGCTGACGGCTGAACGGTTCGGCGTGAGCCTGTCCCGCGCGACCAGCGGGCAAATGAGCCGTCGCGCGGCCGGGCGCCTGCAAGGTTTTGCCGAGGCGGTGCGCGAGCGGATCGTCAGCGCAACCGTCAAGCATGTTGACCAGACCGGATCTCGCATCGGCGGGCGCACGAACAGGCCGAACGGGACGCCCGCATGAGGAGCTTCGGCGGAAAATCTCTGGCGGATTCCGATCGGTCCCTGGCTGCCAGCGATTTCGCCATCAGCCGGACCATGATCGGAACCGCGAGGAAGCAGGGCTGGGAGGTCATTCACAGCCTCCTCCGAGTCCCACGACATCTCGTCGCCGACCTCTCCTCGGCCTGGGCCGCCACCAGCTACCTGGGCAGCAACGTCGCGGCAAACCCTGACGCCGCCGCCGACCGCGTTGCGCCGCCTTCGCCTGGCTCGCGATCCGCGTGCTGCACTCGTCATTTCGCCGTTGCCTGCAGGCCCGCGGAAGGCGCCTCAGGCCAGGTCATCGACAGCGCCTTGCCGTTGGCCGAGGTGTTGATCCGCCCCGGTTCGGTCGCCCTCCGCCGGGATACCGAACGCGACCGCCGTTTGCCGGTCCGGCCATGCCTGGAGTGACGGGTCGCGCGTTGCTGCTTGTGCCAGGCGTTGAGGTCGTCCACGGTCACGTAGCCCTTTTTGCCGGCGTCGATCTTCTTGAAATGGCGCGCCACCGTGACGTAGCCGGCGCGGGCTTCCCGCAACGTCAGATGGCCGTCATGGGCGACGTTCGCCTCGGCAAAACGCTGCTGCCACGTCATGTGACGGTATCGCGGGGCGGCCCGGGCGGGCGCGAGCGGAGCGGACGCGATCGCGGCAGGTGCGGCAGGGCGCGGCGGGGCGGTCTGCGCGTGCGCCTGGAGCGCGAGCAATGGCAGGACGAGCAGCATGGGCAGCAGACGCATCGGGGTGGCTCCTATGCGAGGAATGACACCGCCGATTTTCGGCTACAGGTGCTAATGCTTGGTGAATGGGGGCGCAGGTTGGTGCCCCTCTGCGCGGCAGCCGCCATCGCAGGGCGGCACGACAGAAGAACCCTCGTGCCGGGGCGGGTTATTCCGCTGCCTGCGCCACGCCGGCAACCCGCGTGCGGGTGCGCAGCGTCACGAATTCCTCCGCCGCCGTCGGGTGTATGCCGATGGTCCGATCGAAATCCGCCTTGGTCGCGCCCATCGCCACCGCGATCGCCAGGCCCTGCATGATCTCCGGCGAATCCTCGCCCAGCATGTGTGCGCCCAGCACGCGCTGCGTTGCCTGATCCACCACCAGCTTCATCAGCGACCGGCGCGACCGGCCCGACAGCGTGTGCCGCATCGGCGTGAACATCGACACGTAAACATCCACCGGCCCGTGCGCCGCCGCCTGCGCTTCGGTCAGCCCGACGGTGGCGATCGGCGGTGTGGAGAACACCGCCGATGGCACATTGGCCAGCGAGATGCTGCGCGGATGCGCGCCGAACAGGGAGTCGGCCAGCGCGTGACCCTCGGCGGTGGCGACCGGCGTCAGGTTGACGCGGTCGGTCACGTCGCCCATGGCATAGATATGTGGCTGGGTGGCACGCAGGTGCGCATCCACGATCACCGCGCCCTTGTCGTCGAGGCACACCCCGGCCTTGTCCAGCCCGAGATGTTGCGTCGCCGGGCGGCGGCCGGTGGCGAAGAACACCAGGTCGGCGCGCAGGGTGTGGTTCTCGCCGAAGGTCAGCACACGGCGGTCGCCGTCGGCTTCCAGCTTCAGCGGCCGGCAGCCGGGATGCAGCGCCACGCCCTGCGTGCCGAGCGCCTCGGCCAGGCCCTCGCGCAGGTCGTGGTCAAAGCCGCGCAGCGGCAGCGGCTGGCGGTAGATGAGGTGCACCTCGGCACCGAGTGCCTGGAAGATGCCGGCGAACTCCACCGCGATGTAGCCCGAGCCGACAATGGCGACGCGCTCCGGCATGCGCGGAAGAAAGAACGCGTCATCGGAGATGATGCCGAGTTCGGCGCCAGGGATGGGGGCGCGTTCCGGATGACCGCCGGTGGCGATCACGATGCGCTCGGCGGTGACCTGCTTGCCGCCGACATCAAGCGTGTGCGGATCGAGGAACACCGCACGCGCGTCGAATATCGTCGCACCGGCGGTGTCGAGCAATCTGCGGTAGGTGGCGTTGAGGCGGCCGATCTCCTGGTCCTTGGCGGCGATCAGCTTGTGCCAGTCATGCGGGCCCTTCTTGATGGTCCAGCCGAAGCCGGCGGCGTCGTCCGCCCAGGCGCCGTATTCGCCTGCCTGCACCAGCAGCTTTTTCGGCACGCAGCCGACATTGACACAAGTTCCGCCCCAGAAGCGCTCCTCGGCGATGCCGACGCGCGCGCCATGGCCCGCGGCAATGCGGGCGCAGCGCACCCCGGCCGAGCCGCCGCCGATGACAAACAGGTCGAAGTCCATCTTGTCTGCACCTTCTGTGGCAGCTTGCGCCGGGAGGTTCGCCCGCCACCGAATTTTGTGCCAGCCCCGGCGGCATGGCAACACCCGGCCATGCCTCTTCCGTGCCGCGCGGGATTGTGCCGCGAAGCGGATCGACGCGGCGACCGACCGGGTTCGGTTGCGGCCGGTTGCGGCCGCGGCTATAACGCCCGGCGCGGCCGGCCGACCCATCCGATCGGCCGGCGCCACGCATGGAGAGGTGCCGGAGCGGTCGATCGGGGCGGTCTCGAAAACCGTTGTACCCTTCTGGGGTACCGTGGGTTCGAATCCCACCCTCTCCGCCAGATCAGAACAGAACTGCGAACACCGGGCGCAGCCGATTCTATGCCCGAGGCGGCGGCGAGCGTTCTGAGCAGATCACCCTTTCATCCCACTATGCGGCCGTCGCCGTCGGCGGCCTCGACATGCTGGGCCAGCGCACGCGGGTGCTCGCGTCGATAGCCGCCGTCGATTCGTATCCGGTCGCGGACGGCGTTAGCTTGCGCGTGATCGCGGATAGCTTTGAGGCCGACGGCGCGCTCCTCCAACGCCGGGTCGTCAAGATCGGTGACGCCGGTCTCGATGGCGTCATAGAGTCGCTTGAGCCGTAGGTCCGTCTCAGCCGCGCATTTGTTGAGTTCCGCGATTCTTTCTCTGCCTCCGGCTTGGGTTTCTCGGGCTTTGCCTCGGCAGGCCGGGCAACGGCAGGTTTCCTGGCGTCCCGCTCGGCACGCTGGCGCGCCCGCTCCTGCTGCTGGGCGCGCAAGGTTTCGGCCACTGCCAGCGCCTGCTTGACGCGCCGTGCGCCGTCCTCCGCCACCCGCTGGCGCGCCGCCGGCGCACCCGTTCTTCCGCCTCCTGCCGGCCGACCTCCAGCATACTGTGCCGGCGGAACGATGCCGCTCCCGCTCCCGCGGCCGCCCGCACCCGCACGCCATCCTGTGCCACACGGTCGAGCTTCGCCGCGTCGATCGTCAGCAACGCGGTGAAGCTGGAGACCAGCACTTGCTCCAGCACCGCGCCGTGCGTCACCTGGAAGTCCGCCAGCGTCTTGGCGTTCATCCCGACACCGCCGCACCGCCACCGGAAGGCGATGTGCACCGCGCACAGCCGTGCCGGTTCGCGGGCGCCGCCGATCCCTTGCACGGTGGCGTAAAGCCACAGCGCCGGCAGGATGCGCGGGTCTGCCGGCGGATGCCCGGGCCGGCTCTCCACCGGCTTGATCGGCCGATCTGCTTCCAGGGCGGTGTTGCTGCCGAGGCCGCTTCCGTCCGGCGCACGCCGCCGAAACCGCGAGCGGCCGATCCACCACGACCGCGCGCGCAGTCGTCATGGCGCCGGGGGACGCCGCGGCTCAGGGCACCGGCATCGCCCCGGTCAACGCCAGGGCCGGTTCGTAATAAAGCCCCAAGGGCTGGTCCGGCAGCGCGCGGACCGCCACCGGCACGCCGCCGTGCAGCCCCGGTAACGGCGGAGCAACGCCCGCCGCGCCGATCGCGAGCGCCATCATCGTCAGTGCGACCAGGGCGAATCCCAGCCCCGTGGCGATCGCGCGCCACAACCTGCCGTCGCCGCACCACAGGCGGGAAGCGTCCTGACAAGACGCGGAACGGAACGCCCGACGCGGGCGCCATGCGAGGCTCCGCACGGGATGAACAAGCTGAGCAACGGTCACGGAACTTCTCCCCCGCCGGGCGGTTGTCGCCCGGCTGCCGTTGCGACACATGGTTTTCGTGGAAGGCGGCGGTTACCCGGGCCAAGCGCACAGGAGCTTTGCGCTGGCCGCACGGATGGCTAAACCAGCCAGGCGGTGTCGTTCTCGCCCCAGACCCGCGCGTCCGCCAGCCGAGCCTCCTCCGCCCGGCCCATCGCGACGACGAAGTCGATCATCACCCGGGTTCGCGGCGCCAGGTGCCGCCGCGACGGATACACGACGAACATCTGCTCTCGGCCGGACGGATAGTCGGCCAGCAGCCGGTAGAGCCGGGCGGCGCGGATATCGTCCACCACCTGCGACTCCGGCAGCTTGGCGATGCCGTAACCGGCCAGCGCGGCGCGGTGCACCACCTCGCCGTTGTCGGCGCGGAGGGCGCCGGCGACCAGCACCTCCACCGGCCCATCCGGCCCGGTGAAGCGCCAGTGGGCGCTGTCCGGTCCAGTGTCGTGGATGATGCAATTGTGTTGCGTCAGCTCGCTCGGGTGGCGCGGCGCGCCGCGCTGCTCGAGATAAGCCGGCCCGGCCACGATGACCCGGCCGAACGTGCCGATGGCGCGAGCCACCACCGAGGTGTCGCCCGGCTGCCCGCGTTGCAACGCCAGATCAAGCCGTTCCTCCACCAGGTCGCCGAACCGGTCGGCAACCACCAGCTCGACGGACAGGGCCGGATAGCGCTGGAACATCACCGGCAGCCGCGGAACGATCAGCGTCGCCACGGCGGGCGGGACGCCGATCCGCACCAGGCCGCTCGGCGAGCTGCGCTGGCGCCCCAGCGTCTCTTCCATTTCCTGCGTCGTCTCGATCAGGTGCCGGGCGTGGTTGACCAGGTCCTGGCCGTCTTCCGTCAGGCTGAGCCGGCGGGTGGTGCGGTGGAACAGCCGCACCCCGAAATGCGCCTCCAACTGGCCGATCAGCCTCGTCGCAGCCGAGTGGCTCGTGCCCGCCTCGCGCGCGACGGCGGAGAACGAGCCGGTCTCCACCACGCGCACGAAGGTCCCGAGGGCTCGGAGCAGGTCCATGATTTATCCGATTTGGGCACAGATCATGTGCAGGATCGTCGGATTATAGCTGGCGGTTGGCAAGCCCATCTCCCGGTGCGTCGGCAGCCAAGGGCAAACGAACCGGCGGCCAGACCGATCGAACAAGGCCCGCCATTGCGACGGGACTTTGCAACAGGAGACCACGATGAAGAAATTCCTTTTCGCCGCGATCGCGGCGGTTACCCTCAGCCTCAGCCTCGGATCGGCTTACGCGGCCCAGACGACGAACTCGAGCCTGAGTTCCGGCGCCTGGATCAACAATCAGCCTCCGGCCTTTGTTTACAGCGCGCCCGGCGGCTGACCGGGTCACGGTTAAGCCTGTGGGGAGGGGCCGGCCCAGTGCCGGCCCTTCCTGATTCTGCGGTCATTCCCGTGTCGCCGCCGCGGCCAGCAACCGTCTCGCCTCCGTCGCGTCCGCCGCGATCTGCGCCTTCAGCGCGTCCAGCCCGGGGAACTTCCGCTCCTCGCGGATATAGGCGTGCAGCGCCACCGCCAGTTCCGCGCCATACAGGTCGCCCTCGAAATCGAAGATGTTGACTTCCAGCCGGCTCTCGGTGCCGGCGTTCACCGTCGGCCGCCGGCCGATATTCGCGACACCGTCGCGGATCGTCCCATCCGGCAGCCGCACCGTCACCGCGTACACCCCACGCGCCGGCTCCAGGTGCCGGCCCAGCGCGATGTTCGCGGTGGGGAACCCAATGGTCCGGCCGCGCTTGTCGCCGTGCGCCACCTCGCCGCGGATCGCCCAGGGGCGGCCAAGTTCCGCCGTCGCCCGCTCGGGATAGCCGTCCTGCAGTTCGCGCCGGATGCGGCTGGAGGACAGCGGTCCCTGCGCGTCGCTCACCAGCGGCACCAGCGTGACGCCGATGCCCAGCGCCGCGGCGCGCGCGGTGAGGAACACGGTGTCGCCGCCGCGGCGGTGTCCGAACGCGAAATCCGGCCCGCACACCACGTGGCGCGCGCCGATCCCCTGGTGCAGCACCTCGGCCACGAACGCCTCGGCCGGCATCAGGCTGAACGCGTGGCCGAACGGCATCTCGTACACCAGGCTCACGCCTTGCGGCGCCAGCAGGTCGGCGCGCTCGGCTGAGAGCGTCAGGCGGAATGGCGGATCGTCGGGCCGGAACATCTCGCGCGGATGCGGCTCGAAGGTCAGCACCGCCAGCGGCGCCTTGGGCCGCGCGGCGTGGGCGGCCCGGAGCAACTGCACGTGGCCCAGATGCACGCCGTCGAAATTGCCCAGCGCCACCGTGGCGCCGCGCGCGTCCGGCGGCAGGTCCCGCCAGTGATGGAAGATCCGCATAACGCGCTCTTGCTTCTAATTCTCCCCCTCCCCTTGCAGGAGGGGGGAGGAGGAGGGGTGCCTACCGCCAGGGATCATGGCTGTACGCACCCCTCCCCACCCCGCTTCCCACAAGGGGAGGGGGAGAACGCCGGCCGCCGTGCAAAAAACAACGCTCATCGCCATCAACCCCGCGACGGAACCTGCACATACGCCTCGCCGTCGATCACCACCTCGTCGCCGACGGTGCAGACGGTGCTGAGCGTGGCGCGCTTCTTCTCCGGGTTCAGTGCGGTGACGGTCACCGTCGCCCGCACCGTGGCGCCGATCTTCACCGGCGCGGCGAAGCGCAGCGACTGCCGCATATACAGCGTGCCCGGTCCGGGCAGTTGCGTGCCCAGCACGCCGGAAATCACGCCGGCGGCGAGCATGCCATGGGCGATGCGCTCGCCGAAGATCGAGGTTTTTGCCGATTCGGCGTCCATGTGCGCCGGGTTGGTGTCCATGCTGACCGCCGCGTACATCAGGATGTCGGCCTCGGTGATGGTCTTGGCCAGGCTGGCCGTCTGGCCGACCCGCAGGTCCTCGAAGAAGTGGCCGGTGGTCATGCGCGAGGTCCGCCTGTGCTGCCCGAGCGGCTTTCTGGGCGAAATGGCCGGGCGAAGCAACCAGCCGGGGCGGCTGCCGGCCGGAGCGAACGTCACGCTGTGTCGCATGGCGGCAATGTGCGACGGCGGGTCGTCGCGGCGCCAGGCTCCTGCAGACGAAGCGAAGCGGCATCCAAAGAGCGGAGTTGGCGCGTTGATGGCTGGCGTGCCGCCGATGCCGGCGCCGACGGCGCCTTTCGGGCACGGCCAGGCACCGCGGGTGCAGGGCACAAGGCGGGCGCCAGAGGTGTTCCCCAGCCCGTTTCGGAAACCGCCCCGGCGCATCCCGGGCGCCGGGGCCGATCAGAACGGATCTTGCCAGGACGAGCAGGGTGGCACGCGATTGTGGGACGGTGGCGAAAGGAAGCCGGCGCGCCTTTGCCAGCATGATCAGCCCCGCAGCGGACCGAGCCTGGTCAGCACTTCCGGGCGCCGCGTCGCCAGCTCCAGGGCGATCATGTCAAACTTGGCGCACAGTCCCTTCGACGCACGTCCAGGCACGCCGTTCCCCGGTTCGTCCAAACGGGGAAACCAGATCGTCGTGACCGGCAGGTAGGCCGTCCGCGGCAAGTCCAGCACGAACCCGCGGACTTGCCCAAGCTGCGCCGCTTCCGCCGCGGTGAACGCGATGACACCGGGCGGTTTCGCGCCCGTCCAGGGCTGGCTGGTGGTCTAGGCGACCATCACCATGGCACGCGTCGGGGTACCGCCGATGCCCGTCTTCGCGAAGCAGCGCAGGGTCGGCTTGCACGGTCAGGCGTCCTTCCGTCTCCTCGACCCGAGCTTTTTCGCGCAGCGGCAACGTCTCGATATAGTTCGTGACGCTACGATTCTCGGCATGCGCTCGTGTCTGCACGAATTCGGCCACGTCAGCCTGGAATCGCATCGCAAAAGCGCCGCGCATTGGTCCCATCCTCCAGGGCGAGACGTACTACCGCTGCACGGCGGCCTTCACCTCTATCCGCACGTGGCCGGTGCGGAGTGATGCGACGGTTCAGTCCCGGCTTTACCCCCCAACCTGCCGAGTCGCTCGCCGCCGCGAACGGCACCGTACGGTTGCGCCTGGAAGCGCCAAATGCCCCCAAGGAAGCCGTCACCCTGCCAGCCGTGGTGCTGCGACTTCTGTTGACCATCCTCAATGAAATGGGAAACACCAACACGGTGCGCGTGATACCTGGCCATGCCGAGCTGACTACGGGGGAGGTCGCCGAACTGCTGAATCGCTCCCGCCCCTATGCGATCAAGCCGCACGATGACAAACAGATCCCCTCACATCGCGTCGGCACGCACCGGCGAGCACGCCTGAAGGACATACCGGCCTACCGGGAAGAACATTATCAGGCCCGCACGGCGATCCTCGATCGGATGCCGGCGATCGATCAGGAGCTCGGGCTGATTTGACTGCCGGAGACGCTCCGCGCCTTCCGTGACGACAGCGTCCTTTACCCGGCCTCGCTCCGAGCCTGGCTGATGCGTCAGGCCAGCGTGACCAATCGGCTGATTGCGATGCCCGATCCGCTGACCCTCCTTGAGCGTCGCGATCTGCCCGAAGCGGTTGCCGGACGCGGCCGCCTGCTCGCCCAGTGACCGCGGCTTTCCTGCATTGCCGTCGCGCGGCACGAAGATCGTGGAGGGCCGTCACGCCACCGCCATCCGACCCGGCAGCACGGCATTGACCTCGCCGGCAAATATTCTCTTGCTTAGTTGCTCAAACTAACATATAATCCACCAATGAGCACCTCCACCCAACCGCCGCATCCCGGTCCCACCGACCAACTCTCCCATCACGCCTACTACCAGCTTATCCACACACTCTACACCCTCCTCCCCCCGCCGCTCGCCGACACCCTCGAATCCCTGCTCGTCCGCAACCAGGCGGCCGTCGCCAAGATCGCCGCCCTGGCGCCGGTCAACGCCGACGAGGCCGACATCGCCGCCCACTGCGTCTGCGCCCGCGCCCAGGCCGAGGACGTGATGCGCCTGCTCCGCGGCAACGCCGGCGACATCCCGCTCGTCATGAAGCTCAACGCCCAGTATGCCCTCATGGAGCGCACCGCCATCTCCCTGCGCACCCATTTGCTGCGCGTGCAGGCGGCGCGGCACAAGCGGGAGACGAGCAGTACCGCGGCCAATGCCGACGAATGGACGAGCTATATCGCCACCCAGCGGATGCAGCAGGCGCTGGGCCAGGCCGCGGCGCCCGCAATGCCGGCCACAAGCCAACCGGTCCATCCGGCGCTGTCCGGCGCGTCGCCGCCGCCGCCCGAACCGGAGCCCGCGCCGGATGCGCCGCCGCCGCCCGAAGCGCTGCCCGCGCAACCGGCTCCCGCGCCGGCGGTGCAATCGCCCTCGGCCCAGTCACCGCCACGGCGCCACCCCGCCCGCACCGCAACAAAGACCGAAGAGCCACCGCGCGACCTCGCCGCCGAGGCCGACTACTATGCGCGCGTTTACCCCTATCGCGCCCGGGCGATCCGCCACCACGGCGGCCTGCCGCCCGATTGCGATTTCGGTCCTCCCGACGATGACCTGGTGCGCGCCATCGTCACCGGCACCAGCCCGGCCCTGCGCGCCCTCGACGATCCGGCCGGCGTCGCCGCGGCCTGAAACGATCGCTGCAGCCGGATGGCCCCCGCGTAATGCGGCGGCGGCCTCTCGGCACGGAGCAAGCAACGAGGGCCGCGGAGCGCCACGGGAGCCCCGGGTGGTGACGCATTTTGAATTTTGGGGTTAGGGAAAATTAGCACAGCCTGCTGATCGGGTTATCCAACGCCGCAAGGACGATGCTGCGTGCGTGGAGCAGGACAGATTTGAGCTCGTCTGCGGAAACCTCTGCAAACCCGAGTCCCCGGAGCAGAAAAATACCTTCAACAGCCAGCAGTGCGTGACGGACTTTAACAACCTCACCATGTTCCGATCGGAGCGGATCGAGCAATGCGCTGTAAAAGCGTCGTACCGGTCCCAGCATGTCAGGGGCATGCACCAGTGCGGTTATGAGAAAAGCCGCCGTTTGCGTCGAGGCGTCGTCCTCGGCCAGGGCTTCCTCGATGTGCGCGAGGACCAATTCGACCGGCCCAGTTGGCCCACTGCCGAGTCGCCGACGTACAGCCTCCTGAAAACGAGCCATTTCTCGTTCTAGCGCCGCGTGTACCAATCCATCCTTAGTCGCAAAGGTATAGACGAGACCGCCCTTGCTGATCCCCGCACGCTCGGCCACGGCATCGAGGGTGAAATTTCGGCCACCAGAGTCGAGGATGACGGCCTCGGCAGCATCCAAGACCTTGTCCCTGTCGATTTCCTTCTTTCGTGTCACAACGCCCCTTGCTTTTTCGACTGATCAGTCGCATATCATTTCCGACTGGCTAGTCAGATTAGCGCGGCGGCGCTTGCTCGGCAAGACTGCTCCTCAGCTAACCCTCTAGCCCATCTTATTCACCGCATAGCAGGGATTCGCTGACGGGCATGGTACAAGTGTCTGGAATCGCCTAGAGATTGGGTGCTGACACCAACCCAGGCACCCGGACAGAATCTGCCATGCCCGCCGACGATGACGATA
>DATLQW010000147.1:0-33077 GCA_035535035.1 Acetobacteraceae bacterium
GCGTATCGTCATCGTCGGCGGGCATGGCAGATTCTGTCCGGGTGCCTGGGTTGGTGTCAGCACCCAATCTCTAGGCGATTCCAGACACTTGTACCATGCCCGTCAGCGAATCCCTGCTATGCGGTGAATAAGATGGGTTAGTTTGATAGAGTCAGATCAGAAGCGCATTTTTTCACGGTGTTGCGGGAAGTCGCGATCACGATCCATCCTCGCTGACCCCTCAGCTCGACTTTCCGCAATTCTGGCGGCAGGCCGAGAGTCCGGGAGACTCGGTTTAGCAAGCCGGCGGTAATTTTGGGGTCGGTGACCATCGCACGGGCCATTTCGAACGAAGCGCCATGGTTGCGTTCATCGGCAGCAGCTTTGATGTCGTCGCGTTCGACTGCGTCGTCCTGAATCAAGTAATGGCGACCATTAGATTGGTCGATTGTCGATGTGTCGGCCGGCGCGCGTTGAGGCGGATGTCCGCCGAGCGCTACCACGGGCCTACCGCGGCGGCACAGCGGACACACCAAACCGAGGACGCTGCCCCGGCCGTCCTCGTGGTTGCCGGGCAGGCTAAAATGGCCCCGGCCGTCACGTCTCTCGCCGATCTGCTGATGCAGCTACGCCATCGTGGCCGCGCCGCAGCCGGCGCCCGGTCTTGTCATTCGCCAGGATGAACTGTGGCTACGCAAATCCAAGGCTGGCCGCGCCGAAGGCAAGGGCCGTCCGGCCCATCTGGTCGCGCCAGGCCTGACCGTGAAGGACATGCCAGAAGCCGGCCAATCCGCCTGCATTGGCGTGCATCCGCCTGCATCTGCATTGACAGTTTCTTGCGTCGCCGGGTGCCGCACCGGCGGGTGCGGTGGGGCACGCGGCGACATGGCAGATCGGCGCTGGTTGTGGTATCGTCACGGCATGGACACTGCGGCACGCAACAGCCGGTTCCTCGACGCCGAGGCGTTCCTGCGGACCGACCAGTCCGAGTTCGGCAACGCGTGGCGCTATGAGCTTGTCCGCGGCACGATCGTCGCGCATGCGGCGCCGAGCCCGGAACACGGTGTCATTCTCGGCAACCTGGCCAGTGAGATACACGGTCGCCTGCGCGGTCATCCGGCGTGTCGGTTGGAGGTCGGCAGCGGCGCCGTGCCCCGGTACGAGCAGCGTGACACGGCACGCATTCCCGATGCCATGATCCGCTGCGGCAAACATCCTTGCGTGCTGTTCGAGGTGGTTTCTCCGTCGGAGGTGCGGCACAAGCGGCAGTGGGACCAGAAGCGGTCCGACCTGCAGGCCGTCGAGGGCGTGCTGGAGATTGTCGAGATCTACCAGGACGAGATGCTGGTACACGCTTACCGCCGGCAAGACGCCGGCTGGGTGTTCGAGTCGATCTCCGGACCAGACGCGGCGGTGACACTCCCCAGCGCCGGCATCACGGTGCCGCTGGCGGCGCTGTATGAGCAGGTTCTGCTGGAGGGGGAATAAGGCGGCGCTGCCGAAGTAGCCGCGCCACGGTGGCCCTGCCGGAGGCGGCCCCCGGCCTGGGCATTCACTGCGACGACCGGTGGCTACGCGACTCCGAGGCCGGCGGCGACCAAGGCAAGGACCGTCCGGCCTGTCTCGGAGTGCGTTGCGCTGCTCCGCCCGCCGCCAACATCGCCAACCACGCCAACATGGTCAGGTCGCGCGCTGCTCCGCCGGCGGATACCGGCGGAGCAGTCGCAGCATCAGCCCCATGGCCGGCAGGGCGGCAAATGCGCAGAGCATGTAGAACCGCGTCCAGCCCAGCGCGGCTGCCAGCACGCCGGAGAAGCCTCCCAGCGTGTGCACCGTCAGCGCGGCGAGCGACGACAGCAGCGCGTAGTGCGTCGCGGTGAACGCCGTGGAGCACAGGCCCGAAAGGTAGGTGATGAAGGCGGCGTCGGCCATGCCCTGGGCGAAGGCCTCGGTGGCGACGGTGCCGTACAGCACGCGGTGGTCGCCAGCGGACCAGGACAGCCAGACGTACATCGCCATGGCGGCGGTCTGCACCCAGCCGGTCCACAACAGCGCGCGGCCGACGCCGATGCGGGCGACCAGCCAGCCGCCAAGGGTGATGCCGGCCAGCGTCGCCACCAGCGAGAACGGACCGGTGGCGGCGATGGCGTTCTGGCTGAAGCCGAGCGCGCGATAGAACGGCGCGGTCATGATGCCGGCCATCGCCTCGCCGAGCTTGAACAGGGCGACGAAGGCCAGGATACCGGCGGCGCCGGGCCGGGCGAAGAACTCGGCCAGCGGTTCCAGCACCGCGTGGCGCAGGCGTGCGGCGAACCCGGCAACCGCGCGCCGCGCCTCGGCGAGCGGCTCGGGCGCCAGCAGCGTGACCGGGACGCCGAGGCCGATCAGTGCGGTGACGCAGAGCAGGGAGGCGTGCCAGCCGATGGTGCCGGCGGCGGCGATCACGCCGGTGGTGGCGATCAGCAGCGCGACGCGGTAGCCCCAGACGTAGAAGGCCATGGCCGCGCCTTGCAGGCGGGCGGGGAACAACTCGATGCGCCAGGCATCGACGACGATGTCCTGGCTCGCCGAGAGGAACGCGACAAGCGCGCCGGCGGCCAGCGACGCCAGCGGCACGGTGGTTGGGCTGGACAGCGCCAGCAGCGCCGCCGCCGCCGCCAGGGCGGGCTGGATCGCCAGCAGCCAGCCCCGCCTCCGGCCGAAGCGGCGCAGCGGTCCGGGGGGCGGCGTCTGGTCCAGCAGCGGCGCCCAGAGGAATTTCAGCGAATAGGCGATGCCGATATTCGCGGTCAGGCCGATCACCGCCAGCGACACGCCGCCTTCGGACAGCCACAGCCGCAGGGTGAAGCCGGAGAGTGGCAGCGGCAGCCCGGCGACGAAGCCGTAGGCGGCCATCAGCCAAAGATGCGGATTGGCAACCGTCCGCCTTGCCCTGACGGCGGGCGCGGTCAAGCCGCGCAGCGCCGAGGGCAAGGGGGGTAATACAGGTACGGTTCGCGCGTTACGCCGCTCGCCGGGTGCTTCGCGCCGGCCTGTCCCGCCGCGCGGGCGCGGTGCCGGGTCACGGCATGTCCGCGTCGCCGCGGCCGAGCGGGCGCTGCATGGACACCACGTCCAGCCAGCGACCGAACTTCACCCCCACGGCGCGCATCGTGCCGACCATGTGGAAGCCCAGGCTGGCATGCACGCCGATCGAGCCGACATTCTCCGAATCGCCGATCACCGCGATCATCTGCCGCATGCCGCGGGCTGAGGCGTCCTCGATCAGCCGTGCCACCAATGCCTTGCCGACGCCCTGGCCGCGCACGTCCTCACGCACATAGACGCTGTCCTCGGCGCAGTAGCGATAGGCCGAACGGTCGCGGAACTGGGTATAATAGGCGTAGCCCAAAACCCCGGTGGCGTCCGCCGCTACCAGCCAGGACCAGCCGCGCGACGTGACCTTCTCGAACCGCCCGGCGATTTCCTCGACCGAGGGCGGCACCTCCTCGAACGTGCCGGTGCCGTGCAGCACGTGGAACGCATAGATCGACTGAATTTCGGGGAGGTCGGCGGGCGTGGCGTGGCGCACCTGCATCGCTTGGTTCCTTTTCGGGCCGGCGATCTCAGACCGGCAATCCCAGCACGGCGGCGGCGTCGCACGCCAGTGCCAGCAAGGCGCGATCGTGGCCCAGGCCGGCGACCAGCGACAGCCCCACCGGGGCGCCGTGCACTCTGGCGGCCGGCAGGGTGACCTCCGGCAAGCCGCCGAACCCGGCGATCGCCGTCACCCCCACCGTCGCTTGCCGGATCGCATCCTGCTCTGCGCGCTCCGCGGTCAGCAGCGGGGCGACGCAGGGGCTGGTGGGAAAGACCATCACGGCGCCGCCGGAGAGCAAGGGGCGGATGCGCCCCTGGAGCACGCGGCGGAAGGCGCGGCCGGGGGCGGCGATCGCCGGGTCGGTGGCTTTCGCCGCCGCGAAGCGCTCGCCGATGCCGGGCCCGAAGCGCGGCCGGGTCGCCTCCACCCAGGCGCCCAGCGCCACCCAGGCTTCCTCGGCCTGCACCGTGCGGAAATGGTCGAAGAAGCTGTCGATTCCCTCGGGCGCGATGCGCACCCCCACCGCGCGGCCGCGGATCTGCTCCAGCTTTTCCAGCGCCGGGCGCAGCGCCTCGGCTACTTCCGGCTGGGCATTCACCCAGACTTCCTCCGGGCGGAGCAGTGGACCTTCGGCGCCGTGGCGCGGGCCGGACAGCAGCACCTCCCCGACGCCGGCCAGCACCGAGGCGGAGCGGGAGAACCAGCCGCAGGTGTCGAAGCTGGGCGCCAGCGGGCAGGCGCCGGCCAGGCTGATCGCGCCGTGGGTCGGGCGGATGCCGAACAGCCCGCAATAGCTCGCCGGGATGCGGACCGAGCCGCCGGTATCGGAGCCCAGCGCGAAGTCGACCAGCGACGCCGCCACGGCGGCGGCCGAACCGCAGCTCGACCCGCCCGGAAAGCGATCAGGTGCGGCGGGATTGGTCGGGGTGCCCTGCCAGACATTCTCACCGGTCAGGCCATAGGCGAGTTCCTGGGTCTTGGTCTTGCCCACCAGCCGGGCGCCGGCCTGTAGCAGGGCCAAAACCACCGGCGCGGTGGCGATGGCGGGGGCATGGGTGCTGGCCCAGTCCGGATTGCCATAGGTGGTGAGCGCCCCGGCGAGGTCGAACAGGTCCTTGATGGCGAAGCTCAGGCCGGACAGGCGTCCGGCGCCAAGCGGCGCCCGCTGGGTGCGCGGTCCGGGAACAAAGGCCCCGACATTGTCCTCGATCGCCACCATGGGTCTGATCCTCGCTGCCTGTCGGCCTGATCGGCCAGCCGCCCCGATTGCGCCGAGGTTACGCCCCGGGGGGACACGGCCAATCGCGCGGCTGCCGCCCCAGGACGGGCCAATCCACCCGCGAAATCAAGGAATAAGTTGAAATCGGCTCCCCCGGCGGGCATACTCGCGCCGGTGAACCAACGGCCAGCAAAAGTTATGGCCGAACCGCGCGGCGCGCGGATTGTCCTGCTCGAACCGGCAGGGCCGTCTGCCTATCCGGCGCTGCGCGTGAAAAAGGCACGGATCGGGGCGCAGTTTGTCGCTGTCTGAAACGGCTCTGAGAGGGATTGCTCGTGGATATAACTGACGGAACGATCTCCAGCCCGCCCGGGCCGGACCGCCAGTCGTCGGCTGCGGTTCGGGCCGAGGCAAGCGCCGGCGGCAGCGGATCGGATGCCGGCGCGCCGGGCGAACCGGGCGGCCCGCGCGAGATCCCGATCCACCCGCGCCTCCTGGCGATGATGATGGCGGGCCGCTATCACGGCACCGAGCTGGACCCCGCCGAGTACCGCATGCCGGTGGGGGAAACCGAGCCGTCCGCCGCGTCGCTGTCGGCGTGGGCGCAGAATGCCGGCATGTGGTCGCGGGCGGTGCGGTTGCGCTGGCGCCACCTGATGCATTTCAACAACACCGGCCCCGTGGTGCTGCTGTTCACCGACGGCACCGCCGGCCTGCTGACCGGGGTGAACCTCGAGCACAAGGTCGTCTTCCTCCAGGACCCGCGCGGTGCGTCCGCCGAAGCCGCGGTCCCGGTGGACGAAATGCGGCTGGCCGAGGTCTGGAACGGCGAGGCGATCCTGCTGCGCGCGCAACGCGGCCAGACCGAGGCGGACGCGCCGTTCTCGTTCCGCTGGTTGCTCGGCCTGGTCGGCAAGGAGCGGCGGTCGCTGCGCGACATCGGCATCGCCTCGTTCACCCTCAGCATGCTGACCATCTTCCCGCCGTTCCTGGTGATGACGGTGGTGAACAAGGTGCTCACCCACCACAGCTATTCCACCCTGATCCTGCTCAGCACCATCCTGGGGATCGCCGTCCTGTATGAGACGATCCTCGGCTACGTGCGCCGGCTGATCATCCTGATCGTCGGCGTTCGCATCGACGCCAAGCTGAGCCTGCACGTGTTCAACCGCCTGGTCCGCCTGCCGCTGGATTATTTCGAGCGGCACCCGGCCGGCGAGACGATGTACAACATCACGCAGATCAACAAGGTCCGGGAATTCATCACCGGCAAGCTGCTGCGGACCTTCCTGGACCTGATCACGCTGTGCGTGCTGCTGCCCTTCCTGTTCTATCTGGACGCCACGCTGGCCTGGATCGTGGTTGCCTGCGCGTGCATCATCACGCTGATCATCGTGGCCTACCTGCGGCCGCTGCGGGTGGTGTTCAAGCGCGTGGTCGAGGCCGAGACGCGCAAGCATTCCGCGCTCGCCGAGACGATCTACGGCGTCAAGACGGTCAAGGCGCTGGCGCTGGAACCGCAGCGCAAGGCGCTGTGGGACGAGGTCGTCGCCGACGCCGGCAAGTGGCGCATCGCGTTCGGCAAGCTTTCCAACTGGCCGCAGACCCTGGTGACACCGATCGAGCGGTTCATGTGGATCGGCGTGATCATGCTCGGCGCCTATCTGGCGATGTCCGACACGCAAGGCTACATGATCGGCAGCCTGTTCGCGTTCATGATGCTGTCGCAGCGCGTCGCGCAACCGCTGGTCGGCCTGGCGCGGCTGATCGAGGATTACGAGGAGATCGGGGCGTCGATCGGCCAGGCTGCTTCGGTGCTGAACCGGCCGCTGGAGGTGGACGCCGCGTCGGGCGGGCTGCGGCCGAAATTCGCCGGCGGGATCACCTTCGACGATGTCACCTTCACCTATGCCGGCACCAAGACGCCGGCGCTGGATCGCGTCAGCTTCTCGGTCCCGCCCGGCACCATGCTCGGCCTGGTCGGCCGTTCCGGTTCCGGCAAATCGACCATCACGCGGCTGCTGCAGGGCATCAACCGCGACTACACCGGCTATGTGAAGATCGACACCGCCGATCTGCGCGAGATCAATTTGCGCCACCTGCGGTCGAGCTTCGGGGTGGTGTTGCAGGAGAATTTCCTGTTCCGCGGTTCCATTCGCGACAACATCCTGTCCGGCCGGCCGGGCCTCACGCTGGACGACGCGGTGCGCGCGGCCCGGCTGGCCGGCGCGGAGGAGTTCATCGAACGGATGCCGAACGGCTACGAAACCTATATCGAGGAAGGCTCGCCCAACCTGTCGGGCGGCCAGCGGCAGCGGCTGGCGATCGCGCGTGCGCTGATCACCGATCCGCGCATCCTGATCCTGGACGAGGCCACCAGCGCGCTCGATCCGGAAAGCGAGGCGCTGGTGAACGCCAACCTGCTGCGCATCGCGCGCGGCCGTACGATGGTGATCGTCTCGCACCGCCTGTCCTCGCTGACCGAGTGCGACCAGATCATGGTGCTGGACAAGGGCACGGTGATGGACGTGGCGCCGCACCTGGTTCTGCTTGAGCGCTGCGTGGTGTATCGCCAGCTTTGGGCGCAACAGACCCGTTTCATGGATAGCCAAGGTCCCCGACATGCAGCTATTGCCCCGACCCTCGTCCAAGGCGACTGACCGCGCGGTGGTCGTTGCCGAGCGGCACGACCCGACGCTGCCGGCGATCCTGGAGTTTCAGTCGCCGTCCACGGCGATCATCAACTACCCGATACCGCGCAACGCCCAGCACACCGCCTGGGTGATCACCAGCATGTTCGTTGCGGGCGTGATCGCGATGGGCGTGATCAGGATCGACCAGGTGGTGACGGCGCCGGCCAAGGTGGTTTCCAGGAGTCCGACCCTGGTGGTGCAGCCGCTGGAGACCTCGATCATTCGTTCGATCGACGTGCATGAGGGCGAGGCGGTGCATGCCGGCCAGGTGCTTGCGCGGCTGGACCCGACCTTCGCCGCGGCCGATCTCGGCGCCAGCGCGGCCCAGGTGGCGAGCCTGCAGGCCCAGGTGATGCGGATGCAGGCGGAGGTGGACGACAAGCGGTTCAGCTATACCGGGCTTGACCCCAATTTGTCGTTGCAGGCGGCGATCTTCGCCCAGCGCAAGGCCGAATATGACTACCGGCTGCAGAACTACCAACAGAAGGCCGACAGTTTGGTGGCGGCCATAGCGCGGGCCAATTCGGATGCCGCCGGCTACCGCGACCGGCTCACGGTGGCGCAGAGCGTGGAGCAGATGCGGCGGCAATTGGAGAAGCTGCAGGTGGGCAGCCGGCTGAACACCCTGGCGGCGATGGACAACCGGGCGGAGATGGCGCGCGATCTGGCGAGCGCACAGGAGCAGGCGATGGGCGCGCAGCGCGATCTGGCGGCCATGTTGGCCGAGCGCGACAGCTACATCCAGAACTGGCACGCCGACCTGGCCGACAAGTTGTCGGATGCGACCAGCAAGCTGTCGGACGCTCGCGAGGCGCTGAACAAGGCGCAGTTGCGCCGCCAGCTTGTGGAATTGCGCGCCGATCGCGACGCCACGGTGCTGACCGTCGCCAAAGTGTCGGTCGGTTCGGTGGTGCAATCGGGGCAGCAGCTCATCACCCTGGTGCCGTCCGACGCTCCGCTGGAGGTGGAGGCCGACATCGTCGGGTCGGAAGACGGTTACGTGCATGTCGGCGACCCGGTTGCGCTGAAGTTCGACACGTTCCCGTTCACCCAATACGGCATGGCGTATGGCACGGTCCGCATCATCAGCGCGGACAGCTTTACGGCGCAGGAGGACCAGCGCCATCCGACCGGCGCGGTGCCGATGCCGACCAACAGCAGCATGCCGTATTACCGGGCGCGGATCGCCATCGATCGGGTGGCGTTGCACAACGTGCCGGCGGGCTTTCGCCTGATGCCCGGCATGCCGGTGACCGCCGACGTGAAAGTCGGCAAACGGACGGTGCTGAGTTACCTGCTGGAACGTGTGCTGCCGGTGACGCGGGATGCCATGCGCGAGCCATGACGCGATGCGGGGCCTGGCTGCCGCGCGGCGTCCGGACATGACGCCGTGACCATCGCCGATCGCTTGGTTGGGATGGCCTCGCCGCGAGGCGCGTTGCGGCGCGGCGTGCGGCTGGCCGAGCAAGGCCAGTTGAAGCGGGGGTTCCCGCTGCTGGTGCGGGCGGCGAACGCCGGGATCGCGGAAGCCGAGTTCCGCGTCGGCCGCTGCTACCTGGAAGGCGCCGGCGTGCCGGCCAGCCGCGTCCAGGGCGCCCGCTGGCTGGAGCGGGCCGGCAATCAGGGCTATGTCGAGGCCCAGGCGCTTCTGGCGACGCTGTACGTTCACGGCCTGGCCACGGATGGCGGCGGGGTACCCGGCAGCGCGTCCGCCAGCCTGTTCTCGGCCAACGCGGCGGTGCAGCCGGATTTTGCCGCCGCCGAGAAATGGGCGCGCCGCGCCGCCGAGGGCGGTTCCGCCGACGGCCAGGCATTGCTCGGCTACATCTTCACCTCGGGGCCCGAGAGCCAGCGCAACCTGGACGAGGCACTGCGCCTGTATGAGCAATCGGCTGCCGCGGGTTGTCCGCAGGGGCATCTGGGCTACGCGCTGTCGCTGGCGCGTGAGGGCACCACGCCGGAGATGCAGGTCCGGATCATCGAACACCTGCGGCGGGCGGCCGAAGCCGGCCTGCCGACGGCGCTGTATCTGCTTGGGATGATTGCCGAGCGCGGGCTCGGCTTGCCGGCCGATCCGGCCGCATCCGCGCAGTTCTATCGGCAGTCGGCGGAAAAGGGGCATCGCGGCGCCCAGGCGCGCTGGGGTCTGGCTCTGCTGGAGGGGCGCGGGGTCGCCAGCAATCCGACGGAGGGCGAGTCGTGGCTGCGGCGTGCGGCGCTGGCGGGCGATCCGGAGGCCGCGGCCCTGGTCGGCGACCTGTATGCCAAGGGTGGCAAGCTGCCGCCCAATTTTGCCGAAGCGGCGATCTGGTTCCGCCGCGCCGCCGAAGCCAACCACCGCGGCGCGGCGCGCGCGCTGGGTATGCTGCACCTCACCGGGGCCGGCGTAGGGCGCGACCAGGAAGAGGCGGCGCGGTGGTTCCGCGTCGCCGCGCTGGCGGGCGACAAGAACGCCCAGGTCGATTTCGCCAATCTGCTGCTGCGCGGCATGGGCGGCGAGGAGGATTCGCTGCGCACCCGCGAATGGTTCGAGCATGCGGCGGCGTCGGGCGATCTGGTTGCGGCGTTCAATTTCGGGGTTTGCCTGGCGGAAGGCGTCGGCGTCGAGCGCGACGACCGCAAGGCCGCCGAATGGTTGCGGCGCGCGGCGGACGGGGTGGTCAACGCGCAGTATTGGTATGGCCGGATGCTGGTCGATGGCCGCGGCATGGACGCCGATCCGGTGGCCGGCCGCGCCTGGATCACGCGTGCGGCCGATGTCGGGATGCCGGAGGCCGAGGTCATGCTGGCGGAGATGCTGCTGAACGGCCGCGGCGGGCCGAAGGATCATACCGGGGCTCTCGGGTTTTTCGAGAAGGCGGCGGCGCGCGGCCATGTCGGCGCGATGTTCGCGGTGGGGGCGATGAAGGGCGGCGGACACGAAGTGCCGACCGACCGGGTGGAAGCGCAGCGCTGCTTCCTCGCCGCGGCGGAGCGCGGCCACGCCTATGCGCAGATGATGTATGGCCGCTACCTCGCCCGCGGCCTGGGCGGCGAACGCAACCCCGACCGGGCGCGGCACTGGCTGGAGCGCGCTGTCGCGCAGGGTCTGCAGGAGGCGCGCGGCGATCTGGCCGGTCTGCCGGCGCCGGCCGTGGCCGCGCCGGTGGCGCAAGCCGCCGGCCGCTGATGCGGACAAGCCGGGTGGGGACACGGCTGGCGGGGACAATAATGCTCCCCCTCCCTCAAGGAGGGGGGGAGTCGTCAGCCCGGCGGCCGGTCGTGACGGATGGCGCTGACGATAGCGCCGCGCTGGCGCGCGATGCCCAGGAGCGTGGCCAACAGGCGCTTGTGGTGGGGGATGGCGTGCGCGCGATGCGCTGGCTCGACCGGGCCCACCGTCTGGCGCCGCATGACGGGACCATCACGCTGGCGCTGGCGACCGCTTGCCTGCGCCGTGACGACGGGCGGGCCGAGGCGCTGTTCCGCGCGGTTGCCAAGGCGGAGGACGTGCGCGCGGCCTGGCTGGGGCTTGCGGCGGCGCGTTTCCGCCTGGGCGATGGCGCGGGGGCTGCCGCCGCCCTGGCCGATGCGCTGGCGCGGCACGTGCCGGAGGCTGCGTTGGTGACCGCGCGCGACTCGCTGGCCGATGCGGTGGTCCGCGGCGCGGACGCCGCCGGATGGTGCGGGATCACCGGCGACGGGCAGCTCGTGTTGCGCCCCGCGGCGTCCGGCGAGACCGAGATCCGGCTGGACGGCCGGCGCTGCGCCGAGGCCGCCGTGCCGCGCGCCTGGATGCGGGCCCGGGAGGCGACGATACGCATTGCCGGGCGGCATTTGCTGGGCAGTCCGATCCAGCTTGCCGCGATCCGCCGCGTCGCCGGTTTTGTCGAGGCGCACGAGGGCGGCTTGCGCGGATGGGCCTGGTATCCTGGCGATCCGGACACCGACCCGGTGCTGCTGATCCGTGGCGCGGGTGGCCGGGGCAGGCTGCGGATCGCGGCGACGGACATCGCGGCCTCGGTGCAGCATGCCGCCCCGCTGGCACGCCCGCGCGGCTTCGCGGTTCCGGCGCGGGCCCTGGCCGCCATCGCCCGCCCACTGCACGCACTCGGACGCGATGGCGCCGAGCTGCTCGGGAGTCCGCTCGATCCGGACGCGGAGCAATCCGCGGCGGCGGCGGCGGCCTCCGCCCTGGCTGGCTACCTGTCGCCCCAGCACGCGCGCGCGGCGTCGTTTGCGCCACCGGCGATGCCGGCCGACATCGCGGTGCCGCGGCTGGCGACGGGCGCCTCGCGGCGGCGCCGGCAGGCGGCGGTCATCATTCCGGTGTACGGCAAAACCGCGACGGTGCTGTCTTGTCTCGACAGCGTGCTCGCCACGGTCGGCGCGCCGCACGGGATCATCGTCATCGACGACGCCTCGCCGGAACCGGCGCTGCGCCGCGCGCTCGACGCGCTGGCGGCTGAAGGGCGCGTCCGGCTGGTGCGGCACGCGCGCAATCGCGGGTTTCCGGCCAGCGTCAACGACGGCATAGCCGCCGCGGCGGGGCGCGACGCGGTGTTGCTCAACAGCGACACGCTGGTGCCGCCGGGCTGGCTGGAACGCCTGCGCGACGCGGCCTACGCGACGCGCGAAACCGGCACCGCGACGCCGCTGTCGAACCACGCCAGCATCTTGAGCTATCCGGGGCCACAGGGCAGCAACCCGGTGCCGGACCGCGACGCAACCCTGCGGCTGGACGCCATCGCTCGCCGCGCCAACAAGGGGACCGTGGTCGAGATCCCGGTGGGCGTCGGATTCTGCCTGTATATGCGACGCGATTGCATCGACGCGGCCGGTCCGTTCCGCGCCGACATGTTCGCCCAGGGCTATGGCGAGGAGAACGATTTCTGCCTGCGCGCCCGCCGCCTCGGCTGGCGGCACGTCGCGGTGGCGGGGTTGTTCGTCGCGCATCTCGGCGGGGCGTCGTTCGGCCAGGGCGGGGGCGGCCAGGCGGCCCGGTACCTGCAGGTGCGCAACGAAACCCTGCTGAACCGGCTGCATCCCGGTTATGACCGGCTGATCGCCGCGTTCAGCCGCGCCGATCCGCTGGCGGAGGCGCGGCGGCGTTTCGACCTCGCGCGCTGGCGTCCCGGCGGGCAGGCCGAGGCACCGGCGGGCGAGAGGGCTGCGCGCAAGGCGGCGCGGGGCAGGGCGCAATCGGTGATCCTGGTCACGCATGACGACGGCGGCGGCGTCGAGCGGCAGGTCGGCGTGGCCGCCGCGGCGCATCGCGCGGCTGGGCTGCGGCCGATCGTGCTGCGGCCGGCAAGGGAGCCTGACGGTCCGGCGATGCTGGCGGTGGACGGCGCGTCCGCCGGATTTCCGAACCTGCGCTACGCGCTGCCGCGGGAGCTGCCGGCGCTGCTGCGCCTGTTGCGCGCGAGCGATCCAAGGCTGGTGGAGGTGCACCACACGCTGCACCATGCGCCGGCGATCTACGAGCTGATCGCCCGGCTCGGGGTGCCGTACGACGTTCAGGTGCATGACTATCCCTGGTTCTGTCCGCAGGTCTCCCTGGTCGGCGCGGACCGGCGCTATTGCGGCGAACCCGCTGTGGTCAGGTGCGAGGCGTGCGTCGCCGATGCCGGCCGGGTGACCGACGAGGCGATCGGGGTGCAGGCGCTACGCGATCGGTCCGCCGGTTTCCTCGGCGCGGCGCGGCGGGTCGTCGCGCCATCCGCGGACGTCGCCGCCCGCATGCGCCGGCACTTTCCCTCGCTGCGGCCCGAGATCGTGCCGCTGGAGGACGATGACGCGGTGGCCGATCCGCCGCGTCCGCAGGCCCGTTCCGGGCTTTGCCGGGTCTGCACGCTGGGCGCCATCGGGGTGCACAAGGGCTACGACGTGCTGCTGGCCTGCGCGCGGGATGCCGCCGAACGCAGCCTGCCGCTGGAATTCGTGGTGGTCGGCCACACCATCGACGACGCTCGCCTGCTGGCCACCGGCCGGGTGTTCGTGACCGGGCGGTTCGCGCCCGAGGAGGCGGTGTCCCTGATCCGCGCCCAGGATGCCAGTGTGGCGCTGCTGCCCTCGGTCTGGCCGGAGACGTGGAGCTTCGGCCTGACCGAGCTGTGGCGCGCCGGGCTATCCGTGGCGGCGTTCGATTTCGGCGCGCCGGCCGAGCGAATCCGCCGCACCGGGCGCGGCTTCCTGCTGCCGCTGGGATTGCCGCCGCGCGGAATAAACCAGGCGCTGGTTGCAGCAATCGGCCTGACAGGCCATGAAGGCGCCTGAAATGTGGACGAAACCCTTCGCCACCTGAACCGATCCAAGAAGCCGAGCATCACCCATGGCAAGAACGCCGAAACAGCAGGACGAGCGCGTGCCCGAACCAGCCGCCGCGGTCATGACCCGAGCCGACGCCCGACCGGCCGCACCCCCGGACGACGGTCCGGGCAGAGTCGCGGAATTGCGCGTGTCCGGGCACCTGATGACCCTGGACACCGGATTGTTCTGCGTGTTCCAGGCTCCCGGCAGCCCGTCCCCAGACGTGGGCAGCGGGCTTCCTGGGGTGCGCGTCACGTTGCCCCCCGGTGCGATCGGGCGCCCCGACGCCATCAGCATCAGCACGTTCCGGCAGGATGGCTGGCTCAACGGCACCGCCGCGCTGGTGCAGGTGGCAGAGGGACCGGCGCAGGTGCTGGTGACCATCTACCAGTCGCCGCGGCAGGGCCCCGAATCGGCGCCTCGGCTGCAAGTGCTGCGTCTGAGCGGCGGGGCCGCGGCACCTGCGCTCGCCACCGCGGCAGCGGCGCAAGCCGAGCCGGAGATCGTCGCGCATATCCAGCGCACCGGCGATGTCGGGGGGCGGATTGGCGAGTGGATCGGCACCCGTGGCAGCCGGTCCTGGATCGAGGGCTTCGCCGTCGCGCCGCGCGACGGGGTGGCCGCGGAGGACATCGAGTACCAGGCGGTGCTTGGCCGCGGCTGGCTGTCGCCCTGGGTCGAAGGCGGCAAATTCTGCGGCAGCCGTGGCATGGCGCTTCCCCTGCTCGGCCTGAAGCTGCGGTTGAAGGGCGACGCGGCGCGGCAGTGGGAGTGCCGTTACGAGGCGACGTTCACGGACGGCAGCACGGCCGGGCCGGTCGGCGCCGACGAAGCCTGCGAGGCGGAGAGCCTGGCCTCGATCGAGGCGTTCCGCATCGAACTGCGGCGCCGTGACAGCCCGGCCGAGGCCGCGCGCGAGGACCCGGCCGGCAGCAAACCGGCGCGTCCGCCGCGACCGGCCGCCCGGGCCGGCCGGCCAGCCGGCAACCGCTAGCGCGCGCCGCCGCATCGAGCGACCTGACGCAGCCCCCCGCAAGGACCGCCGCCGCGTGAAATATCTGTTTGTGCACCAGAACTTTCCGGGGCAGTTCCTGCACGTGGTGCGGCACCTGGCGAGCACGAAGCAGCACGAGGTCGTGTTCATCACCGAGCCGAACGTCAACGCCATCGAGGGGGTCCGCAAGGTGCCGTATCGCAAGCCGCCGGCGGCGGCCCCGGAGGCGCACGTCGCCGCGCGCGAACTGGATGGCGGCGTGCGGCGCGCCGAGGCGGTGGCGCACACGGCGGCCAACCTGAAGCAACTCGGCTTCACCCCGGACATCATCATCGGCCATCACGGCTGGGGCGAGTTGCTGAACCTGCCGGACGTGTGGCCGGGCGTGCCATTGCTCGGCTATTTCGAATTCTACTACCACCATGACGGGATCGATGTCGGCTTCGATCCGGAGTTTCCCCCCGATCCGCTGGATTTTCCCCGCATCCGCGCGAAGAACGCCATCAACCACATCGCGCTCAACCTGGGTGGTCGCGGCCAGACGCCGACCGAGTGGCAACACTCCACCTATCCCGGCTGGGCGCAGGAGCAGATTACGCTGCTGCGGGAGGGGGTGAACCTGGATGTCTGCAAGCCGAATCCGCAGGTGCGGCGCGGCGCGCTGAAAATCGGCGGCATGACGATACGTCCCGCCGACAAGCTGGTGACCTACGTCGCGCGCGACCTGGAGCCGTATCGCGGCTTCCACCTGATGATGCGCGCCTTGCCGCATTTGCTGCGTGCGCGGAAGGATTTGCGGGTGGTGATGATCGGCGGCGACGGGGTGAGCTATGGCAATGCGCCGAAGGACGGCACCTGGCGGCAGGTGATGCTGAAGGAGGTCGGCGCCGCCATCGACCCGGACCGCGTGGTGTTTCCGGGGCGGCTCGACTACCAGACCTATCTGACCGTGCTGCAACGCTCGGACGCGCACGTGTACCTGACCTATCCGTTCGTCGCGTCCTGGTCGTTGCGCGAGTCGCTGGCGGTGGGTTGCGCGGTGATCGGCAGCGACACGCAGCCGGTGCGCGAGTTCGTCACCCACGGCGAGAACGGGCTGCTGGTGCCGTTCTTCGATCCGCCGGGCCTGGCGCGGACGATCCAGCGGGTGCTGGAGGAGACCCGCCTGGCGCGGTCGCTGCGCGAGAACGCCCGACGGTATGCGGAGCGGCATTTGGCGATGGGCGACTACCTCGCGGCCTATGAGGCGCTGATCGACCGGCTGGTCGGCGGGGCGACGCTGACACGCACGGCGGCGGCGGCGATCGAGGCGTTGTCCCGCCCGGCGCGGCGGGCACGCGGGTAGGGCCGAGGTGCCCTCCCGCCTATCAATGCATCTCGGCGAAAGCGGAGCATCTCCGCGAAAGCGGGGATGACGGAAGGCACAGCGGCCCGAATTGCTCTGCCGCGCCTTAATTGACAATGCGGCGCAGGCCCCGCATCTTCGGCGACTACCGAGGGGAGCCCCGCCGGAGGGGGCTGAGAGACCGACAGTGTCGCGCGAGCGGCGGTGCGGTGACCCTGGAACCTGAACCGGGTCATGCCGGCGGAGGGACGGGGTTTCTGCCAGCAACTCATCCCCGGACCGATCGCGGCGCCCACGGAGCCGATGAGGAGACGTCCATGACCATCCAGTCGAAAACCACGACGCGGCCGAGCAATGTCACCACGGGCCCGATCGCTGGTTCCCGGAAGATCCATGTCTCGCCGGAAGGCCGGCCGGATATCCTGGTGCCGTTTCGCGAGATCGCGCTGGATCCGGCCGCGCGCGAGGCGCCGTACCACGCATATGACACCTCCGGCCCGTACACCGACCCGAGCATGACCATCGACCTCTCCGCCGGCCTGCCGCCGCTGCGTCGCGACTGGATCGCGCGCCGCGGCTTCGAGCGCATTTCGCCCCGCGCGGTGAAGCCCGAGGACAATGGCGGTGCCAGCGGCGACCGGCTGGTACCGGCATGTCCGGCCGATCATCCGGTGTATGGCGGCAAGCCTGGGCAGCCGGTCACCCAATTCGAATTCGCCCGCGCCGGGATCGTCACCGAGGAGATGATCTATGTGGCGCATCGCGAAAACCTCGGGCGGCACAAGATGCTGGAAGGGGCGGAGGAACGGCTGGCGGACGGCGAGAGTTTCGGCGCGGACCTGCCGGCGTTCGTCACGCCGGAGTTCGTCCGCCAGGAGATCGCTCGAGGTCGCGCCATCATCCCGGCCAACATCAACCATCCGGAGCTGGAGCCGGTCATCATCGGGCGCAATTTCCTGGTGAAGATCAACGCCAATATCGGCAACTCGGCGGTGACGTCGGGTGCGGCGGATGAGGTGGAAAAACTGGTATGGGCGATCCGCTGGGGTTCCGACACCGTGATGGATTTGTCCACTGGCCGGAACATTCATAATATCCGCAGTTGGATCCTGCGCAATTCCCCGGTGCCGATCGGCACGGTGCCGATCTACCAGGCACTGGAGAAAGTCGATGGCGACCCGGCGAAGCTCGATTGGGAAGTGTTCAAGGACACGCTGATAGAGCAAGCGGAGCAGGGAGTGGATTATTTCACGATTCACGCGGGGGTGCGGCTGGCTCATGTGCCGCTGACGGCGAAGCGCGTCACCGGCATCGTGTCGCGCGGCGGTTCGATCATGGCGCGGTGGTGCCTGTCGCACCACAAGGAGAGTTTTCTTTACACGCATTTCGACGAAATCTGCGACATCATGCGGAAATACGACGTGTCGTATTCGTTGGGCGACGGGCTGCGGCCGGGCGCGAATGCCGACGCCAACGACGCGGCACAGTTCGCCGAGCTGGAGACGCTGGGCGAATTGACCAAGGTCGCCTGGGACAAGGGCTGCCAGGTGATGATCGAGGGGCCAGGCCACGTGCCGATGCACAAGGTCAAGGTCAACATGGAGAAGCAGTTGCGCGAGTGCGGCGAGGCGCCGTTCTATACGCTTGGCCCGCTGACCACCGACATCGCGCCCGGCTACGACCACATCACGTCGGCGATCGGCGCGGCGATGATCGGCTGGTTCGGCACCGCGATGCTTTGCTACGTCACGCCGAAGGAGCATCTGGGGCTGCCCAACCGCGACGACGTGAAGGTGGGGGTGATCACCTACCGCATCGCGGCGCACGCGGCGGACCTGGCGAAGGGGCATCCGGCGGCCAAGCTGCGCGACGACGCGGTGAGCCGCGCGCGGTTCGATTTCCGCTGGCAGGACCAGTTCAATCTGTCGCTCGATCCCGACACGGCGCGCAATTTCCATGACGAGACGCTGCCCAAGGAAGCCCACAAGGTCGCGCATTTCTGTTCCATGTGCGGGCCGAAATTCTGCTCCATGCGGATCACCCAGGACCTGCGCGAGGAAGCGCTGCGCATGACGGGCATGCAGGAGAAGAGCCGCGAATTCGCCGAGAAGGGGGCGGAGATCTACGTGCCCGAGGCGGCGGCGGAGTAGGAGCGGTAGAGGAGATTGCTCTCCCCCTCCCCTTGAGGGAGGGGGAGAGAAGAAACCCCAACTCAGTTCATCCCGCCGCGCGCCGCCACGGGCCACAGGCACTCGACGCGGCCGCCGCGCACGCCGACATACCAATCGTAGCGATCGACCGTGGGATCGCAATGTCCGGGCACCAGCCGCAGCTTCTCCCCCAGCTTCGGCATCGTCGTTTCGCTGGCGACATCCAGTTTGCCATGCTCGTCCGATGCGCTGACATAGCGAATGTCCGGGCGCCGCCACACCAGCGGCAGCCCGGAATCCACCGCGACGGCCTTGTGGCCGGCGTCGAGCACCGCCAGCCCCGGCTTCGGCGCGCTCATCACCGTTGCCAGCACGAACAGCGCATGCCGGAACGTGCCGATCGGCGTGCCCGCCGCGTCCAGGTTGCGGGCATAGTCGGCATCCATGAAGACGTAGCTGCCGGCTTGCATTTCGGTATAGACGCCGGAGCGCGCCTCGAATTCGAAGGTGCCCGTGCCGGCGCCGCCGACGATCGGGCATTCCAGCCCTTGCTGGCGCAATTGTTCCACCGTACGGCGCGAGGCGTCCACGGCGCCCTCGATGAGCGTGCGGCGTTCCGCCACCGTGCGTTTGTGCTGCGCGCTGCCCTGATAGGCCTGCAGGCCGCCGAAAACCAGGTGCTTCGACCCGGCGATGCGCTGCGCCAGCGCCACCGCGTCGGGGCCGGGCGCGACGCCGCAGCGCGCGGCGCCGACATCGATCTCCACCAGAACGGACAGGCGGATGCCGGCGTCTTGCGCCGCGGTTTCCAGCATCGCCACCTGCGCCACGTCGTCCGCGCAGACCGCCACCTTGGCGATGCGCGCCAGGGCGCACAGCCGCGCCAGCTTCGCGGCGCCGACCACTTCATTGCTCACCAGGATATCGGGAATGCCGCCCCAGGCGAGGATTTCCGCCTCCGCCACCTTCTGCACGCACTGGCCGACCGCGCCGCGCGCCATCTGCAACTTTGCGATCACCGGGGATTTGTGCGTCTTGGCGTGCGCGCGCAGCTTCACGCCGGTGGGGGCCAGCAAAGCGGCCATGCGGTCGAGATTTGCCTCGAACGCGTCCAGGTCGATCAGCAGCGCCGGCGTATCGATTGCTTCCTCGCGCATGCCGGGTTGGGCGGGCGGCGGTTGCAGCATGGGTTATTCCTTCCAGGGGCGGCGCGTGCCGCCGGGCGCGATCCAGGCATGGGGGGCAGTTTTGCCGTTCGCGGTGGTTACGACAACCGGTGCCAGGCGATACGTCTGGCCATGCCGGCGCTGTAGCGGGAAACGGCGATCCTCGGTAGTGATGGACGCAACGAACCGACGGGAGACGAAGCGTGACCGCACCGATGCTGTTTTCGCCGCTTGCCCTGCGCGGCGTGACGCTGAAGAATCGCGTCGTGCTTGCGCCGATGCACCAGTACGCGGCGCGCGAAGGCTTCGCCACCGACTGGCACCTGGTGAACGCCGGGCGGTTCGCGATCGGCGGCTGTGGCCTGGTGATGATGGAGTCCACCAAGGTGGAGCGACGCGGCTGCGGCACGGTCGGCGACCTGGGCCTGTGGCAAGACGCGTTCGTTCCCGGTCTGGCGCGCTGCGTGCAGTTCATCAAGGCGCAGGGCGCGGTGCCGGCGATCCAGCTCGGCCATTCGGGCCGCAAGGCACGGCTGACGCGGCCGTGGGAGGGGCAGCTTCCGCTGACGCCGGACCACCCCGAGATGTTCGACTGGGAAGGCTGGGAACTTATGGCACCGAGCGCGGTGGCGCACAGCGACCGCCTGCCCACGCCGCGCGCCTTCGCCCGCGACGAGATCCCCACCGTGGTGCAGCATTGGGGCGAGGCCGCGGCGCGCGCGCATCGCGCCGGCTTCGAGGTGCTGGAGATCCACGGCGCGCACGGCTACCTGGTGCACCAGTCCCTCTCGCCGGCGGCAAACCGGCGCAACGACGAGTACGGCGGCTCGGACGCCAGGCGGATGCGGTTTGCACTGGAAGTGGCAGAGTGCGTGCGCGCCAACTGGCCGGAGGAAAGACCGCTGTTCATGCGGCTGTCCTGCGAGGACGATGCCGGTTGGGGGCCGGACCAAAGCGTGGCGCTGGCGCGCGAGCTGAAGACCAAGGGGGTCGATGTCATCGATTGCAGCTCGGGCGGCGTGTTGGAGCGCTCGCCGATGGATTCCGTGCGGGCGAAGAACTATGGCTACCAGGTGCCGTATGCCGGGAAGATCCGTGCCGAAGCGGGAGTCATGACGATGGCGGTCGGCCATATCGTGCACGCCGACCAGGCCGAGGCGATCCTGCGCGACGGCAAGGCCGATCTCATCGCGCTGGCGCGCGAGCTGCTGTACAATCCGAACTGGGCGATGGACGCCGCGCAGAAGCTCGGCGCGGATGCGGACTTCCGTTTGGTGCCGCCGAACTATGGCTATTGGCTGGGCAAGCGGGCGAAATCCGGGTTCGAGGGCGTGCCATCGACGTTTCAGAATGGGCTTGCCGCGGCATTGGACTAGCGCTCAGGCGAACGCGTAGGCGTCCATGCGCAGCGCGCCGTAGGTCGTGCTGGCGTGCAGCCGCGTGGCACGCGCGTTCTCGCCCGCGGCCCCCATCGCGACGAACAGCGGCAACAGGTGCTCGTCGGTCGGATGCTGTGCCGCCGCGTACGGCGCCTTGCTGCGCCAGGCCATCAGATCGTCGGTGCGGTTCTCCCGCAACGCCGCGTGCATCCAGTCGGCGAACGCGACGACATCCGGCGGCGGCGGCGTATCCGGTGCGGTGCGGCGCAGCCGGCCGAGATTGTGGGTGAACGAACCGGAGCCGATCACCAGTACCTCGTCGCGGCGCAAGGCTTCCAGTGCGCGGCCGAGACGCAGGTGGTGCTCCGGGCCAAGCGGGGTCTGCAGCGACACTTGCAGCACCGGAATGTCGTGCGCCGGATACATCAGCGTCAGCGGGACCCACGCGCCGTGATCCAGCCCTCGCGCGGGGTCGGACGATGCATCCAGCCCGGCATCGCGCAACGTTCCCACGATGCGCCGTGCCAGTTCGGGGTCGCCCGGCGCCGGATAGCGCATCGCGAAAAGCGCCGGCGGAAAGCCGTAGAAGTCGTGGATCGTATCGTTCACCGCCGCCGCGCTGACGGCCGGTTGCGCGGTTTCCCAATGCGCCGAAGCGACCAGGATCGCCGTGGGCCGCGGCATCGTCGCGGCAAGTCCGGCCAGGAAGCCGCGCGCCGGAGATGGCTCCAGCGCCAGCATCGGCGAGCCATGGCTGATGAACAGCGCGGGCAGCATCGGCGGTCTCCGTCTTTCGCGTGGGTCTTGCCGCGGCACATCGGCGGCCGGTGCGCCGCGTCAACCGGCGGCAACAGTCGCCGATCGTCGCACGCAAAATCCGAGCCGCCAAGTCGGGTCGCAACCCGGCGGCTCGGCGTGGCACGACCTGTCGGACGCAGATCGAGGCTCAGGTCGCCACAAGGTCCGCTGCCGCTCGCCGGCACCGGGGCCGGCGAGCGTGACCTCAATCGCGCCTAGGCGACCACCAGATCCGCCACGAGCTGCTTGCCCTTGGTCTCCGGCCCCGCCAGCAGGGCGAAGATGTAGCTGAGCGCGAAGATCATGGTCCCGATCATCATCGGGATCGCGTAGCCAAGGTTCCAGGCGGTGGCGAAGTAAACCACGATCGGCGCGACAAGGCCGCCCCAGATCGCCCCCTGGTGATAACAGAAGCCGCTCGCGGTGGCGCGCACCTCGGTTGGGAATCGCTCGTTCAGGTAGGTCGCCATCTGGCTTTGCATGCCGCCGCTGCCGGCTGCGCCCTGCAGTACGAACCCCCACCAGATCAGTGAGAAATCGTGGGACAGCAGGTACATCGGGGCGAGTGGGATAGCGATCAGCGCCGGGATGATCATCGAGGCCCGGCGGCCGATCTTGTCCGCCAGCCAACCCCAACCCGCGCTGGACAGGAAGGTGACGAGGTTGGCGGCCACGCCGACCTCGCCGATCGCCGCCGGAGACATATGGAGGTCAACCTGAAGATGCGTCGCGAAGAGGACGGTCACCGAATAGTAGGTGATGAACCCGCTCGCCATCCACCAGCAGGCGGTCAAGGTGTTGCCGATCATGCCGCGCTTGAAGATGCTGAGCAGGGGCACCTTGACCTCGCGCTTCTGGGTGCGCTGGAGCCGCCGGTTTTCCACCCAGATTTCGGGTTCCTTGACAAAGACGCGCACATAGAGGACCGCGAAGGCCGGCAGCACGCCGACCATCAGCATGCCTCGCCAACCGATCGAGTTGTAGAACAGGCCATAGATGGCGAAGGACATCAGGAAGCCGATGCCCCAGGAGCCTTGCAGGACGCCGCCCATGAATCCGCGCGAGCGCTGCGGCCAGGTTTCCATCGCCAAGGCCGAGCCGGCCGGCCATTCCGCGCCCATGAACAGGCCGAGGACCGCGCGCGCGACAAACAGGAACATGAAGGTCGGTGCCAGGCCGGCGGCGAAGTTGCACAGCGAATAGCCGAGGATCGCGATCATCAGCGGCTTCTTGCGTCCGATCCGATCGCCGATCCAGCCTGACGCGGTGGCACCCACGAGGCGCATCCACAGGGTGATCGTGAACACGAACGTCACCGACAGCATCGACACGCTGAACGACTGCGCGATCGCGTGCATGATCAGCAGGAAGACGGTGAAGTCGAACGCATCGAGCGTCCACCCCAGCCACGCGGCGATAAAGGCGTACCACTGGTCCCTGGTGGGTTCCTTCCACCAGGGCATCGATTCCGCGACCCGGGCCGAGGGTACGGGCTTGGGATCCCACTCCGATCCATTTTCCGAAGTTGCCATGACATACTCCCTGTTCGCGCGCGGATCATGTCCGAGCGTCGGTTTTGTAGTGATTTGCGGGTTCCCCGCATTTGCGCACAGGCCACGGCCGGCGCTCTGAAACATCAGAGGCCGGGTCCGAACGTGCGGGCGCAGGATAGCGCCGGATGTTCGGGGGATTCGAGGGGAATTCGGGGACCGCCCGGCCGATCACGATTTTGTGAGCAAGCGGCGCCGATGGTGGCGCATCTCGGTCAGGCTCGCGGCGGCGGGACGGCAACTCGCCGCGGACCGGTCCGGGGCGGGGCCGCCACCGTCGTGGAATAGCGGGCGGAGCCGGTGATTATGCCGGGGCGCGCGTCAGCGGAACGTATAGATGTTCAGCGCATTGTCCCTGAACAGCATTTGCTTTTCCTGCGCGGTCATCTGGAAGCGGAACGCCTGGTGCGGATCGTCGAAGTCCCAGTGCGGGTAGTCGCTGGAATACACCATGCGGTCCCAGCCGATCCATTCGAAGACCTTGCGCAGGTCGTCGGGATTTTCCGGTTCTTCCACCGGCTGGGTGGCGAACCACAGGTTGGTCCGCATGTATTCGGACGGTGGGCGCTTCACTTGCGGGACCTCGTCGCGCATTTTCGCCCAGTGCTTGTCGAGCCGCCAGCCAAGCGCCGGCGCCCAGGCGAAGCCGCCCTCGATCAGGCAGACCTTCAGTTTCGGAAATGCCTCGAACACGCCTTCCAGGATCATGCTGGTCGCCTGGTTCTGCATCGAGTGGATCAGCACGTGATGATCCTCGAGGTAGAATTGCGGCCAGCCGCCGGCGGAGGGCGCGCTGGTTTGCGTGCCGCCGATATGCAGGCCGATCGACAGGTTGTTTGCCTGTGCGGCGGCAAAGATCGGCCAGTAGCGCCGGCGTCCCAACGGTTCGGACGTCTTCGAGCCAAGCTGGATCTGCGCGAACCGCCAGTCGCCCGCGCGCTGCTCGATTTCCTTCACGGCGGCGACGGGATCGTCCTGCGGCACCAGGATCGAGGCGCGGAGCCGCGGCTCGGGATCGACGAACTCGCAAGCCTGCCACTCGTTCATCGCCGAACACAGGGCCGCGGCCTCGTCCAGGTTGCGCGACGTGTTGCCGCCGAGCAGGGGTTCAAGGACGCCGTAGGCGATGTTGTAGGGGTCGAGGAGTTGCTCGCGGATGAATGCGACATCGGAGCCGGGCGCCCCGCCAGAGGGCGGCCAGGAATCGCGGCGCGACGTGTTGGGCGAGAACCGCGGATAGGTACCCCGATCGGCATACGGCCCGCAATTGAACTTGCCGTATTGGAAAACGTGGTTGCGCCAGCGCTGCGGCAGGTACTGGTTGATCGCGCCGGCCTTGGGATAGGGATGCACGTCGCAATCGATGATGCCAAGCTGCTGACTGGCCTGCTGCTGCCGCTGCAGGACGTTCACGGGCGCATTCATTGCACGGTCTCCTTCGGGCGAGGTTCGCGGCTCAACGGAAATTATACACGTTCAGCGCGTTGTCGCGGTACAGCATGCGCTTCTCTTCCGCCGTCATCTGGAAGCGGAACGCCTGGTGCGGATCGTCGAAGTCCCAGTGCGGATAATCGCTGGAATACACCATGCGGTCCCAGCCGATCCATTCGAAGACCTGGCGCAGGTCGTCGGGGTTTTCCGGTTCTTCCACCGGCTGGGTGGCGAACCACATATTTGTCCGCATGTATTCGGACGGCGGACGCTTCACCTGCGGCATTTCGTCGCGCATCTTGGCCCAGTGTTTGTCGAGCCGCCACCCAAGGGTGGGTACCCAGGCGAAGCCGCCCTCGATCATGCACACCTTGAGCTTCGGAAACGCCTCGAACACGCCCTCCAGAATCAGGCTGGAGACCTGGTTCTGCATCGAATGCACCAGGCCGTGATGTTCCTCGATGTAGAATTGCGGCCAGCCGCCGGCGGAGGGTGCGCTGTTGAACGTGCCGCCGACATGCAGACCGATCGACAGGCCGTGCGCCTGCGCCGCGGCGAAGATCGGCCAGTAGCGCCGGCGGCCGAGCGGTTCCGAGGTCTTCGAGCCAAGCTGGATCTGGGCGAATCGCCAATCGCCGGCGCGCTTTTCGATCTCCTTCACCGCGGCGTCCGGATCGTCCGCCGGCACCAGGATCGAGGCCCGCAGCCGCGGCTCGGGATCGGTGAACTCATAGGCCTGCCAGTCGTTCATCGCCGAGCACAGCGCCGCCGCCTCGTCCAGGTTGCGCGACGAGTTGCCGCCGAGCAGCGGTTCCAGCACGCCGTAGGCGATGTTGTAGCGATCGAGCAATTGCTCGCGGATGAAGTCCACGTCGGAACCAGGTGCTCCGCCGCCGGGCGGAAACGAGTCGCGCCGCGAGAGATAAGGCTGGAAGCGCGGGTAGGTGCCGCGGTCCGCGTAGGGTCCGCAGGTGAACTTGCCGTATTGCGCCAGGTGGTTGCGCCAGCGCTCCGACAGGTATTGCTCCAGCGCGCCCGGTTTCGGAAACGGGTGGATATCGCAGTCGATGATGCCGAGCAATTGGCCGGAGTGCTGGCGCTGCTCCAAAACGCTGACGGGCGCGTTCATTGCACGGTCTCCTTCAGGCGCGGATAGGTTTCCAGCGGGTTGTCGATACGGATGCGTTGCAGCAGGGCGGGCGACAGGCCGTCGGGCAGCACAGCGTCGCCCTCGAACTGCCAATGCGGATAATCCGAAGCGAACAGCAGCATCCGGTCGCTATCGATCTGTTCCATGATCCGCTCGATGACCTGGGGATCGAGCGGCGCATCGATCGGCTGCATGGTCAGCCGCACGTTGTCGCGTACGATGTCGGCGGGCGAGCGGTTCACCCACGGCACTTCGGCGCGCACGCCGCGCCAGGTCTTGACCGCGCGCCAGATGAAGCCGGGCAGCCAGGTGACGCCGGATTCGATCAGCACGACGCGCAGGCTGGGAAACTTAACAAAGATGCCGTTGCTCATCAGGCTGAGCAACTGGTCCTCGAACGTGTTGGAGTGCGCGACGTAGTCTTGCAGGTAGTGCGACGGCCAGCCGGTCGGCGTCGGCGCGTAGCGGTACATGCTGCCGGCGTGCAGGCCGATCGGCAGGTTGTGCTTCACCGCGGCTTCGTAGATCGGCCAGTAGTAGCTGCGGCCGAGCATCATCTCGCAGGCGACCGGCATCAGGATCTGCACGAAGCGCCGGTCGGCGGCGCGGCGTTCGATCTCCTCGACGGCGAGATAGGGTGCCTGGGCGGGGATGACGATCGAGGCGCGCAGGCGCTTGTCCTTGTTCAGCCATTCCTCGATCACCCAGTCGTTTACGGCGGAGCAGATCGCGGCGCCCATGCTTTCGCTGACCGCGACCTGGCCGCCGGTGAGCGGGTTGCAGATGGCAGTGCCGATGCCGAACCGATCCAGCGCGTCGCGCTGCATGTGCGCGAGCTCGGCGGCGGGGCGCTGGCCCTTCACGCGCCAGTCCGGCCGGCAGGTGATCGGCGCATTGAGCGGGTAGCTCATCATGTCGAAGCCGTCGAGACCGCGCGCGACAAAGGATTCCTGCCAGAACGGTTCCATGTAGCGCAGCAGGCGCTTGATGTCGGGCACGCCCGGATGGATGTCGCAATCGATAGCACCGCCAGTCATGGTCGTCATGGCATTCTCCTTGGCGCCGACTCTATGGGTGGGCGAATTGGGGTGTCAAACCGCATGGCTTCCGCGTCATTGCGATGCGTGACGGCGGCGAACGGTCCGCCGCTTCGCGAGCAGCGGTTCCGGCGGGCGTGAAGGCCGCAGTAGCCCTTCACCTGCAAACCAGTTATAACGATAAACAACAAAAACTAACTGCCGGGACCAACCCATGCCGCATGCCACGGCCCAGCCCGCCAGCACGCCGCCCCGCGCTGCGTTGCCCGCGCCCGTCCCGGCGGCTCCTGCCAGGAGCCGGCCATCCGGGGAAAGCTCCGCTGCCGCATGCATGGCGGTCGTGGCACCGGCCCCCGCGCGGCGGAGGCCATGGAACGCCTCCGCGCCGCGCCCGTCGCTCTCACCGGCCGCGCCGCGCACCGCTGGCAGCGCCGGCACAACCGCACGCACCAGAAACTTGCAGCGCGCTCCCGGGCACAAAGCCCGTGATCGCCGCCCGCCCGCGAAGCCAGCTACCTCGGCCGCTTCTCCACGTTCGGCAGGAACGCCGCCAGCAGCCCGATCAGCGGCAGGAACGAGCACACCTGGTACACCGCCCCAATGCTGGAAGCGTCGGCGATGCGTCCCAGCGCGGCAGCGCCCAGCCCGCCCAGCCCGAACGAGAAACCGAAGAACATCCCCGCCACCATCCCCACCCGGCCCGGCAGCAGCTCCTGCGCATAGACCAGGATGGCGGAAAACGCCGAGGCGAGAATGAACCCGATCGCCACCGACAGCACGCCGGTCCACCACAGGCTGGCGTACGGCAGCAGCAACGCGAACGGCGCCGCGCCCAGAATGGAAAACCAGATCACCGGCCGCCGCCCGATCCGGTCGCCGATTGGCCCTCCGATGAACGTCCCCGCCGCCACAGCCCCCAGGAAAACGAACAGGTGAATCTGCGCGTTCGCCACCGACAGGTGGAACTTCTGGATCAGGTAGAAGGTGTAGTACGAGCTCAGGCTGGCCGTATAGACGTTCTTGGAGAACAGCAGCGCCACCAGCACGACGATCCCGGTCACCACCGTCCGGCGCGGAAACCCGTCCGGCTGCACCGCCACCGCCGCCTGCCGCCGCCCGTGCCGCTCCACGATCGACGGATGCCGCGCATACCACACGCTGACGCCGCTCAGCAGCAGGATGGCGAGCAACGCGGCGACAGAGAACCAGCCGATGCTGGTCTGGCCGTGCGGCACCACGACGAACGCCGCCAGCAGCGGTCCGATCGCCGCCCCGGTGCTGCCGCCCACCTGGAACAGCGATTGCGCAAACCCGTACCGCCCACCCGAGGCCATCCGCGCCACACGCGACGCCTCCGGATGGAACACCGACGAGCCCATGCCCACCATCGCCGCGGCAAACAGGATCATGCCGTAGGAATGCGCCACCGCCAGCAGCAGCAGGCCGATCAGGCTGCTGCCCATCCCGATCGGCAGCGAAAATGGCTGCGGCCGCCGGTCGGTCACCATGCCGACCACCGGCTGCAGCATCGAGGCAGTGAGCTGGAAAGCCAGCGTGATCAGCCCGATCTGGCCGAAATCCAGATGATAGGACTGCTTCAGGATCGGATAGATTGCCGGCACCAGCGACTGGTTCATGTCGTTCAGCAGGTGGCACGCCGACAGCGAGATCAGGATCGCAAAGGTCGTGTTCGTGTCCGCCGCCGCCCGGCTCGCCAGCACCGGTGCCACTGCCTGCCCCGCCGCACTCATCGTATTTTCGCTCACGGTTGCCCTGCTCACGCCCAACTGACTGAACTGGCGATTATGCAACGGGCAATCGGGTTCGACCTATGCGTCAACGGTCTGCCTGCCACGCCCGATGCCTGAATCATTCCACCGATCGTGCCACATTATGCCGCAATTGGTGACCAGGTTCACTCCAGGTCAATGGTTTCGCGTGATACTGCTGGCATGGCCGGCCGGGGAGTGACAATGACGGGACGCAAACACGACGCACAACTCGGCTCGCCCAGCCGCGGCGCGTTCCTTGTCCCCATGACCTGGATCGCCGGCCTGCTCGCCTGCTACTGGTTGCTCGCGGACTGGCAGTCCGTGCCGGGATTGATTTCGGCGGCTATTGCCGCGATCCCGTGAGCGGCCGGATGACCCGCGCAACCATCCGCCAATCCGCTGCTTGCGGCAGCAGAAGCGCACTCGGCGCCGCGCGCCGGCCCAGATCACCCTCGCAACCGGGCCGGCCCGATCTGTCCGGCCGATGCCAGGGGCGGCGCGACGCCCGGCAAACGCGGACCGGGTCCCTGACACCTTGGGACCATCCGCGCCAAGATCGCTCTCTGCCGAGATCGGTCTCTATCGGAGTCGCCAGGGAATAATCGCGTCGGATGATGCCCGGTCGATGCCCCACGTCGTCAGCCGATGCGATCGCTCCCGCACGGTCCCCGTGACCGTGTCGCACTCACCCCGACCCGCTGCGACCTGCGTCAATCCGCCGCCGCCCCCATCGTCGCCAACTGGGTGTCGCTGTCGGCGTTGATGTCCTCCAGCGAGCGCCGCGCGGTTTCCGGGATCACGAACATGGTGCAGGCCGCGCCAACCAGCGAGGTCGCGGCCAGCAGCCAGATGACCCCCTGCTCGCCCATGACCCCGAACAGCACCGGAAACACGAAGGCGGCGATCGAGGCCCCGATGCGCCCGCCGACCACGGTGATCGCCTGGCCGATCGAGCGGATGCGGGTCGGGCTTACCTCCACCCCAAGCAGCCCGGCGCCGGCGACGGTGCCCGGTCCCACCACGATCATCACGTTGTACAGGCCGAACAGCGCGAACCCGAAGGCGGGCACCGCCATCGCCGCGTCGTGCAGCCAGGCGAACAGCCCAAGCGAGATCGCCGATCCCGCGAAGCCCACCACCAGCAGCCGCTTGCGCCCGGTGCGATCGACCAGAAACGCCCCCAGCAACGCCGCCGGCAGAATGAACATGACCGGAACCAGCAGCCCGAACACGGCGGGCGTGAGTCCGAGGCCCTTGGCGATCAGCGACGGGCCGAACAGGATGCCGGAGTAGATCACGATGTCGAACAGCATCCAGATCAGCGCCGCGCCGAAAATCGCCCCCGCATGGGCGGCGAACACCTCCCCGAACGGGCGCCGGTCGCGCGCCGGCAGCAGCGCCGGCGGTGCCCCCGAGATCTGCTCCATCACCTGCCCCGCGGCGGCTTCGTCGCCGGCGAGGCGGGCGAGGAAGCGCGCCGTCTCCGGCATCTTGCGGCGCAGGTACAGTACCGACAGCGCCGGCACCGCGCCGAACGCAAGCACGATCCGCCAGCGCAGGTCGGGCGACACGCCCGTGCCGATCAGCAGCAGCGCCATCAGCGCCGCGGCCAGCGCGCCCGCCTGCCACATCACGCCGAACCCGAGCGCGATCTTCTTGCCCCGGTCCGGCCGGTTCGCATGCTCTGCCATGATGGTGGGAGACAGCACATAGTCCGCACCGATGCCGATGCCGAGCACGAAACGGATGCCGATCAGCCACCACAGGGTGGGCGCGAAGATCTGGGCGAACGCCATGATCGCCATCAGCATCACGTCGTAGCCATAGAACTTCTTCCGGCCCTGCTGCGCCAGCGGCCCGAATATCAGCGCCCCCAGCGCCGCACCCACCAGCGCCGAGCCGGCCAGCGCCCCGCTCTCGATCCCCGTGAGGTGCTGCACCCCGAAACTGGCCAGCACCAGCGGCAGCACGATCCCGATCGAGGCCAGGTCGTAGCCGTCGGTGAACACGCCCATCCCGGTGGTGAACAGGGTCAGCCAGTGGAAGCGTTTGAAGGGCTGTTCGTCGAGTTCCGCAAAGCCATGCGCGCGCGCCATCACCGCCGTCTCCCTGTGTCGATCGCGCAGGAGCCGTAACAGCGGCCAGTGGCAGAGCGATTGCAGTTCGGTGAAGGTTGCGTGATCGGCCGTGAGATGACGCGAAGGCGGCAGTGGGAGCGTGACGGGGCCGGCGCCTCCGCCATTGCCGTGCGCGGCGTGCAATGCCCGTTCCCACGGCTTCGGCGGGGCCCGCGGCTGGCGGGCTGGCGCCGAATGCCGGCGATCCGGGAGAAGGACGCGGCTTGCGGGACACCGGCGGGACGGAGCGCGCGGCTTGGTCCGCCGGCACGGCGGGCGATCCCCTGGCGCAGGCTGGAACCGCCGGCCGCGCGGCCGGCGGTCGTCAGCCGGTTATCGCGCCGGACACCTGCCAGCCGCCTTGCCAGATCATCCGCACCGCGACGTAGAGCACCATCAGCAGTCCAGCCCAGGCGAGCCAGCGCTGTCGCTCCAGCACGCTGGCGAGCAGATTGGCGGCGACGCCCATCAGCACGACGGAGAGAATGAGGCCGATGACGAGTACCCAGGGACTGCCATAGGCTGCCCCCGCCACCGCCAGCACGTTGTCGAGACTCATCGACAAATCGGCCAGCACGATCTGCAGCATTGCCTGGGACAGGGTCTTGCGCGGGGTCCCGGCGGAGGCGTGCACCGGGTGGCGCCGCAGTTCGCGATACATCCGCCAGCCCACCCAAAGCAGCAGCAGGCCACCGGCCAGCAGCAGGCCGATGACGGCCAGCAGCTCCAGGGCGATGGTGCCCAGCGCGACTCGGATTGCGGTTGCCCCGGCGATGCCCAGGATGATGGCCGGCCGCTTCTGGGCGCTCGGCAGCCCGGCCACCGCCAGGCCGACCACGATGGCGTTGTCGCCGGCCAGCGCGATGTCGATCAGCACGACCTGCGCCAGCGCCGTCAGGTCATGGATCAGCGTGGCCTGGTGCATGCGCGGGAGGACCTTGGGTCGTGCGGGCCTGTCGGGCCCCGTCATTGCGAGGAGCGCAGCGACGAAGCAAGCCCCTGCCTGGGGAGCGTCGTGCCGCGCGCGGCGGGCGGGCTGGGGGGTAGTGGGGCGGTTTGAATGTTGCCGGCCGAGCGATTGCTGTCATTCAGTCCCGAATCTGGAATGGCGCTTGCTGGCGCAAATCAGCCCCATACCGAACACGCCGCCGGCATCCGCTCCCCCACCCAAACCTGCCGCCTTCGGAAAATAATCCTTGACTCCTTCTGCCCAATCCGTTAGTTTCCCAAACCAATGCCCGCTGCGCCCAACCCCACCGGCCTTTCTCCCCCCGCCGCACCCCCACAGGAGCGGCCCGGCAAACCCGCGCCCACGCCCGTGCGCATCGCCGAAATCCTCACCGTCGTCTCCATCCTCGCCAGCTACGGCCGCCACCTCGCCCAAACCCTCGAACAGCGCGCCGTCGCGCGCGGCTTCGCCACCATCGCGAGGTTCTTCGGCACCGTCGCGTTCGACACCATCCTGGCCCACCTCCACCGCGGCCTGATGCGGGCGGTCGCGCTGGAGCGCATGCTGCTGCGCCGCGCCGCGCGCGGCCTTGACCTGCCGATCCCGGCACCGCGCGCACCGCCCCGCCGCGAGCCCCCGGCGAACGACGCACCCACACCCGCACCAACCGCGGAACCAACGCCGCCAGCAGAACTAACGCCGGAACAGGAAGCCGCCGAGCGCCAGGCCGCCGCCAGCAGGGCCGAGGCGCGCCTGGCCCGCCACCTCGCCGAAAACGCGCCGCTCACGCTCGACACCCTGCCCCTCATGGAGGCAATCGAAGCCGAGGTCCGTCGCACCCCGGTCGGGCGCACCATCGCGGCGATCTGCCGCGATCTCGGCATTTCCCCCTCGCTGTGCGACGGCACGTTCTGGAACCGGTTGTTCGACGCGATCCGCTGCTATCGCGGCAACTTCGGCGGTTTTGTGCTGGAAGTGAAACGTCAGGAGCAGCGGTTCAACAAGGAGGAATGGAAGCATCCGGGGCTGGCATTGCCGGAAGAGACCCGCATTGGCGTCCGCCGCGTGCTGGGCTTCTTGATCGGCGAGTCTCCGGTCGATCCGTTCGCCATTGCGGCAGGACCGATGGCACGGGTTGCCGCCGCCGCGACCGGTCCGCCCTGAACGCCACATACCGACCATCCGAGTCCAACCAACGGGGCCAGGTCATGGCTGGCCCCGCTGCTCCGATTCGTTGGTCCGGCCGTGCCCCGTCGGGACGCAATGTCGGGGCTGCCGGTCCGGTGCGTGTCGCAAGGCCATCGCTCGTGCCGTTGCATACCAATGTCCGCTACCCACCCGAGCACGAACCCGCTTCGCGGGATTGGTGCTGCGGGGTGAGTTATACCCGGCCCCCGAACCATTGACCGATGTAGCAAAGTAAGGTTGGGGCACTGCCCCAAACCCCGCCAGGGGCCGAGCCCCTGGACCTCAATAC
>DATLQW010000148.1:0-3888 GCA_035535035.1 Acetobacteraceae bacterium
GCGTATCGTCATCGTCGGCGGGCATGGCAGATTCTGTCCGGGTGCCTGGGTTGGTGTCAGCACCCAATCTCTAGGCGATTCCAGACACTTGTACCATGCCCGTCAGCGAATCCCTGCTATGCGGTGAATAAGATGGGCTAAGGCGTTCCTCCTGACCCAGCCTCGTATCCATCCGTCAGGGTCTTGAGAAACGCGATGATGTCCCGCAGATCCTGCTGGGTATTCGCTGGTTTCTCGCCCAAGGTCCGGTCGAGCGGCGGATCGACCCGGTCAACATTGCCACGGTACCGCAGCGGAATGTCGTTGAATTTTTCCACCTTGCCGTCCGGCCCCTGCGGATAGATCGCCCCCGGGTCGGTGTCGCGCAGATTGTAGAAGTCCAGCACCTGCCGCAGCGAGTGGTACACGCCGTTATGGAAGAACACCCGCCGCGTCGCGACGTTGCGCAGCGTCGGCGTCAGGAACATGCCGCAATACTGCGTCTGGTCCGCCATGTCGGTGCGGATCGGCCCGCAGATGCCAAGATCGAAATAGCTCGGGTCCTGGTTGGCGCTCAGCGCCATGTTGCGCGGCACGCCCAGCGCCTCGAACTGGTGGTCGGTGAACAGCGGCGGCAGTCCGTCGGGGCTGGGCCGGTCCAGGTGGCAGCCGGCGCAGTCGGCCTTCTTCGGATCGTTGAACAACAGGTAGCCGCGCAGCTCGGCCTGGGTCAGCCGGGCCTTTCCTTCCAGCCACGCATCGTATTTGCTGGAGTACGGATGGAAGCGCGGATCCTCGATCTGGTAGCGCGCCACGGCGAACAGGGCTTCGCCCACAGCGAGCCGCGGGCTGGCGAACACCGACGGGCCGAACAACCGGATGAACCGGCGCGCATACGGCGCCCGTCGCAGCCGGGCCGCCACCGCCGCGATGCTGCCGCCATCCATCTCCAGCGGGTTCAGCAGCGGCCCCAGCGCCTGGTTCTGCAACGTATCGGCCCGGCCATCCCAGAACAGCCCGCCCTGCGGAACCGCATTGGCCGCGCTCTGCGCCGTGTCCCGCGCGGTCTTCAGCGCGCGCTTCGCACCCAGGCTTTGCGCCGCCAGTTGCGCCAGGTTGACGTTCTCGGTCTCCTCGCTGTCCGGCCCGACGCTGAAATTCGGCTGCCGCTCCAGATACATCAGCGACGGCACCGCCCGCTGCCCCTGACGCGACAGCATCGGCCCACCCGCCATCGCCGCCTGCGCGCCCGGCGGACCATAGGCGTGCGCCGGACTGTGGCATGACGCGCAGGCCAGCCGGCCGGATGACGACAGGCTGGGATCGAAGAACAACCGCCGCCCGAGTTGCGCCATCGCCGACAGCGGAGCGACCGGAGGACGAACCAGCCGGACCGGAAACGGGTTTTCGCCCAGGCTTAGCAGGAAACTCACCCTCGGGTGGGCGAGCCAGGCGCGCGGTGGCACGGGGCTGCGTGCGATCATGACAAGCAGGGTGCCGGCCATGGCCGCAAGCAGCACCCCGCCGGCACGCCGCCAGGCGAAGCGGCCCCGGCGGACGATCAGGGTGTTGCCGCCCTCAATGCCCGGGCGGCGCCGAAAGCGGGTTGCCGGTCGCCGGGTCCAGGTAGAGCGGCCCATTCTTTCCGCCGGACTCGAAATTGAACATGTCCATGATAGAGCCGGCTCCGGCATCGAACGAGCCGCCGCCCAGCCGCTTGCCGTGCAGCCAATTGTCCTCGATGAAACGCACCACGGAGGCCTGGGAAATCAGCGTATGCGACACCGCATTCGGCTTCGCCCAGGGGGAGATCACCAGGAAGGGAATCCGCGTGCCGGGACCGCACCGGCCGTTCACCGGCTTGCCGGCCACGCCAGCCAGCGGCGTCCCGGTGCCGCACTTGCCGGGACCATCGAGTTGGTCGGCCTCGGCGTTGGCGGACGGATTTGTCGGCTTCACGAAGGCGTGGTCGTACCACCCGTCCGAGTCGTCCCAGGTGACCACCACCGCCGTGGTCTTCCAATCCGGCTGCCGCTGCAAAAAATTGATCAGCGCGACCATCCCGGCCTGCTCGTCCAGCGGATCGGAATAGCCGGCATGGCCATCCTGGTAGGCCGGCATCTTGATGTACGACACCGACGGGAAATTGCCTGCCTTTACCGCGCTGTAGAAATCCCGCAGGCCGTATTCATGGTTCGCCGGATCGCGGGTCTTGCCGCCATGCTCATAGCTGTAGCCGATCGCCCCGATCGAACTGGGCCGGTCGTGCTGCGGGTTGGCGGTCGATGCGTAGTACTGGAACCAGTTGTGGTGCGGGATGTAGTCCACGATGTGCCTGCCGACCACGGCTGACTCGGTGCTGCGCTTGCAGCCGGCGGTCCCATCGACGTTCTTCGCCTCCAGGTCGAAGCCACCCATGAAGCCGCCCCAGGCAATGCCCGCCGCGTTCAGCGAATCGCCGATGTTCCGCCCGGTCATCATCGCCTGGTCCTTGGGCGAAGAGCACATGTCGTAGCCGGGATCGACGTCGTTGATCAGGGTCAACCCGCCCTGGCCGTCGCTGATGTAGTACGAGACGGCGCTTACGGTGGATGGCTGCTTCGTGGTGGCGATGATCCGCATGCCGTTGGTCTGCCCGGCGACCACTTCCAGCGCTCCGGGCGTGGACGGGCCGTAGGTGTCGGTATAGGCGTTGTCGCCCATCGCGAAATGCTGCGCGTAGTGCCACAGCGCGGTGACGGTGTTGCCGTCGAAATACCCCATCACCTGGCCTTTGGAGCCGAACGCTCCCACGCCGCCCGAGGTCGCCTTGCCGGTATATTTCGGAAACAGGTCCGCCTTGCCGCCGTCATAAGCCTGCTGTTCCGCCGTATAGGCGTGATTCTGATCCGCGGTGCCGGCCTGCGTGCGATCGAGCCGGAACGGATCGGCCGCGCCGGAGCCGTTCGCGGCATTGGTGAGATTGGGATTGTTGGTCAGCAGGTGGGCGCTGGCCAGATTGTTGACCGGCGGGATGCCGGACGCGGCGGCGAACGCCGGCTCACCCGGCAGATTGGCGGCCTCGGGGTAGGTGGCGAAATAGTGATCGAAGGAGACGTTCTCCTCGTAGATGACCACCAGGTGCTTGATCGGTGTGGCGGTCGGCGTCCTGTCCTGCGGGCTTCCGGCGGAGGAGCTGGCCGGCGCGATCGCCCCGCCCGGAGGCGTTGCGGCGACGGCAGCGCTGCCCGCCCAGGCGGCGAACGCCACGGCCAAAGCGCCGGCAGCGACGGAGGTCAGGCACTTGTGCGGCATCATTGCTTCCTCGGACTCGAATGGCAGCCATTACGTATGGCAGCGGGGCTTGCCCGCGGATGACGAGATTATGACGATCGGCGACGCCCAGAACCAGACGGGCCGGTTGTCATGGCAGTGGCGGACTCTCAAGGGGCAATGACGTGCCGCGCGTTTCCGCCGGGGCCATCGCGTGCTGTCGCGGGTGGAGGCGGTGCCGGCCGTGCCGCTCCGAGCGGCGGCTTGGTGGATAGCCCCGACGGCGGCCGTGGTTTCCTGTCACGGCGGACGGCCTGACGTGACGAGAGCACCCCCGCTGCCCGTACAGGCAGGTGAATCCCCGCCGCGAGGCGCAGAACCCTGCCGGCATGCTTCGCTCCGCGGATGCCGCGGTCCCGAAATACCCGCTGGTTGCGGCATCATGGTCGGAAAAGCCCGCCCCGGCGAAGGCCAGCATGCGGGTCATCCAGCCCTTCGGTCACGCCCCACCCACATCCCTATTGACACTATTTATAACTAACATTATACTCCCCCCATGGACCAATCCCCGGACACTCAGCCACTCGACCCCGCCATCCAGCTTGATCGGGACCTCCATGACGAAGCCATGGAAGCCCTGCGCGAGATGCTGCCCCC
>DATLQW010000149.1:0-34261 GCA_035535035.1 Acetobacteraceae bacterium
GCCCCGCACGTAGCGAAACCACGCCGGATGACACGCTTCCATCGCGGCGTTCCGTGCCGGGCGCACCGCGGCACGGAACAAGAACGAAGCGGACAGATCACGAGCTACAAAAACCGGACACATTGACTAGCTAGCAACACACCCTCACCCTCACCCTGCGCGAATGCGACACCCAGCCACGGCTGGTCGGCCAGGTTTGCGTAGTAACACCGGTCTGCTCTCGACAAGGCCTACGACCCACCGGCGAAATATTCCAGCCGCATGCCACGCTCCCATCGCGGCGCTCTGTGCTCGGCTCCCGCGCGGACAGAACAAGAACGGAGCGGACAGATCACGAGCTAAGGAAACCGGACAGATTGACTGGCTAGCGACCGTCGCCCCCGTCCAAAGCCACCGCATGTCAGCCGCCGTCAGCGGCATCAGCCACCCCGCGCATCCAGTGCAGCGAACCAACTCACTCCGGCAACTCGTCGCCCAGCGCCTGCGCAATCGTGAATGGCGCGGTCTCCGGCAGATCAAGCAATCCCGTCTCATCCAGCGCATCGCCACGCCCGCGCCGGTAGGCATCCGGGAAGATCTCCGGCAGCCTGGCTTCCAGGCTCGGGCTCTCCTTCAGCAGTTCCCTGATCTCATGGCGTTGATTGCGGATCGTCGTACGCCAACTCCTGCTGCGGAGCTCCGGCTGATATCGCCATTTCAGCAGACGCTGCGCCAGGCGTGCCAGACGGGTACGCAGTTCGCGACGCGCGCTCGCGCCCACAGCCTCAATCTCCTCCGCGAGGTTCGACCAGTCCAGATCGCCATCATTGACCAGCTCACCGGCGGCGCGGCGGCGCGGCGGCGCAGAAGCTCTGTCTGGCGCTCGGACCACAGCACAATATCGGTATCATACAGATCGTTCATGTCGCCTGCCACTGAGCCGGCTTGATCGCCGCACCCACGCCACGATCGGGAATGGAAAGCACTTCGCGCCTCCGATCGGTTGCCGTCAAGGCAACCAGCGGCAGATGCCCTGCGCACGAAGCCTCGTAAGCGATGCCGCGCTGTTCAGGCCATGGCTCCTTGGCAGGCCGCATGGTTGGGATGAATTGCCCGGCAGCCGTCGCGCCGCCCCCGGCGAGGTGGCACCTCATGCAATCCAAATAATCGCCAGGGCTGGCGCCGTCCGGGAGGGGCCGACATTTTCGATGTCGTCCTGCGGCTGGCGTCGCCGCGATCAAGTAATCACCGCCACCAGCTTCTTCAAATCCGCCTCCGGCCGCGCACCGTAATGGCTGATCACCTCGGCCGCCGCGATCGACCCCATCCGGCCGCACACCGGCAACGACCTCCCCGCCGTCAACCCGACCAGGAACCCCGCCGCATACGCGTCTCCGGCGCCAGTCGTGTCCACCACCCGAGTCAGCTCGGCCGCGATCTCCACCGTCTCCGTCCCGCGCAGGATCACGCTGCCCGCCTCCGACCGCGTCAGCGCGGCCAACGCCACGTCGCGCCGCACCGCCTCGGCCGCCGCCTCGAATGTGTTCTCCTCGTACAGCGACGCGACCTCCGCCTCGTTGGCGAACAGGATGTCCACGTCGCGCGCCACCAGTTCGCGGAACGCCGCACGATGCCGATCAACGCAGAACGGATCGGACAGCGACAGCGCCACCTGCCGCCCGGCCGCGTGCGCCGCCGCCGCGGCGCGGCGGAACGCCGCCTGTGCCGCTGGCGGATCGAACAGGTAGCCCTCGAGATAGGTCACCGCCGCATCCGCCACCAGCGCCTCGTCCACGTCGTCCTCGCCGAACGACACGCAGGCGCCGAGATAGGTGTTCATCGTGCGCTGCCCGTCCGGCGTGACCAGCACCAGGCAGCGTGCGGTCGGCGCTCCGCCAATCAGTGGCGAGGACGGAAAATGCACGCCGGCCGCGCTGATGTCGTGCCGGAACACGGCACCCAACTGGTCCTGCGCAACCTTGCCCAGATACGCCACCCGGGCACCGAGCGCCGCCGCCACCGCACACGTATTGCCAGCCGATCCGCCACTGCTCTCCTCGCCCGGCGGCATCGCTGCATAGACCGCGTCGGCGCGCGCCGCGCCCACCAGGATCATCGCGCCCTTCGTCATGTCATGCCGTGACAGGAACGTGTTGTCCACCCGCGCCACCACGTCCACCATGGCATTGCCGATGCCAAGCAGATCGAATTTGACCTCATCCATCATTCATAGCCCCCGAGGCGGATGCGCGCGCACCGCCGTTTCGTTCACTTCCACGCCCCAACCCGGACCGGTCGGAAGGATAAGTTCACCATCCTCGATCGCCGGCGGGTTGACGAACAGCTCGTCGCGCCAGGATACGCTGTCGATGTCGATTTCCATCACCCGGAAATTCGGCACCACGGCGCAGAATGCCGCGCTGATGCCCGAACACAGATGGCCATAGTAGTTGTGCGGCGCGCAGTTCACTTCGTACGCCTCCGCCATCGCGGCGATCTTGATCGACTCCAGGAAGCCATTCCAGATCACGTCGATGATCGCCACGTCCGCCGCATAGGCGTCGAAGAACGGCCGGAACGCGCGCCGCCCGCACACCGATTCCAGCGAGGCGATCGGGCACGGCGCGGCACGGCGGATCAGCGCCAGGGACTGCGGGTCCCAGGTGTCGATTTCCAGCCAGGTCATGTCGAACGGCGCCACCGCCTTGGCGACCTGGAGATAGCCCTCGGTCTTGAAATGGTAGTTCACGTCGAGATGCAGGCCCATCTCCGGCCCGGCGCCGGCGCGGAACGCCGAGAGCTGATCGTGCAGCGACTGCAAGGTCTTGCGGTCGATATTGAGTTCCGGCCAGCCGGGGGTGCGGCCGAAGCCCGGGCCGAAATTGGTAAGTTTCTCGCCATTGAACGGCAGGATGTTGGTCTTCAGCGCCTTGAAGCCCCGCCGCTTCACCTCGGCCCCAAGCGCCGCGATGTCGTCGTAGCTGCGCAGCGGCGTCACCCCCACCAGCTCATGGTTGCGCACACGGTAGGAACCGCAATGCGACCAATACACCGGGATGCGCGTGCGCACGGGGCCGCCGAACAACTCGTACACCGGCACGCCGAGCGCTTTGCCCTTGATGTCGAGCAGGGCGTTTTCGATCGCGGCGATGGCGCGGGAATTGACGCCGCCGGGGGCCTGCACCTGGCGCACCCACAGATTCGACGCGATGTACTGCACCGGCCGCGGATCCTGGCCGATCAGCGCCTCCGCGAGGCCGTGGATCACGCCGGTCAGGCCGCGGCTGCCGTCGGCCTCGGTATATTCTGACCAGCCGGCGATGCCGTCGTCGGTGGTGATCTTCAGGAAGGAGAAGGTGCGCCAGCCGGCGTCGCAGTGCAGGTCCTCGATGCGGGCGATTTTCATGCGTTCCTCCGTATTTGCCGGCCGCGAGGGAGGCAGGGTAGTGCATGTCCCTTCGTCCGCGAAGCGGTGGTCGCGCGGCGGTAGAAGCCTCCCCCTTCCCTTGCGGGAGCAGATTGGGGGGCGGTCAGTGCGAGCCTCCGACCGACCCCTCCCCCAACCCCCTGCCGCAAGGGGTGGGGGAGTCTTGCAATCCGCAACCTACCGCTTGCAACCTACAACGCCGCCTCGATGCGCTCGCACAGCGTGCGCAGCACCATGACGCGGGCGAAGTACTTGTCGTTCGCCGGGACCAGCACCCAGGGTGCGAACGCATTGTTGGTGCGGTCGATCATGTCGCACACCGCCCGGTCGTACTCGGCCGCCTTGTCGCGATTGCGCCAGTCCTCGCCGGTGAGCTTGAAGCTCTTGAACGGCGAGGTCTCGCGCGCGCGGAACCTTGCCAATTGCTCGTCCGGCGTGATCGTCAGCCAGAACTTGACGACGACACCACCGGCCTCGGCGATCTGTTCCTCGAAATCGTTGATCTCGCCGTAGGCGCGCATCCAGTCCGCCTCGGAGCAGAATCCCTCGACGCGCTCCACCAAAACGCGGCCGTACCAGGAACGGTCGAAGATGGTGACCCGGCCGAGCCGCGGCAGGTGCCGCCAGAAGCGCCAGAGATAGGGCTGCGCGCGTTCCTCCTCGGTCGGCGCCGCGATCGGAATGACGCGGTAATGTCTGGCGTCCAGCGGCCAGACGACACGACGGATCGCGCTGCCCTTGCCGGCCGCGTCCATCCCCTCGAATACGACGATGGTCGAGCGCTGGCTGAATTTTCGCCGCCGCGTCAGCAGGTTCAACATCCCCTGGTATTTGTCCAGTGCGCGCCGGTAGGCCTTGCGCGTCAGCGTCTGGTGGTAGTCGAGGGCGGACAGCACGGTACGGCCATCGGCGGGCGGCTCCGGCAGGGCCGCCGGTTGCGCCGTCAGCGGCTTGTCGCCGCTCAACCGGCGCTGCACCGCGTCGGCGACGGCGCGCCCGACCGTGAGGTAACGGTAGTTCGGGTCGCTCCCCTCAACCACGATCCAGGGCGCGTGGCCGGCGTTGGTGCGGCGCAGCGCCAGCTCCGACACCCTGCGGAAGCGGTCATAGATCTTGAACCGCTCCCAATCGGTGTCGCTGATGCGCCAGCGCGTCTTCGGATCGGCCTCCAGCGCCTGCAACCGCGCCTTCTGCGCCTGCTTCGACAAATGGAACCAGAATTTCAGCAGCAGCGTGCCCTCGTCCACCAGCATGCGCTCGAACCGGACGATACGCTCGGCGGCGCGCACCAGTTCGTCCTCGGTGGTCCTGCCGGCGACGCGGTCGAGGATGGGGTTGGAATGCCAGGCGCCGAACAGGATGCCGATGCGCCCCTTCGGCGGCATCGCGCGCCAATAGCGCCACATGCGCGGTCGCTCGCGTTCCTCGTCCGACATCTCGCCGAACGCGGAGGTGACGATGTGGCGCGGGTCCATCCACGCGTGCAGGATATTGAGGGTCTCGCTTTTGCCCGCACCATCGACGCCGCCGATGATGATCACCACCGGAAACGCGGCCTTCTCCAGCATGTCGTATTGCAGCGTCAGCAGGCGGGCACGGAGCAGCGGTTCGTCGCGGTCATAGCCGGACTTCGGGATGTGGTGGCCGAGCTCAGCGGATTCAAACATTCTCCGCGCCTTTCGCCGGTGGCATCAGGCGGAGGATAGCGTTGGAAAGGTTCATGGATTGCTACCGGACCGATACTTTACCCAGCCTCTGGCTGGCGGGAAACGAGGGTGCCGGCCGGATCGCCCACACGCTCGGCGCTGCGCGGTGGTCTCCGGTTGATCAGGATGCGTCCATCTGACATTCCGGCGCGGTGGCGTGGGAGGGGTCTCGTCCAGCCACTCCAAGATGGCGCGCGGCCGCGTCGGCGGCGCGCCGTCATCGGTCTCCAGCACCGGCACCACGCCGAGCGGATTCTTTGCGCGAAACGCGCCGGTGTTCTGTTGCCCGCCGTCCTTCAGCAGATGGATGAATTGCCGCGCCGGCGACAGGTCTTTCAGCGCCAGTGCGATGCGCAGGCGCCGCGCCGTGGAGGGACGAAAATTGGTGCAGAGCCACATGGGCCGTCCTCCCCTGCCTGCCGGATCAACCCTAAAACCGCCCGTTCCCAGGCAGCATTATTCGGGTTATCAAGGGACGTCGCTCGGGAGGAGGCAAAACTAAATGAAAACCGGACCGAGCGCCATGCCGGCACTCGGCGCGGCCCCTGGGGCGGCGCAAGACGACTTCCGGCTGGAGGATTTTTTGCCCTACCAATTGTCGGTGGCCGCCAATCGTGTCTCGCGCCTGTTTTCCCGCAGCTATTCCCGCGCATTTGGACTGACGATTCCGGAATGGCGCGTGCTGGCGACGATTGCCCGGTTTCACAGCGTGTCGCCGACGGCGGTGGGCGAATGGACCGCGATGGACAAGGTGAAGGTCAGCCGCGCCGCGGCCGGGCTGGCGGCGCGTGGGCTGATCCGGCAATCGCCCGACCCGAAGGATGGGCGTGGCCGCCTGTTGCGCATGACGCGCAAGGGGGAAACGGTGCATCATGGCGTCGTGCCGCTGGCGTGCGCACTGGAGACGACGCTGGCCGAGGGCATGGGACGCGCGCAGTGGGAGGCGCTGCGCAAGGCGCTGGTGCGCCTCAACGCGCATGTGCGGAGCATCGAGGGGCCGGATCACGGCGAGGCAGTGGACTGACACGAACCGCCACCAGCCGATCGCCACCACGTGGAGGCAAGCAGCGCGCAGAGCCGGCGGACGCGGGATGGTCAAACTCCGGCCTGGATTGTCAGCAGCCTGGATTGTCAGCCGGGAATGCAGGCCGCGCCTCAAACCATTGCATAATGCGTTCGTAGTCCCGCGCGATATCGAGCATGATATTCCGGCAGCCGGCGTCAAACATGCAGTCGGCGGTGATCCTGGCTTCATGCGCGCGAGCACGCCAGTACTCGCTGTTGTCTATCAGGCTCATTGGGCAACCTCCGACATGTACCGCGGCCACCGTGCCCTGCGGGCATCGGACAAGCCACGCCCCGGCACCGCAGAGTCGAATTGCTCCTGAGTTCTGACAAGTGGGTACTTCTACTCATGGTTGGTAGCCGGGTGGACGCCGCACCGAAGGCACCAACGTCACGGCGGCTATCCGTGGCCGCATGGAAGTTCGCGGCGGATCACCGCGGCGGGACTCGCTTGTCACAAAAACTTCGCTAGGATCGCCACACGGGGTCGTCCGGGCCCTCGTGTGGCGGGACCACAGCGCGACCGGCGCCCGCATGCAAGAACATCAGGAGGCGCGGCCATGTCAGGAAGCCAGAACGGCAGAAGTCCCCGCTCGGTGGCGCTGGTAGGGCCATACAGCAGCGGCAAGTCCACACTGTTCGAGGTCATGATGGAAGCGGCCGGCGCGCCAGTGAGGCGGCCCGCCGATCCGCGCAACCGCCCGATGACCACCGAGATCCGCATCGGCCACGGCCTTTATCTCGGCGATGCCTGGGCGGTGCTGGACTGCCCCGGCTCGATCGAATTCAACCACGAGATGTGTGCCGCACTGGCGATGGTCGATGTCGCCGTGGTGGTTTGCGAGCCGGTGCCGGCGCGCGCGCTGACCGTGGCGCCGGCGCTCAAGCTGCTGGCGGACCTGGGCGTGCCGCACGTGCTGTTCATCAACAAGATCGACACGCTGGACGGCGGCGTAGGCGACACGCTGGCGGCGCTGCAGGCCTACGCGAAGTCGCCGCTGGTGCTGCGCCAGGTGCCGATCACCGACGGCCAGGCGGTCAACGGCTATGTCGATGTGGTGAGCGAGCGGGCGTATCGCTATCGCAAGGGTCAGGCCTCCGAATTGATGCAGATTCCATCGACGATGCAGGACGAAGAGCAGGAGGCGCTGGGCAAACTGGTGGAGACGCTGGCCGATCGTGACGATGCGCTGCTGGAGAAGGTGCTGGAGGACATCAAGCCCAGCTCCGACGAGATTTATCGCGACCTGCGAAAGGACCTGGCGGCCGGCTCGGTGATCGAGGTGCTGCTGGGCTCGGCGGAGAATGCCCATGGGGTACGCCGGCTGTGGAAGGCGCTGCGGCACGACACGCCGTTCGTTGCCGAGACCGCCGCGCGCAGAAACGTTTCCGCCGATGGACCGCCGCTGGCGCAGATCTTCAAGACCGTGCACGCCGGCCATACCGGCAAGCTGTCCTATGCGCGGGTCTGGCGCGGCGCGATCAAGGACGGCGCGACATTGGGCGGGTCGCGGCTGGGCGGCATCTATCGTTTCCAGGGGGGCGAACTGACGAAATGCGCCGAGGCGGCGGCGGGCGACATCGTCGCGTTCAGCCGGCTGGAGGGAGTGGCGACCGGTGCCACGGTGTCGCCTGGCGCCGCGCCGGAGCAATTGCCGTTCCCCGAAGCGCCGCCTCCGGTGTACTCGCTGGCGATCGTCACGTCCGACCACAAGGATGACGTGAAGCTGAACGGCGCGCTGACGAAACTGCGCGAGGAGGATCCGACGCTTTCGGTGACGCAGGCGCAGGACACCAGCGAAACGGTGTTGCACGGCCAGGGCGAGATGCACCTGAACGCAACCGTCGCCCGGCTGTCGAACAATTACGCGCTGAAGGTGACGACGCACAAGCCGCAGGTCGCCTTCAAGGAGACCATCCGCCGGGCGGTGCACGAGCATGGCCGGCTGAAAAAGCAGAGCGGCGGACACGGCCAGTTCGCCGACGTGAAGATCGATATTTCCCCGCGCGAACGCGGTGCCGGGTTCGAATTCATCGACAAGGTGGTGGGCGGCGCGGTGCCGCGCAACTTCATTCCCGCGGTGGGCGAGGCGGCAGAGGAAGCGGCGAAGAAGGGACCGTTCGGCTATCCGGTGGTGGATATTTCCGTCACGCTGGTGGACGGTCAGTTCCACAGCGTGGACAGCTCGGACATGGCATTCAAGACCGCGACCAGCCTGGCGATGAAGGAGGGTCTGGCGAAGGCCGACCCGGTATTGCTCGAACCGATCTATCACGTGACGGTCAGCGTGCCGAACGACTACACCGCGCGCGCGCAACGGCTGGTCACCGGGCGGCGCGGGCAGATCCTCGGGTTCGCGGAACGCGAGGGCTGGCCCGGCTGGGACGACGTGGAGGCGCAGGTGCCGGAAGCGGAGTTGCACGACCTGATCATCGAGTTGCGGTCGCAGACGCTGGGCCTGGGAACCTACCGCAAGGCGTTCGACCACCTGGCGGAGACGCGCGCCGGCGAAATGCGGCGCGGCGCGGCATGAGCCCGATGAAACTGTTCGACCTCACCGGCAAGGTGGCGCTGGTCACCGGCGGCAATGGCGGCATCGGACTCGGCATGGCGCAGGGCATGGCGTCCTGCGGCGCGTCCATCGCGATCTCCGGGCGCAATGCGGAGAAGGCGCAAATTGCGCTAGAGTCGCTGCGGCCGTTCGGCGTGCGGACGGCGTTCATCGCCGCCGACGTCACGCAGAAAGCCGATTGCCTGAAGCTGGTCGCGGAGACGGAGGAAACATTCGGCCGGCTCGACATCCTGGTGAACAACGCCGGCACGGCGATCCGCAAGATGCCGGAGGACTATACCGAAGCAGAGTGGCACACGGTGCTGGATACCAACCTGACCAGCGCGTTCCTGTTGTCGCAGGCGGCCTACCACGCGATGAAGCGCACCGGCAACGGGGGAAAAATAATCAATATCGGCTCGATGATGTCGCTGTTCGGCGCGCCCTATGCCGCGCCGTACGGCTCCAGCAAGGGCGGCATCGTGCAGATGACGCGAGCGTTGGCGACCGCCTGGGCGAAGGACAACATCCAGGTGAACGCCGTGCTGCCCGGCTGGATCGATACGGAACTGACGCAGCGCGCGCGGCAACAGGTGTCCGGATTGCACGAGCGGGTGGAAAACCGCACGCCCGCGGGGCGCTGGGGCACGCCGGCGGACATGGCTGGGATTGCGGCGTTCCTCGCCAGTCCGGCGTCGGATTTCGTCAGTGGCACGGCGATCCCGGTGGACGGGGGGTATTCGGTCGGGATGTAGGCGACGGTTAACCTCTCCCGCAAGCCAATGAGGTTTTGTATCAGCGTTCCGCGACGGCCGGCTGCCGGTTGGCCGCCTGCAGCCGCCGCTCGGCGATCTGCGCCTTCATCGCCTTCTGCAGCTTCTCGAAGGCGCGCACCTCGATCTGCCGCACCCGCTCGCGCGAGATGCCGTATTGCTGCGACAACTCCTCCAGCGTGGTCGGATTATCCTGCAGCCGGCGCTCGATCAGGATGTGCCGCTCGCGCTCGTTCAGCGTCTTCAACGCGCCGGTCAGCAGGGCCTTGCGGCCGGACAGTTCCTCGCGGTCGGCGATGGTGGTTTCCTGGCTTTCGGTTTCGTCCACCAGCCAGTCCTGCCACTCGCCCTCGCTGTCCTGGCGAACCGGGGCGTTCAAGCTATGGTCAGGCGCCGCCAGCCGACGGTTCATGCTCACGACATCCTGTTCCGGCACGTCCAGCATCCGGGCGATCTTGGCCACTTGCTCCGGCTGAAGGTCGCCGTCTTCGATCGCCTGCATCTGGCCCTTCAGCCGGCGCAGGTTGAAGAACAGCTTCTTCTGCGCCGCGGTGGTGCCCATCTTCACCAGCGACCAGGAGTGCAGGATGTATTCCTGGATCGCCGCGCGGATCCACCACATGGCATAGGTGGCGAGGCGGAAGCCGCGGTCCGGATCGAACCGCTTGACCGCCTGCATCATGCCGACATTGCCCTCGCTGATCAGCTCGCCGACCGGCAGGCCATAACCGCGATAGCCCATGGCGATTTTAGCGACGAGTCGCAGGTGGGAGGTGACAAGCTTGTGCGCCGCCTCCATATCCTGGTGGTCGCGCCAGCGCTTGGAGAGGGAAAGCTCCTCCTCCGGCGACAGCATCGGGAATTTGCGGATCTCCTGGAGATACCGCGACAGATTGCCCTCGGGGGCGACGTTGATAACGGCAGAGGCCACGGAAAGGCTCCTTTGGCCGGGGGTTTCGTCTTGCCCATTGTCTGGCGCAGGACATGGCCCGAATGTGGCAAATACCACTCGGGATGCGGAGAGGGACATCACGTCCCGGACACCCGCCCCAGACAGCGGCAGCGGCGTTTCCGGACGTCCCCACCGGTGAAGGCATCCTCCCTCGCCGGCAGGGCGTGATATACAGGACCGGAATAGTCCTGTCAAGATTACCCTTTGTTCAGTCCCGGGTAACCCAGGCCTGCGGCGGGTGCAGGGCGGCATCCAGCGCATCAGGCAAGGCCCGGAAGTCGGCTGGCGGCGGCGTTTCGAACACCAACGGCCGGCCGCTGACCGGATGGACGAAGCCGAGCCGGGCGGCGTGCAGTGCCTGACGGGGGAAATCCAGCAGGATCTGGCGGATTGGCGCCGGCAGAATCCGGGCCGCCGCGGGAATCCGGCGCAGATACACCGGGTCGCCCACAACCGGATGGCCCCGGCTTGCGAGGTGCACGCGGATTTGATGCGTGCGCCCGGTCGCCAGCCGGCACTCCAGCAGCGCGGCGCCGGTGCGCCAGGCGCGCAGCGTGCGGTAGCGCGTCAGCGCCGCCTTGCCGCCACGGGTCACCACCGCCATGCGCTTGCGGTCGCGCGGATCGCGGCCGATGGCGCCCTCGATCTCGCCGGCGAGCGGCGACGGCACCCCCCAGCACAACGCGAGATAGGCGCGGTCCAGGTCCCGCGCGGCGAAGGCGGCGGTCAGGCCGTCATTCGCCGCCTGGGTCTTGGCGACGACCATCACCCCCGACGTGTCCTTGTCCAGCCGATGCACGATGCCCGGTCGGCGCTCGGTGCCGATTCCGGTGAGGCCGGGGCCACAATGCGCGAGGAGGGCATTCACCAGCGTACCGTCCAGGTTGCCCGGGGCCGGGTGGACGACCAGCCCGGCCGGCTTGTCGAGCACCACCAGGTCGGCGTCCTCATACAGGATGGCGAGGGCAATCGCCTGCGGCTGCGGCGTGGCAGCGGTCGGCGGCGGCAAATGCAGCGTGTAAGCGGCGCCGGCACGTACCGGCTCGGCCGGTTCGCGCAGGGTGGTGTCGCCCTGGCGGGCCTGGCCGGATTCGATGAGCGCCTTGACGCGGGAGCGCGACAGCGTGCCGATGGCGGCGGTGAGGAACCGGTCGAGCCGCTGGCCCGCCTGCGCTGCGTCGGCGGTGACGCGGAACCGGTCGGCGGGGGATGGGGCGGGCATGGCCAGGGGTTTATCCCGCCCAGAGCTGGGCAACACCATCGAAGGCCCGGACCGTCCTGTCCGCCGTGACCAGGGTGATCGTCAGCGGCCTGGCTTGTGCGACCAGCAGCCGATCGAATGGGTCATTGTGCCGCCATGACAGGTCCCCGGCACTTTCGGCGTCCGCGGCGCGGATGGGCAGCTCGTGAAAACCGTTGGCCGCGATTGCGCTGGTGGGAGAGCCGTCGAACTCCAGCTTCCCAAGGCGTCGCTTGATGGCGGCTTCCCATAGGGATGCCGCACCGACATAGACCCGGTTGGCAGGATCCGCGATGACCGCCTGAACCTGACCACGCAGTGCCGGGTCTTGCCTGTCCCACCAGAGAAACACCTGGGTATCGAGCAGCAGGTCCACTATTCACTGCCTTCGAACAACCTCACGACCGTGGCATCCGGACCGTCGAAATCGTCCGCAATGCGGCGAATATGCATGGCGTTGGGCGGCTTGCGCCGTTGTCCGCGGGACGCGACCGGGACCGGGACCGGGACCAGCCTGGCCTGCGACACGCCATTCTTGGCAATGACGATTTCGTCTCTCCGGCCGCGGCCTGCTCGACCAACCCGGACAGATGGGTCTTGGCGTTGTAGAGGCTTACGATCCGGGTCATCGATCGCTCCTTGACCAACCTGACCAAATGTGGCGAGGGCATCGGCACCGGTCAATCGGATTGGTCGGGGAAAGACGGGATTGGACGGAGGGAGGGCGTGTGGGCAACGGCATGCGGGCGCTGAAGGTGCTGACGATCGTCATGGGGGTGATGATCGTGGCCGGCACCGGCGTGTTGGTGGCGGTGATCGCGCACCGGATGTCGGCACCGACCGCCGGTCGGGCGCCGGTCGCCGCCGAGGCTCCCCTGGCGTTGGTGCTGCACGAGCCGGCGGGGACACGCATCGCCGGGATCGCCGCGGCGGGGGACCGGCTGGCGGTGCGGTTGCAGGGTGGCGGGGCGGACCGGGTGGTGCTGGTCGATCCGCGGTCGGGGACGGTGGCGGGGCGGATTACGCTGGCACCGTAATGCGGTGCGGGCTGCTGCGCAGGGGTGCTTGAGTGGGCGGCCGTTCTGGCCTAATAGCCGCTTCCTGGCTGCGGTCCCGTTCGTCTAGAGGCCCAGGACGCCGCCCTCTCACGGCGGCAACAGGGGTTCGAATCCCCTACGGGACGCCATTCCTATTCCAGGTGCCCGACTCATTGAAAAATAAAGCGGAATTTCCGGTCGCCGCTCGGCTTATGGTAAGTTTTATGGTTAATTCTGGTAATCTCTGATAAAGCCCGGTGCGGTGCAACAGGTTGGATCAGCCAGGGTCCGCATCGACTCGCCGGCTCCAGCCACAAATTCTATCCCGCCGAACCTCGCCGACCAGCCTCTGGGGACGGTCGTGGTGACGATTCTGGCCGGCGCCCCGAGGTCTTTGGCCTCTGCCCGTACCGTGGCTGCAGTTGGCTGGTGAACCTCCCAGGACGGGCGGACCAAGGTCCTCGACCGTCGTGGTGATCCTGCTGCTACTGACCCTGGGATGACGGTTGGTGTGACCGCTGGGTAGTGGGCGTTGCCGCTCTCGCCGGACTCGATGCCTTGTCCAAGTTGAGCTTCGGTTGAGAGCGTTGAACAGCCCTGCATCTCCTCTGCGTTCAACTTCTCGGCGGCCTTCGCCAGAGCCTCATAGTCCTCGGCCAATGTCAGCAACGTCACCTTCGAGGTCCTGAGATCAGTCACGCCAGCTATACCGCGGAGATATGTTGCCTGTTCGTGAAGAAACTTAGGCGTCATTGGCGTCCCTGCTGGTCGATCCCACACGTTGCGGGACTGTCCGGCCCGCACGGCGAAACAGCCCTAGCAGGGCAAGCGATGCTCGCTGGCTATCCAGTTGCTCGGCGGTCAAGTGCGCCACTTTGCGGGCACCAGCCCATATCTCCACGGCAGGACTGTGAACACCAGGCACCGCCGCTGCAAGAACCGCCGCATCGTCGCTGTCACGCTCGATCGCCTGACAGTCGAAAATGCGCTCAGTGTCGTTGAGCAGATACAAACGATAGTAGGCCATGTTGCCGCCCCCGTCTGTTTTGTTGGCGATGCGGCCAAGCCACCTGGACAGGGGATGGAGAGGTAGGTTCGGAATCTACTCAGTTTTACATTGGCTATCGAGCACCAAACAGGTCAGTAATTAGCTTACAAAGCGTGGTAGACTCTCTGTCCGATCTCTCGACCTCTTCCCTGGCAACGATCGTCTGCCACCACCCTGAACCTTCTCCAACTGTCCACCAGAGGGTTCAAGACCGTCCGGCTGATCCGGCTGCCAATGACCCGGGGTGACGGTGGTTCCCAGACGGTGTGGTGTGATCGTGCCGGGACGGCCTTACCGGGAATGATCGAGCGGGCCGTGGCAGGATCGTGTGTACGAGCGGATGGAACGTCAGGTGGGTTTGCAGCCCCTATCGTCACCGCTTGCCATAATCGTCACTGGCTGGCGTATCAAAAATCGACCCAAGTTACCGCAAGAGAAGATAAACCGAAAACCCGATAATTATCCAGATCAGGCCGGATAGGAACACGCTCACCGCAATGCCAGTTGCGGGAGCCAGCCCATGCTCTTGGATGTCCTCCAACGCGCGGCCCGGCGCCGCCTCGCCTCGCAGCAACGGTATTAGAGATGGATGGACGTTTTCCAACCGCCCCGGCCTACGGCGCTCGGAACTCGGCGTCGTTGGCTCGCCGGCAGCGACCAAAGGTTCGATTTCGTCAGACATGCCGCAGCTTTCGTAATTCAAGCAGATCGCCAAGACGGCCCACATAGGGCGGGTCGGCAAATACATACTGGGCTACATGGGTGCCGCATTGATACAAGTCAATCGGCGCTGGCGTTGGGCACCACTGAATTGCACGATGTTCCCCAAGAATGTCGTCCCGCTACCTGTCGTCCCGCTACCTAGCGTCAAACAGAGTAGCACACAGCTTTCGAATCGTCGCAGCCTCCCGGTCCAGCCTGTCGATCTCTTCCCCTACCGCCGCCGCCAGCGTCGAGGCAGGCGCATCCCAACCGAGCTTGCGGAACACATGCTTGAGATGCAGGTCCGTCTCCGATGAGATATTCCCACTTCACCATTCCCTGCGGAGTTCGGCGGCGATGAATTGGCCGGCGGCTGTCATCGAAACAGTGTAGGCCGATCCGCTTTCGGCATCGACCCTGCACGGCTTCCTTCAATTCCTTGGCCGGCTGGAAGGCGATCTCCTTGCTGGCCGCGCGGCGGGCTCCCACCGCCCTGACGGAGTAACGTCCGATCGGCGCTGCTCCGCCGCACTGGCGGGGCGGGGCGTTCGCCGTCATATAGGCGCACGGGTGGCATCGCCGCGCGGCGCCGAGGAGGACCATGTTGGGTGCATTCCGTCGCCGTTCTACGCCTGCCGCGAGCAGCCAGAGCAGCTATCGTGCCGGCCGGGGCTGGAGCGAGCGCGTCCTTGACTACCTGCGCGGCGCCGGCACCGTGGTCGATCCGCTGCCGATCCCGAATGGTAGCCGTGCCACGTTCGGCGCCAGCGACCGCGATGCCCTGGCGTCGGATTGGCGGGCGATTGGCCAGGACATGCGGCAGGTCATCCAATCGACGCGTGCCGTTCCACCGGCGAGGTCTGGAACGAGCCATGCCGCGGCCGGAAAGGATGTAACGATGGCGAAGATGCTGGATCATGTGATCATGCGCGCAGTGCCTGATCCCGCGGCCAGCAGCGTGACACGCGCCTGGGCGAACGGCGCGACGACGGTGCACCATTTCGGGCATCTAGCCGGCAAAGGCGTGCTTGCCGCATTAAGCGACCCGGCGACGTTCGCCCGGGTCCATGTCGGCGAACGCGGGCGCAGTCTGGAATGGCCTGGCGAACTCGACTTTTGTGCGGACGCCCTGTGGTTCGAGGCGCACCCCGAGGATGGGCCGCAGCCGCGAAGGGGTGGAGCGCAGCCGGCCGAACACACGGCGCCATAGAACGTCTTGGTCAGCGCGGCGCCCAGGCAGACATCGGCGGCGGCGGAATACACCTCGGTTATTCAGCCGCGCGCGCCAGCAGCGATCGCACCCGGCCCTGGTAGGCGCCGGCGAACGCCGCCACGTCGGCCGCGGTCGCGTTCCACGGCAAGGAGATCCGGATCGCCTGCCCTGCCAGCGGACCCAACCCCATCGCCGCCAGCACGTGGCTCGCGGCGACCTTGCCGGAGCTGCAGGCCGCGCCGGCGCTGACCGCGATTCCCGCCAGGTCCAGCGCGATCACCTGGGCGTCCGCCCGTACGCCGGGCAGCGCCAGGCAGGTGGTGTTGGGCAGCCGCGGGGCGCCCGCGCCGCACACCACCGCGCCGCACGCCACCGCCGCATGCTCTGCCGCGTCGCGCAACGGGGCCAGCGCGGCGGCGTTGCCGGATGCCAGCGCCGCCGCCGCGAATCCGGCGATCGCCGCGACCGGCGGCGTGCCACCACGCCGACCGCGCTCCTGCCCGCCGCCGGCGATCAGCGGCGGGATGGCGGAGACCCCGGGCGCCAGCAGCAAGACCCCCGCCCCGGACGGACCGCCCAGTTTGTGCGAGGAGATGGCCAGGCTGTCGGCGCCCAGGGCGGCAAAATCCACCGCCATTCGCCCGGCGGCCTGCACGGCATCGACATGCAGCCGGGCGCCGTAGCGGCGGCACAGCGCGACGGCGTCGGCGACCGGCTGCAGCGTGCCGGTCTCGTTGTTGGCGAGCATCAGGCAGACCAGGGCGGGCGGACCGGCGGCGAGCAACGCCGCCAGCGCGGCGAGATCGGCGATGCCGGCGCGATCGACCGGCAGGATCGCCGCGCCTTGGGCCGCTTCGCGCACGGCGTCATGCTCCGTGGCGCCGATGATGATGCGCCGGCCGGCGCCGAGGGCGTGGATCGCCATTGCGTCGGCCTCGGTGCCGCCGGAGGTGAAGACCAGATCGGCCGGCCGGCCGCCGAACCGCGCCGCCAGCGCTTCGCGCGCGTCTTCCATGATGCGCCGCGCCGCCCGGCCGGCGGCATGCACGGAGGACGGATTGCCGGTCACGTCCAGGGCCGCCGCGATTGCGGCGCGCGCCTCGGGGCGGAGCGGTTCGGTGGCGTTGGCGTCGAGGTAGTGCATGGGTTCACCACATTCCCCTCCCCTTGCGGGAGGGGAAGTCTTCTTGTTCCTTCCTCTGCCTGATCCGCTCGTTCCTTCCTTTGCCTAATCCGCCGCCAGCGGCTCCGCCGGCCCGGTCACGGTAACCGCGCGGCCCAGCACGTGCCCGGTCACCACGTCGGCCAGGGTGACACCGGCGAGGAACAGCCCGATCTGGCGGCCCAGCTCGTACCACAAATCATGGGTCTGGCAGCGCTCGCCGAAACCGCCCGAAGCGGGCGCGGCCATGCAGCCGCCGCTGCCCTCATGACACCTTGTGGCATGGATCGGCTCTTCCACCGCGCCGACGATGTCCGCGATGGTGATGCGGTCCGAGGTTCGTGCCAGCCGGTAACCGCCGCCGGGGCCGCGCGCCGAGGCCACCAGGCCGGCGCGGCGCAGCTTGCCGAACAATTGCTCCAGATAGGACAGGCTGAGCTGCTGGCGCGCGGCGATCTCGGCGAGGCAGATCGGCCCGCACTCGCAGCCGATGGCCTGGCGGGTGGCCAGATCGACCATCGCCATCACGGCATACCGCCCGCGCGTGGAAAGCTGCATCGCTAGTCGCCCGCCGGCAATTTCTGCTCCGCCTGGCGCTGCTGGGCCTGCGCCATGGCCAGGCGGGCGACGCGTGCCTCCACCTCGGCCAGTTCGGCGCGCAGCCCTTCGAGGTCACGCAGCACCGGGTCCAGGCTGTCGTCGCACGGCATGCCGTATGGGTCGAAATGCGGCGCGGCGCGCGGCAGCTTGCGATCGACCGGGCGGGCCGGCATGCCGACCACCGTGGTGTCGGCCGGCACGGAGTCCAGCACCACGGAATTGGAGCCGATTCGTGCATTGTCCCCAACGGTGATCGGCCCGAGCACCTTGGCGCCGGCACCGATGATGACGTTGTTGCCGATCGTCGGGTGCCGCTTGCCGCTGCTGGCGCGCGCCACGCCGAGCGTGACCTGGTGATACAGGTAGCAATCGTCGCCGATTTCGGCGGTCTCGCCGATCACGACGCCCATGCCGTGGTCGATCACAAGCCGGCGACCGAGCTTGGCCGCGGGATGGATCTCAATGCCGGTGAGCCAGCGCGCGATATGAGACGAGAACCGGCCGGTCAGCAGGAAACCGTGGATCCACAGCCAGTGAGACAGCCAGTGCCACATGACGGCATGCACACCGGGGTAGCACAGCACCACCTCGGCCGAGGAGCGGGCCGCCGGGTCGCGTTCCCGGTATGTGCGGATCATCTCACGCAAGAACATGTAAGCCATGCGACAATTCCGTTATGAAAGATCGCACATGGTCCTCTATAGTCGGCCCACCCTGGAGCAAGACCCGCGCCGGGGCACGGCCGGCCAGGGGCGGAACCCGGGTGGGGTGGAACGGAGGGTGGGAGGACGGCGATCTCGGTATTCAGCCATTTCGCGCGAAGGCTATGATTTCCGACCCCCGAGGTCAAGAATTCCGCGGGGGCCCGGTCACATGGAACTGAAACCGCGTGACGGCGTTCCTTACTGAAGGGTCGAACGAGCAACCTGCGTTCTCTATACAGCAATTGCGTCGCGTGGACTTTTGGGGCGGCGGCACGGACAGGGATCGGAACGATCCCGCCCGATGTCGCCGGAAGCAAACGACAGAAACAGGGTTTCGGGATTGCCATGCCTGAGGTGATGTTTGCAGGGCCGGATGGCCGGCTTGAGGGCCGCTACCACCATTCCAAGGAAACCGGTGCCCCCGTGGCGCTGATCCTGCACCCGCATCCGCTGCACGGCGGAACGATGAACAACCGGATCACCTATACGATGTACCAGGCGTTTCAGCGCCTGGGGTGCTCGGTGATGCGGTTCAACTTCCGCGGCGTGGGACGCAGCCAGGGGCGCTACGACGGCGGTATCGGCGAGATCGGCGACGCCGCGGCGGCGCTCGACTGGATGCAGGCGGTGAACCCCAGCCATGGCGGTCTGTGGATCGCCGGGTATTCGTTCGGGGCGTTCATCGGCATGCAGTTGCTGATGCGCCGGCCGGAAATCTCCGGCTGGGTCAGCGTCGCGCCGCCCGCCAGCCACTACGATTTCGGCTTCCTGGCCCCCTGCCCGTGCGGCGGGCTGATGATCCACGGCGACTCGGACGAGTTGGTGCCGGAGCCGTCGGTGCGGAAACTGGTGGACAAGCTGAACACCCAAAAGGGCGTGCATGTGGATTATCGCGTGTTCACCGGCGCGGATCACGTGTTCGCCAACCACGCTGACGCGGTTGCCGAGGCGGTGGAAGATTGCTGCGGCAAGGCGATCGCCCGGCGGCAGATGGCGCTCGCCGCAGACTGATCCAGGGCTGATCGGATCGAATGAATGAAAACTCCTCCTCCCCTTGAGGGAGGGGAGTTTTTTTGTGGTCTGCCCTCACCTTCATTTTGCCGGCGCACCGGTATCTAGTTGCCATCCAGCCTCGATCGAACTACATGTAGCGGTGATCCAAGGGCAGGACATACCGACATGGATGGCGACATCGCCCGTCTGGCCACTCTTCGCCTCCGCGATCTGCCCGGCGCGGCATTCGGCGAGGTGCCGCTGCCGGCCCGGAAGCTCGATCCCGGCATGGGCGTCGCGGTCGCGCGCCGCACGGTGTTCCGCCCGGCGGACCAGGAGTGCTTCGGCCGAGTCGCGGACCGGGTGGCCGAGGGCAACATCGCCCTGCTGGGACCGCTCGACGCCCGCGCCCGCCAGGAGCGGGCACGCCTGCGCAACGCCATCGCCACGGGCGCCCTGCTCACCTCGGGCCGCCATCTCCAGCATGGCGACGCCGACCAGCCGACGCGCAACATGGAGGTGTTCACCAACTGCGCCACCGCCGCGGCCTCCTTCGCCAAGTTTTATCTCCTCCTGAACGGCTCCGGAGTCGGCCGCAGCTATGACGATGCGTTGATGGCGGTGGACTGGGCGCAGGCGCCGACGCTGCTGCTATTCCTGTCGCCGGAGCATCCGGATCATCCGGCTCGCGATCTGTCGCGCTTCGCCGCCGAACTCGGCTTGCCCGCCGACGCGGCAGGGGTGCGGGCGTTCCTGACCCGCGAATTGCTGGAAAACCTGGCCGATTCCCCGCCGGGCGCCGTCTGCTACCGCATCGAGGATAGTCGCGAGGGCTGGGCCAAGGCAGTCGAGTTGCTCGAGTCGATGGCATTCCGCGGCGAGCATGACCGGACGCTGGTGCTGGATTTTTCCCGGATTCGCCCAGCCGGTACGCCGATTTGCGGCATGCAGGGGCGGCCGGCCTCCGGCCCGGTGTCGCTGCTGCGCGCCTTCCTTAACATACGTGAGCATGTGATCGTTCCGGCGCGTGCCGCGGTGCCGGTGGAGCGCTGGGAGCAGGCGCTGCTGCTGGATCATTATCTGTCGATGGAAGTGCAGGTGGGGGGCGCACGGCGGGCCGCGCGGATGGCCACCAAATCCTGGCGCGACCCCGGCGTGCTGCGCTTCATCCGCAGCAAGGAGGCGGGCGGACTGTGGACCGCCAACAATTCGGTCATGGTCGATGCCGAGTTTTGGGCCCGCGTGCGCGGCGGCGACGCCACCGATCCGATGACCCGCCACGCCGTCGCTGTGTTTCAGGAGGCAACCCGCTGCGCGTGGGTGAACGGCGAGCCGGGCTTCATCAACGGCGACCGGCTGGAGGACCACCGCACCGGCGTGGCGCGTGACCGGCCGGTGGACCATGACGGGCGGACCTTCCGCAGCACGCGCTACCAAGTGGACGCGGCGGCGCCGCTGCTGGCGGAACTCACCCGGCGCGCGGCCGAATCGGACTTTCCCGCCACCACCAATCCGTGCGGCGAGATCACCCTGCACGTCACCGGCGGCTACTGCGTCATCGCCGATTTCGCCCCCCTGCTCGCCTGCCCAATACCCCTGGAGGCGGTCGGCCCCGGCACGCCGTCGCCCGCGGTCGCCGCGTTGTGGGATGCGCGGGTGGAGGACGCCGTGCGACTCGGCGTGCGGTTCCTGATGCGCGCCAACCGGATGGACTCGCTGTATGCCGAGGAGGTCGCGCGCACCAACCGCATGGGAATCGGCCCCACCGGGCTGCACGAATGGGCGTGGCTGCGCTTCGGGCTGGGTTTTTCCGAGCTACTGGACGAGACGCGGGCGGCGCCATTCTGGACGATGCTCGACCATCTCTCAGCAGTGGCGAAGGACGAGGGCGACGTGTATGCGCGCGAACTCGGGCTACGCCGGCCAGTGACGGTGACCACGGTGAAGCCCTCCGGCACCATCAGCAAGCTGTTCGGGCTGACCGAGGGCGCGCACCTGCCGGCGCGGACGCAGTACCTCCGCTGGGTGCAGTTCAAGGGCACGCGCGACCCGGCCAGCGGCGAATGGATGTCCGGCTCCGATCCATTGCTCGGGGAGTATGCGGCGCGCGGCTATCCGCTGCGCGAATTGCGGAGCTTCCCCGGCATGACGATCGTCGGGTTTCCGACGGTGCCGCTGATCATGCGGCTGGGGCTGGCGGAGAAGTTGGTGACGGCATCGGAGGCGAGCCCGACGCAGCAATATCGTTGGCTGCGGTTGCTGGAGCGGTACTGGATCGGCGCGTCGCAGGGCAACCAGGTCAGCTACACGCTGAAGCTCTACACCGACCGGCACGACCTGGACGGGTTCCGCGCCATCGTGCTGAAGGAGCAACCGGAGGTGCGCTGCTGCGCGATCTTGCCGACGCGGCCGGATCATGCGCTGGGCTACGAATACCTGCCGGAGGAGACGGTGTCCGCCGAGGCTTTCGCCGCGCTGGTGGCGGCGATCGATCTGGCGGGGTCGCGCGAGGCGGTGGACCTGGTGCACCTGCAATGCGCCAGCGGGGTGTGCCCGATCTGACGCGTCCGCCCGTCTCTCCCGTGTTGCGGGCGAGGCGTCCGACTAATACCAGACGCCGAGAGCCTTGACTCTCCGACGGTGCCGGCCGTCTCCGTCGTCATGGCCGGCCCTGTGCCGGCCAACCACGCCTTTTCGTTGTGCGTGCGGGGAAGGCATGGCCGGCCGGGACACACCCGGCCGTGACAGTGGGACTGCCGTCGTCCTTCGTACGTCAAGACTTTCGGTGCCTCGTAATTGAAGATATTGCGAATATTGCGTTTATTGAGCTTGCATGCCAGGGTGCGGTCAAAGATAAGGTAACCCATGACCACACCGACCGCCAACACGACCGATTCGATTGCGCCCAGTCCGGCGGATACCGCATCCGCCTGAGAGTCGGCGCGGCTTTTAGCCCCGACGTTCGCTCGCTAGCTGGTGGTGGCCGTTAGGCCCGATTTGACGCCGCCGGATCGCAGGATCCTCGCCCGTGCTTCCATCTGATTCGCAACGACCTATAGGCTTCTCGTTCCGGCTATGATATGGGGCGCCCGCCGGTCCCAGGAGTGACATGGTGCAGGCACGTCAGAGTTGGCGAGGAGGCGAGGCATGGGTAGATATCCGGTTCTCCAGTCCCTATCGGGCCTTGCCAGATTCTTGGGCTGGGTGGGAGTCATTCTGGGCGGCCTGACGGTCGTAGTCGGAGTGATCCAACTACTGGCATCGGTGAACTCCAACGAGTTGGTCGCCTATGCAGGTCTCGTCGAGATTGGTAGCGGCCTTAGCTTCATCATAGCATCGCTCATGCTAATCTTGCTTGGTGAAGTTATCAAGGTGTTTGTCGATATTGAGGGTAACACTTCGGAGACCACAAGGCTGCTCAAGCTGTATCTCCCGCCGGAAGCGGAGGGACCAAAGGCAGCCGAGGCAGCAGCTCCAGAACCTCAGGTCGTAATCAAATCCATACCAGCAGGATTTCGGCAGTCAAACCGCAGGGCCGAGAGTGGCGACCCAATCTTCCATCCCACCGAGGGGCTGGGCGTCGTGTCTCGGCCAGGCCGCAGCCGCTACTTCGTCGTCGTTCGCTTCGAGGACAGCGACGAGGAGAAGGAGGTCGAGCGGTTCGGCCTATACCATAAGATGCAACATTAAGGCAGCGACTCGAAGATCACTGCCCGGTGATCCCGAAACGGGGCAGTCCGGTCGTGCGGCAGATCGCTGACCTCCTCCCGGCGGAACCCTGGGTGAGCGAAGAATTGCCGGAACACGCGCTCGTACGGCTTCTCATTGTAGAACACCAGAAACAGCTTGCGGGGCGCGTGTTGTTGCGACGCGACTATGTGCGCCGCCACCTTCTCCATCATCGGTGATTCAAACGGGTAGTAGAAGAACAGCACCGACGGGCCAGGTGGCAGCGGCCATTCGGTGGCATCGGCCAGGACGATGTCCACCGGCGCCGCGGACTTGTTGCGTTGCGCGAAGCGAACAGCGTTGTCCTTCGCGGCGGCGACGAGTCTGGGCGAATGCTCGATGCCGATGACCCGGGCGAACGGATATTTTGCCGCCAGAACGGCCACGCGACCCTTGCCGGCCCCGAAATCGACGAAGGTGAATTGACGCGCGCGGTCAGCGACCCGGCGGATCAGATACTCCGCGATAAGGCTCGGGGTGGGCACGTAATCGATTCCCAGCGATGCAGCCTCGCCGATCGGATCGAGTTCGCCTTTCGCCAGAATGCCGGCAGTGTCGATCCCCATCCTTCGGTCGCGTCGTCGTTCGGCGGCGCCGGCCGTAAAGGGATAGCACAGATTCTTCCAAACCAGCGAAGGCAGGTCTCCCGGGCTTCGTCCATGGCGCGTGATCCGGGCCGCGACGGCGGCCAACCCGGTGCGATACCGCCTGGATGCGCTGGTCATGCTGATTCCCAATTCGAGGAACATTACGCCGCCGGCGGCTGGCACCCGAACAACGCGGGAAGCATGGTGCCGGTCCAGGTGCCTGGCCGTTTTCGGTGGCAGGTTGTTAAGCAGTGCCGATGAAGCTATCGAGGCGTCTTGCAGGCGAGCCGGCCGACCGCATCATCATTGCAATTATGCAGTCAGAACGGGATGCGCTATTCCTCCGTTGCGCGGCGCGTGTGCACATCGATGTTGCCCCGCAGCAGGTGACGCATGGCATTGATCAGGCGGAACCTGCGATTCACATTTTGGACGCGCAGCCGCTGGGTCAGCGTGCCACCGAAGCCGGCGAGAAATTGCAGCATTCCAGGAGAGATGACGCCGTCCAGATCGAAGATCAGCCCTCGTTCGCAGGCATCCTGGATTCCCTTCCAGATCAACATGCTGGTGGCGCCATTCTCGGACATGTCCGGCCGGCGCGTGCCAAACAGGTAGTACATCGCCTGGGTGTCCCAAACAAGCGTCACGGCGGCGACCAGCACGTTGCCTGAGTCGCGGGCGCCGACCATCGTCCCGGCGCCGCGCGCCATCATCTCGGCCAGGAGCGACCGCATGCGCGCCGGACCGTGCATGTTGCCCTCGGCACCGAGATTGGTCTCGTAGAACCGGCAGAACTCCTCGGCGTCGCCGATCGGTCCCGCCGTGAACTTATCCGACGCACGACGCGCCGCCGCCGATCGCTCATTTCCGCCCAGGTGGCGGCAACGGGCGTCCCCGCGGCAATGCGGAAGCAATAGCTGCTGCCGAGGACGTATCCGCGATGAACGAACGCCAGGCCGTCGGTGATGCCCGGATCCAGGAGGTGATCGAAATAGGCAAACCGCGGCAACTGGCCGATCAATGCGTGGGTAATCTCAAGGCGGCGGCGGAACGCGGTCGAGGCCTTGCCGGGCAGCGGCCGGATCGCCGGTCCCAGCGTTCGAATGAGGCTCGGCAGCGTGGAAACCGGCATGCCGTATCTGGAGCCGATGGGGTATGGCAGACGACCGACCGCCATGCCGTCTTCGCGAACGACGGCTTCCCCCCAACTCCGGTCCGTAGCGATATCCAGCCACCAAGGCTGGTGGAATATCGACAGGGACGGTTCCGCGATGACGCGAGCGGGTGCCGCCTTCTCCGCCGAGGGGCCTTGCGCGGCCACGACAGCCCTAGCTGAGTACACGGCGAGCAGTTCCACCCTGCATTTTCGACACTGTGCTTACAATACCGTAATTTCGGCAAGGAACCAGTTTTTTTACTGTCAGACAAGTGGTTTCTGGTCGATATTACAATACGGTGACAGGGGTCGATCCGGGCTGCCGCTCATGACGCGCACGGCTCAGCCTCGCCCGCCCTCGAAGAACTCCTTCACCTTGGCGAAGAAGCCCTCATGTTCCGGGCTGCCCTTGGCGTGCTTCAGCGATTCGGCCTCGAACTCCTCCAGCAACTCGCGCTGCCGGCGGGTCAGGTTCTGCGGCGTCTCCACCGCGACCTGGATATACATGTCACCGCGCGCCGCGCTGCGCAGGACAGAAAACCCCTTGGCCCGCAGCCGGAACTGGTCGCCGGTCTGAGTGCCCGGCGGGATCTTCACCTTCGCCCGGCTGCCGTCGATCACCGGCACTTCCACGTCGCCGCCCAGCGCCGCCTGGCTCATGCGCAGCGGCACGCGCATCAGGATGTTGGACCCGTCGCGCTGAAAGAACGGATGCGGCCGCACCGCGACGTGCACGTACAGGTCGCCGTTGGGCGCGCCCTGGCCGCCGGCCTCCCCCTCGCCGGCCAGCCGGATGCGGGTGCCGTCTTCCACGCCGGCCGGGATCGCCACCTGCAAGGCGCGCTCCCGCTGCACCGTGCCGACGCCCTGGCAGGTACGGCACGGGTTGCGAATCACCCGGCCCTGGCCGCCGCAGGTCGGGCAGGTGCGCTCGATCAGGAAGAAGCCCTGCTGCGACCGCACCTTGCCGGCGCCCTGGCAGGTCGGGCAGGTGTCGGGCGCGCGGTTCTTGTCCTCAGAACCGGTGCCGTTGCACGCCTCGCAGGCCACGCGGGTCGGCACGCGCAGGTTCACCTTGGCACCGGCGAATGCCTCGGCGAGGTCGATCTCCACCGCCTGGCGAATATCCGCGCCGGTGCGCGGGCGACCTGCCCCGCCACCGCCGCGGCGCCCCATCATGTCGCCGAACATCTGGTCGAAGATGTCGTTCAGGCCGCCACCGGCCGAGAATTCGAAACCGCCGGCAAAGCCACCCGGCCCACCGCCTTGCTCGAAGGCGGCATGGCCGTAGCGGTCGTACGCGGCGCGCTTCTGCTCATCCTTCAGGACGTCATAAGCCTCGCTGGCGTCCTTGAATTTCGCTTCCGCCTGCTTGTCGCCGGGATTGCGATCCGGGTGATGCTGCATGGCGAGCTTGCGATAGGCCTTCTTGATGTCGTCGCCGCCCGCATCGCGCGCCACCCCCAGCGTGGCGTAATAGTCCTGCTTCGCCATTCTCAGCCCTTTGTGCCGCGCTGCCGTCCGTTGGGAAAAACCGGCCCGCGCCGAACCAGAATAAAGTCGCGCCCGCCTTCACGTGAAGCGCGGGCGCGACCACTCATGCCTTGGCGGCCCCGATCGGTCAGGCGGACCGCTTCTTTTTCTCGTCCACCTCTTCGAACTCGGCATCCACCACCTTGTCGTCCGGCTTGCCGGCGGACGCCCCCGGTCCGCCGCCAGGGCCGGCACCGCCCGCCTGCGAGGTGGCGCCCGCGGCCTGGGCCGCCGCCGCCTGGTCCTTGTACATCGCCTCGCCGATTTTCATCGCGGCCTGGCTCAGCCGCTCGGTGGACTGCTTCAACGCCGCCGGATCGTTGCTGTCCATGGCCGAACGTGCCGCGGCCAGCGCCGCCTCGGCCTCGCCCTTTTCCTGCGCGCTGACCTTGTCGCCGAATTCCTTCAGGTTCTTGTCCACCTGATGGATCAGGGCGTCGGCGTGGTTGCGCAGTTCGACCGTCTCGCGGCGCTGCTTGTCGGTCTCGGCGTTCGCCTCCGCCTCCTTCACCATGCGCTGGATGTCGGCTTCCGACAGCCCGCCCGAGGCCTGGATGCGGATCTGCTGCTCCTTGCCGGTCGCCTTATCGCGCGCCGACACCGAGACGATGCCATTCGCGTCGATGTCGAACGTCACCTCGATCTGCGGCATGCCGCGTGGCGCCGGCGGGATGCCCATCAGGTCGAACTGGCCGAGCAACTTGTTGTCGGCGGCCATCTCGCGCTCGCCCTGGAACACCTTGATGGTCACCGCCTGCTGGTTGTCGTCGGCGGTAGAGAAGGTCTGGCTCTTTTTGGTCGGGATCGTTGTGTTGCGCTCGATCAGCCGGGTGAACACGCCGCCCAGCGTCTCGATGCCCAGCGACAGTGGGGTCACGTCCAGCAGCAGCACGTCCTTCACGTCGCCCTTCAGCACCGCGCCCTGGACCGCCGCGCCGATCGCCACCACCTCGTCGGGGTTGACGTTGCGCGCCGGCTCCTTGCCGAAGAACTGCTTCACCGTGTCGATGACCTTCGGCATGCGGGTCATGCCGCCGACCAGGATCACCTCCTGGATCTCGCCCGCGGTCACGCCGGCATCCTTCAGCGCGGCGCGGCAGGGATCGAGCGTGCGGGCGATCAGCTCATCGACCAGCGATTCCAGCTTCGCCCGTGTCAGCTTCATCACCAGGTGCTTCGGCCCGGCGGCGTCGGCGGTGATGAAAGGCAGGTTGATCTCGGTCTCCTTCGAGGAGGACAGCTCGATCTTGGCCTTTTCCGCGGCCTCCTTCAGCCGCTGCAGCGCCAGCTTGTCGCGGCGCAGGTCGATCCCCTGCTCCTTGCGGAACTCGTCGGCCAGGTAGTCGATGATTCGGGCGTCGAAATCCTCGCCGCCGAGGAAGGTGTCGCCGTTGGTGGACTTCACCTCGAACACACCGTCGCCGATCTCCAGCACGGAGATGTCGAACGTGCCGCCGCCGAGGTCATAGACCGCGATCGTGCCGGCGGTCTTCTTGTCCATGCCGTAGGCGAGCGCCGCCGCCGTCGGCTCGTTGATGATGCGCAGCACCTCCAGCCCGGCGATGCGGCCGGCGTCCTTGGTGGCCTGGCGCTGGCTGTCGTTGAAATAGGCCGGCACGGTGATCACCGCCTGGCTGACCGGCTCGCCGAGATAGGCCTCGGCGGTCTCCTTCATCTTGCCGAGGATGAAGGCGCTGACCTGGCTCGGCGAATATTTCTCGCCGCGGGCCTCGACCCAGGCGTCGCCGTTGTCGCCGCGCACGATGGTGTAGGGCACCAGGCCCTTGTCCTTGGCGACCATCGGGTCGTCGTAGCGGCGGCCGATCAGGCGCTTGATGGCATAAAGCGTGTTGGACGGGTTGGTCACCGCCTGGCGCTTGGCGGACTGGCCGACCAAGCGCTCCCCGGAGTCGGTGAAGGCGACCATGCTGGGCGTGGTGCGCGCACCCTCGCTGTTCTCGATGACCCGAACGTCCTTGCCTTCCATGATGGCGACGCAGGAGTTCGTGGTGCCGAGGTCGATGCCGATGACTTTGGACATTGCGTCAGGCTCCTTTCAGCGGACCCGGGCGGCCCGAAGCACCGCGTGGGTCCCTTGGTGATTAATGTGACACCGATGTATGGGGGTGCCGCGGTCCGGGCAAGGGTCGCCACCGCGTTTTTCGTTCACCAGCGGCACGGTTTCCGGCCGGGTGGGCATCCTGGCGGTGCGCGTCAAGCCGTTGTGTCCAGTTTCGCGCTCCGGCCGGCCCCGGCGGCCGGCGCCGCGGTCAGTTCCGCCGGCGGCGCCTTGGCAACGACCACCATCGCCGGCCGCAGCAACCGGCCGTTCAGCGTCCAGGCCTGGGTCCAGGCATGCATCACCGTTCCCGGCGGATACGCCTCGCTCTCCTGCTCTGCCATGGCCTGGTGGAGATTGGGATCGAACGGCGTGCCGGTCGGGTCCACGCGCTTGATGCCGTTGCGCTCCATGATCGCCACGAAGCTGCGCTCGACCCCTTCCAGGCCCTCGCGCAGCTTGCCGACGATCTCCGGCTGGTCCGGCTCGGGCGGCGGCAGGCTGTCCAGGCCGCGCCGCAGGTTTTCCGCCGCCTCGACCACGTCGGCGGCGAATTTCTGCACCGCGTATTGCCGGGTTTCGTCCACTTCGCGCCGGGCGCGGGCGCGGACGTTGGCGATCTCCGCCTCGGAGCGCATCCAGCGGTCCTTCAGCTCCGCGACCTCCGCGTCGAGCGCGGCGATGCGGGCGGTGGCGGCCTGCATCACCGCCTCCTGCGTCAGGGGCGCGTTCTGGTTGGCGGCGCCTGTGGCGGCCGGGCCGGCCGCGGCGTCAGGACGGGCGTCAGGGAACGGTGGCTGTGGGGTGTCGTGCATTGCTTCGGGTTCGTTGCTCATGGCCGTTCAGTTAGGGCGGAGACGGGTTCCGGACAAGCGGGTTTCGGGGAAAGCGGGTTTCAGAGGGGGTCACGGAATGCCCCGCCATCGTATGCCGCGATCATGAAGATCCGGTTTACGATCCGCGTGGGCGTCATCCCCGCGAAAGCGGTGATCCGGCTCCGGCTCAGGCGTCCGGGCCCGTCCGGCCCTGCGCTTTCGCGGGGATGATGGGCGGAGCGGTGGCGGGCGCGACGGCCACGCCGCGCTGCACAGCGGCCCTGCGCAGTGCCTTGTCGCTGCTGGCCAGGGGCAGCCCGCGGCGAATCGCCAGCTCAAGATAGATGGCATCGTGGAACGTCAGCGTCTCGGTCTGCGCCAGGGCCAATACGGTGCTGCGCCAGACCGTCCCACTACCCTGGCTGTCGGTTTCGATCGCCAGCATGTCGAGCAATGCGAACCGTTCCTGGACCGCCTCGCGCGCGATGCGCCCGCGGCGGGCAGCCATCAGGAGCACATTGGCGAGTTCCAGGGTCCACAACGGCGGGACAACGGCCCCTTCGGTCTGGATCCGGTCCAGCAGGGCATCAAGTTCGGGCGCAGCCTCGTCCTCGAAGCACCAGGCAACCGCGACGGAACAATCCAGCACGAGGCGCGGCATGCTCAGCACCGGCCGGTGTCACGCAGTTCCCGCCAGTCCAGCCCGCCCAGGGTGGCGCCATGCCGTAGGGCGCGCAGCCTGGCAACCGCCTGTGCGGCACGATCCTGGGTGGCTGTTTCGATGGGGACAAGCCGGGCGATCGGGCGGCCCCGGCGGGTTATCGTCATGACTTCCCCACGCTCCACCCGCTCAAGCAATTCCGACAGGTGGGTCTTGGCTACGAAAGCGCCGATGGTGTTTGCGGTATCCATGCTAATCAACTGGTTTGATAAGCTAGTCTATTCTATGAAGTCCGAGCCAGCAAGCCTTTTGTGCCAACCGGCCCAACGAATGACTCTCGACCGGTGCCGACAGCCCAACCATCGTGGGCCCCCTCCGTGGTCGGACTAGGCCAGACGCGGAAATCCAGACGAAGCACTGGCGGGTGCTAGCCTGCAGCGCCCCAATGGTCGCGCCACATTTGCAAGGCATGGCCAACCAGTTGGTGGCGGATTCCGACGTCGTCGTACCAAATACCGGGCCTAAACATCCCCTGTCCATGCACCACGAACATTCAAAGTTGCAACATTGCGCTGGGCGGCCATGGACGCCGCGCGGCTCGCGGGTCAACGCGGCAGTCTCACCCGCCGCTCTGCGCGGCGACCTCTCCCGCCGCAGGCGGGAGAGGTCTTTTCCCCTACCCCAGCAGCCGCCCGATCACCCGCGCCGTGTAGTCCACCACCGGGATGATCCGGCCGTAATTGATCCGGGTCGGCCCGATCACTCCGATCGCGCCGACGATCCGCCCGCCCTCGCTGCGCGCCGGCGCCACCACCATGGACAGGCCGGCGTTGCCGAACAGCCCGCTCTCGGCGCCGATGAAAATGCGCACTCCCTCGGATCGTTCCGCCAACTCGAGCAAACGCAGCATGGTCTCCTGCGCCTCCAGCCGCTCGAACAGTGCCTGGATCGCGGCCAGCCTCTCGATCTGCGTCACGTCCGACAGCAGCCTTCCCTGGCCGCGGATGATCAGGCTGGCGCCGCGCGGTCCCCCGCCGGCCCAGGTGGCCAGGCCCGCCTCCACCACCTGCGACGTCAGCGTGTCCAGTTCCGACCGATCGACCGCCAGTTCCTCCGCCACGATGCGGCGGACATCCGCCAGGGGGCGGCCCGACAGCCGGGCATTCAGATAGTTGCTGGCCTGTTGCAGGGTGGATGGGGGCGTGCCCGGCGGCGTCTCGATGACCCGGTTCTCCACCTGGCCCTCGGCGCTCACCAGGATCACCAGCGCGCGGCCCGGCCCCAGCGGGACGAACTCGATGTGCCGCAGCGCGCCTTCCGATTTCGGCGCCAGCACCAGGCCGGCGGCGGCGGACAGGCCGGAGAGCATGGTGCTCGCCTCCGCCAGCGTGTCCTCCAGGCTGCGGCCGGACGCAGCCAGCGCGGCGGAGATCGTGTCCCGCTCGTCCTCCGACAATTCGCCGAACTGCAGCAGCCCGTCCACGAACAGCCGCAGCCCCTGGTCGGTCGGCAGCCTTCCGGCGGAGGTGTGGGGTGCGAACAACAGGCCGGCCTCGGTCAGGTCGGCCATGACGTTGCGGATGGTCGCCGGCGACAGGTTCATCGGCAGCAGGCGCGACAGCGTGCGGCTGCCGACCGGCTCTCCGGTCTCGACATATTGTTCGACGATTTCCCGCAGCACGGCCGCCGAACGGGCATCGAGGCCCGGCGGGAGCTGTGCCGCGGGGCCGCCGGTGCGTCCGGTGACGCGCGGTCCGCCGCCAGGCGGGTTGCCGGGCTTGTCCATCGTGAACTCCCGCGTGAAGACCCAGGAAGCGCCGCTTCGCCGGTCAATCGAGGCGGCCGGCACGGTAACCGCTTGCAGCCCCGGCAGCGAGGCCGCTGATTGGCCGCGGCGGATCGGCTGGCCGGCGCAGCGGTCCGGGCCCGCGCCGCCCGGCGGGTGCCACCGGTTCCGGCCGGGCGGACATTGCTCTATGTTGCCGTCATGCGGCCGCTGCTGATCGTTGCCGGCGTGATCCTGGTTGTCCTTGGGCTGGCGTGGCCATGGCTGCTGCGGCTGGGCCTCGGCGGGCTGCCAGGCGATATCAGCGTGCAGCGCCCTGGATTCCGCTTCTACGCCCCGCTCGGCAGCAGCCTGCTGGTCTCGGTCGCCGTGTCGCTGGTGCTGGCGCTGGTCGCCTGGCTCTGGCGGCGTTGAGAAGCGCCGGCCCGCGACCGGCTTCCGCGCGGCGACCGACGCCGCGCTCCGCGAATTCGCCGCCCGCCTGACCCCTCGGAGGCTTTACCGAAAATTGACGCTTCCAGCCCAAACTGGGTGACCCTGACGCTCGGGCCGACTCAGCCGGGACGCAAGGCATCAATGATGGAGGGTTACGACATGGTCTCGGCCGCGGACGGGGACGTGAGCGCCAGAGCGCGGTTCATGCGCATCAGCGCGGACGACAGCAAGCTGCTGCGAGAGTTCTGGCAGGTCGCCGAGCCGAAACTCCCGACGATCCTGGACGGGTTCTACCAGCACGTGATGTCGGAGCCGCGCCTGCAGGCGATGCTGGGCGAGAAAGTTCCCGGTCTCAAGCGGGCCCAGACGACGCATTGGCAGCGCTTGTTCACCGGCGGCCTCGACGCCGGCTATTATGACAGCGTGCGTGGCATCGGCCTGGTGCACCACAAGATCGGGCTGGAGCCTCGCTGGTACATCGGCGGCTACAATTATGTCCTGAACCGGCTTTTCGATCTCGCCGTCGGCGCCTATCGCTGGTCGCCGGGCAAACTGCGCACAGTGCTCGCCGCGGTCACCGCCCGCGTGATGCTCGACATGGACATTGCCATCTCGGTGTATCAGGAGGCGTTGCTGATCGAGCGGCAACAGCGCGGCAGCAAGGTCGATGCCCTGTTGCGGAGCTTCGAGGCGAGCGCCGGCACGCTGGTTGGCATCATCGCCTCGGCGGCGACCGAGTTGCGGGCAACCGCGCAGTCGCTCTCGAGCACCACCGAGCAAACCACCGCGCAGGCCGCCGGGGTCGCCGCCGCGGTGGAGCAGGCCAGCGTCAACGTGCAGACGGTCGCCTCGGCCGCCGAGGAACTGTCCAGTTCGATCACCGAGATTTCCAGGCAGGTGGCGCAGTCCTCCATGATCGCCAGCAAGGCGGTCGAGGATGCCAGGCGCACCGACGCGATCGTCAAGACATTGGCCGGCGGCGCCCAGAAGATCGGCGACGTGGTCGGGCTGATCAGCAGCATTGCCGGGCAGACCAACCTGCTGGCGCTCAATGCGACCATCGAGGCGGCCCGCGCGGGGGATGCCGGCAAGGGCTTCGCGGTGGTGGCGGCGGAGGTGAAGAACCTTGCTAACCAGACGGCGAAGGCGACCGGCGACATCAGCGCGCAGATCGCCGAAATCCAGACCGCGACGTCCGAGGCGGTACAGGCGATCGAGACCATCGCCAAGACGATCGACGAGCTCAGCCGCATCGCCGCGTCGATCGCCGCGTCGGTCGAAGAGCAGGGGACGGCGACGCAGGAGATCGCGCGCAACGTACACGAGGCGGCCAGCGGCACGCAGGAGGTAAGCACCAATATCATCGGAGTCAGCCGCGGCGCGCAGGAAACCGGGGTCGCCGCCGCGCAGATGCTGGATGCGGCCGGCGATCTATCGCAGCAGACCGAACGCATGAGCGCCGATGTCGGGCAGTTCATCGCCGCGGTCAAAGCGGCGTGAATACGCCTCTCGCTCCACATGTGCGGAAGAGACGCCTGTCGGTCCGCGTTGCGGTCCATCTGGCCGGCGCGATGCGCTACCGGCGATGAAAACGGTGCGGGCAATCCCAGGCTCAACCCGTCATGCCCTCGCTTGACGTGGCCATCTGCCCCAATCGTTCGTGTGTTGGCGACCAAGTCTGATGCCGGGAGTCGTTGAAGCGCGACACGCGGCCCTTTGGGCGCAATCCGGCTGCCGACGCTAAGCTCGACGCCCAACAATTACCGCGTCAAGCCGGCCTGGGGGAAATGGTGTAATTCCACTCCGGGCGGAAAACGTCGCCTTTGATGTTTAGGCTGGCCATTTCCGCCTCGCTGACCTTGATCCCCTGTGGGTAAGTCCGGGTGTCGAGCTCGCAGCATACCTTCAGACCGGTCTTGGTCGTGGTGGAAGCGATGAGTTCGACCACCGCCATGCGGCTGGTCGGCGGCGTGCCCCGCCAGTTCTCAGTGATGTGGCAGAACCGCCGGTGCTCGATCTTGTTCCACTTCGAAGTCCCCGCTTGTTCCACTTCGAAGTCCCCGGCGGGTAATGGCAAACTTGCAGGGTCAGTCCGGTTTCGTCAGCCAGCTTCCGCAGTTCGACCTTGAACAGCCGCACGCGCGATCCGTTGAAACCGCCGCCATCGGCCGCGATCATCAATTTGTCAGTGCCCGGGTATCTCTCCCGGCCCATCAGGTCCAGCCAGCGACGGATCGAGTTGACCGAGAATTGCGCCGTATCGTTGTCGATACCCACGCTCACACAGCCGGCATTGGCCGTGATGTCATACACGCCATAAGGCACCACCTTGCCGAGTTCGGCGTCA
>DATLQW010000150.1:0-20508 GCA_035535035.1 Acetobacteraceae bacterium
GCCCCGCACGTAGCGAAACCACGCCGGATGACACGCTTCCATCGCGGCGTTCCGTGCCGGGCGCACCGCGGCACGGAACAAGAACGAAGCGGACAGATCACGAGCTACAAAAACCGGACACATTGACTAGCTAGCAACACAAGCGGCCGGTGTCGGACGCGATCCGCGACCCACAAGGCCGCGTCACCGGACGGATACGATCGAACAGCCACATCGTCTCGCTAGAACGCGTGGCCCGAAACAGGGCGGATGCGATTGACCATGTTGCGGGCCCATTTCCGCTTTGCATCTCAACCGGTCATTTCCCCCAACGAGGTCGCGCAGCCCGTGCCGGCCAACCGCGGTCCGCCCGCCGAACATCGGCGACGCCCCCACAGTCTCAAGCGTGGGATCGAGAAAGCCAGCGCCGCCACCCCACCGGACCGGAGCAAATTCCTCGCGGCCCGCCGACCGCTCCGGTCAGGCCGCGTGGACCGGTTCCGTCGGCAGCAGGTCCGCGCCGTAGCCTCTCCGCCGCATGTGGTCGAGTTTCAGCTTGACCGGCATCCCAAGCCACAATGCATAGATGCTGTGGTCATCCACCATGTCATCGGTCAGCGGATGCACCAGGATGTCGAGGCCCTCGCGGTTCAGCATCAGCCAGGGCACAATGTTCTGGAACTCGCCGGCCTGGAAGATGACGTTGAACTGCGAGACCGGGTGCGGGCCTATCGGCTCGACACTGAAGCCGCCAAGCTCGACGGCGAACCTGCCGGCGATCGTGTCTCGGAGGCGTTCGGCGACCGGCCGGGTGGTGGCGTCGAAATAGACGTGGGCGTGGTAGCCATTCACGTCGGTCATGGGGTCCTCCCGCAATCTATTTGAGTGATTTGGACAATGGATCGTAGCAGATGCCGCCGGGCGCTCAAACCCGGGCAAGTGGCCGCCGCCTGCCCTCCCGACCCTGCTCCCCCGTCGTACAATCGCCACACAACCCGGGCGTGACACGGAAACCCGGACCGGGCTAACAGGGCGCCACACGCCTGCCGATCATCCGCGCCGGAGCAGTATGTCCGCCACCATCCATCCTGCGCTGGCTACGGGCCGGCGCTTGCCCAATGTGTGGGACGCCGCCGCCATCCTGTGCGTGTTCGGCGTACTGATCGCCATCACCGAGGCAGCGCGCGGCACCTTCGCTCCGATCACGCCGAACGCGGTTCGGGTGAGCCTGGACCCGATCCACCTGCCGGAATACGCGGTGCGCACCACGCTGCGGATGTTCGCCGCGCTGGCGGCCTCGCTGCTATTCACCTTCACCTACGGCACCGCGGCCGCCAAGAGCCGGCGAGCCGGGCTGGTGCTGATCCCGGTGCTCGACATTCTGCAATCGGTGCCGATCCTGGGGTTCCTCACCTTCACCGTGGTGTTCTTCATGCACCTGTTCCCCGGCCGCGTCATGGGGCTGGAGCTGGCGGCGATTTTCGCGATCTTCACCAGCCAGGCCTGGAACATGGCGTTCAGCCTGTACCAGTCGCTGCGCACGGTGCCGTCCGACCTGGCCGAGGCGGCCGACAGCTTCCGCCTCAGCGCCTGGCAGCGGTTCTGGCGGCTGGAGGTGCCATTCGCCGTCCCCGGCCTGGTGTGGAACACCATGATGTCGATGTCGGGCGGCTGGTTCTTTGTGGTCGCGTCGGAGGCGGTGTCGGTCGGCAACAACACCTGGACGCTGCCCGGTATCGGTTCCTACGTCGCGCTGGCCTTGCAGAAGCGGGACATCTGGGCGGTGCTGTGGGCGATCCTGACCATGCTGGTGGTGATCCTGGCCTACGACCAGTTGCTGTTCCGCCCGCTGGTCGCGTGGTCGGCGAAGTTCCGCTTCGAAACGACGGCCTCGGCCACGACAACCGACCCATGGGTGTTGCGGCTGGTGCGGCGGACCCGCTGGCTGGCGCAGGTCGGGCACGGCTTCGGCGACGCGGCGACGTCCCTCGGAGGGCTGCGGCTGTCACTCGGCCGGCCCGCCCGCGCGCCGACCGAGCGACGATCCTCCCGCTTGGTCGATGCGACCTGGCTGGCGATGCTGTTCCTGGTGCTGGCCTGGGCCATGGCGCGCATCGTCCATTTCGTCGCCGGCGAACTGGCATGGTCCGATGTGCGGACCGCGGTGGTGCTCGGACTGTTCACGCTGACCCGCGTTGTCGTGCTGATGGTGGTGGCCAGCCTGATCTGGGTGCCGATCGGCGTGTGGATCGGGCTGCGTCCGGTCTGGGCGCGCCGCGCCCAGCCGGTGGTGCAGTTCCTCGCCGCCTTCCCCGCCAACCTGCTGTTCCCGCCCGTGGTGGTGTTCATCGTGTATTTCCACCTGAACGCCGATATCTGGCTGACGCCGCTGATGGTGCTGGGGACGCAGTGGTATATCCTGTTCAACGTCATCGCCGGTGCCGCCGCCTTCCCCGGCGACCTGCGCGAGGTGGCGAGCAATTTTCGCGTCGGCGGGTTCCTGTGGTGGCGCAAGGTGATGCTGCCCGGCATCTTCGCGTATTACGTGACCGGCGCGATCACCGCCTCCGGCGGGTGCTGGAACGCGGCAATCGTCGCGGAGGTGGCCTCCTGGGGCAACACCACGCTCGTGGCGCACGGCCTGGGCGCTTATATCGCCGAGGCCACGGCAAAGGGCGACATGGCCCGGGTCATGCTGGGCGTGGTGGTCATGTCCGCCTTCGTCGTGCTGTTCAACCGGCTGCTCTGGCGACCGCTGTATGCCTATGCGCAGCGCCGCCTGACCTTGGCGTGAAGGGATGGAGCCTGGTGGAATGCCGGGGCGACCGTATCACGGTTCAGTCGGCGGCCGGAGGGCGGTCCAATGGATTGCTCAATGCATTCTCCAGCTCATCGATATCGCCGGTCACGACGTCCCGAATGCGCCGCGTATTGGTATGGAAGTACTCGTGGACAATTCTGTCGCGGATGCCGGCATCGCACGCCAGGGAATATCTGGATGCGCGGCCTTGAACGCGGGACTGATGCCTTTCGCGGCCTCTCCCATGAGTGCGATGGAATACAGCACCGATCGCACGATCGTCGGTTTCGCGGCGAACGCCGCGAAGTCCAGGCCGGTTGTATCCGCCCGAATGTCCGCGATCGCCGAAATGATGTCCTGAACCCATTCGTCATCGGTGCGAGCCATCAGAAGATCGGCACCCTGTCACGCTCGAAAGCCGCCCGGACCTGTGGGCGGAAACTATCGACCTCGCCGAGGTCCATGGGGCGGCCTAGGGCATCCTCCAACAGAAGACGCGCCTCTTCCATGCGGATCAGGGAAAAGGAGCAGCCATCTTCGATCTCCACGGCGAGGTCCACGTCGCTGTCGGCACGGTCCTCGCCGCGGGCGACGGAACCGAACACCGCGAGGTGGCGCACGCCGCGCCGCCGCAGTTCCGGTTCCTGCGCCGCAAGCCGTAACCGCATAGCGTCGAGAGTACCGGTCGCCATAATTCGGTGTCCTTGGATTCAAATTGCTGGTGCAAAATAGGCTCGTCCAGGCCGGGTCGCCAGAGCGGCGTCCGCGCAGCCCGCCTGACCTTGGCGTGAAGGGATGGAACCTGGTGGAATGGCAGGGCGACGCGTTCGGCCAGGCACGTCGGTTCGCGCGGACGACGTGGAGGAACGTCAGGCGATGACCGGGACGCAGGGCGGCGCAGCAAGCTTTTGACACGGAGTTAGCCAGCGGCCGTGGCCGCACCGCCATGGCAGAAACTCGCCCTGGGCCGTCGCTGGGTCGGGGGAAGCCAGCTATTTTCATGGTAGAAGGCCGAGAACCAGTAGAGTCGAGGAAAGGCGCGGTATCGCTTGCACGACCCGTTGCCCCTCCGTGGCGGGCTATATTCCGGTGGCTAGGCGCACGCTACATGTAGTGGGTGTATGGGTTAATCGGATAGGCAAGGTTTGATCAACCGCAGCATATTGGCATCGACGACCGGTGTTCTCAGGCTCATCGCCAATCACCTCACCTCGTCTGCTTCGAAAAACGCACCAGAAGTCAGGGCCCTTCCCTCCACCGGCGTTACCCGGCTTCGGCGGTACTACGCCCCTGTCCGACTCCCGCACCGACCGGCACCTTGCAGCACCGTTGAGGCCGCTACCCTCGTCGCGCATGGGTCTCCCCCGCTTACGCGTCACCTGTCTCGACGTGCTGTGCCCCTTACTCCGATGGAGCGGTCCAGGTGCCTCTGTCGGCTGCTTCCCCAAACCGTGCTGCCTTCCCCGTACTCCGGCCGGGTCGGCGTCCATGACTTCCCTTTCGAGGCCTGCTCAGGCTTTACACACGTTGCGGCCCGTAGATTCGCTCCGCCGCCAGAAGCGGCGCTTGTCACAGGGCTTTGACCCGGCCGGTTACCCGACCAAACCGCCTGCCAGCTACCGGGCCAACCGACCATTGCCCGGGTGGGACTTCCACCCACGAGGTGATCGCGCCCTTCGGGGCGCATTGGAGGGCACGGAGTGCGCGCGGCGTTTCGCGGAGGGGATGCTCCTGACGCTTCGTGCCGTGGTACGATGCCCTGCAGACGCTCCTGGCACCGTGCGGATTATTGCTTCTCCGCGAAACTCCGTGTCCGCTTGATTGCGATCCCACAGCCTGCACCGGGATCTCGACCGCTGCCCCCCTCGCCCGTCAGACGGGGGATAGGTGAGCAACTACCAGAAAACTCTTGTCGATCAGACCATCGTACCCATTCACCTTGAACACCTCAGCTAACATCTGCGTGGGCACATAGGCGGCCACGTCATCATCCCTTCCGACAGGCTCTGCAAAAGCCCGATCTATTCCAACCCAAATACCGTCTTCTCGGATTGACGTGTTACCCGAATCGAACAACATCATCATTCTGTCGTCGAGATCAGAGCAATCAATGACCTTCAAGTTTCCTACTACCTCAAACCTCTCTACAGAAACTATCAAGCCGATCCACGGCCGGACGTCGGCGAGCGCTGTGTTCAGATTGGTCGCGAGATACAGATAGGAGATTCCACGCTGGTTGACTCGCCCTTCACTCCTCCAGTTGATCCTCAAGGGTTTCATGCCGCACCTAGGGTGAGGTCTGCTCTTATATATTATTCCACGCATATCAGCATCGCCGATGTACACTTTCAACGATACTCCGCCGGAACGTACTCGCCAAAGGATGCGCCCCTTCGGGAGGCCGACCTCTCTCGTTTTGCAACTCGCAAGCACCTCTTGGAGAAATCGCTCACCCCCGTCAGATCGAAAATATCTGGCGTCGATTTTCATGGACATCGTAAAGTCGTTGAAGGTTTCCCATCCTTCCACCGCTGGTGGGAACCCGTCAGCCCTGCCAGAACCATTGAATTCTGCCATTGCAGTGCGTCTCGTCGGTCGGGTCTATCATTCAGCATATATAAGATGAGGAAACGTGGGCACCACATGGATGCGCTCTACGCCGGTTTCCCCCCGTCCGCGACCCGGCCACCCCGGCTTCGGACCGGCGGCCGACATCCTTACCGAGCCACCCAACTGCCCACCCGATCCGCCCCGCTACCCTACCCGCACCCGCGCCTCGCGCACGCCGGCCATCTGGTGCTCCACCAGCCGGGCGTACACCCCCCGCCGCGCAAGCAACTCGGCGTGCCGGCCGGCCTCGATCACCCGCCCCGCCTGCAACACGAGAATCAGGTCCGCGGCGCGGATGGTGGACAGCCGGTGCGCCACCACGATCGTGGTCCGATCCTCCATCAGCGCGTCCAGCGCCGCCCGCACCTGCGCCTCGCTGATCGTGTCGAGATGCGAGGTCGCCTCGTCCAGCACGAGCAGCGGCGCATCCTTCAGGAAGGCCCGGGCGATCGCCACCCGCTGGCGCTGCCCGCCGGACAATTGTACCCCCCGCTCGCCGACCCGGGTCGCCAGCCCCTCCGGCAGCTCCGCCACGAACTCCGCCAGCGCCGCCCGTTGCAGCGCCTGCGCGACTTGTTCCTCCGTTGCATCCGGCCGTGCCAGCCGCACATTGGCGCCCAGCGTGTCGTTGAACAGGTAGGTGTCCTGCGCCACCAGCGCGACCCGCCCGCGCAGCCCGTCCAGCGTCAGCTCCCGCAGATCGGCCCCGTCCAGCCGGATGACCCCCGCATCCGGGTCCCAGAACCGCAGCAGGAGGTTGGCGATCGTCGTCTTGCCCGCGCCGGACGGCCCGACCAACGCCACGGTCGCCCCCGCCGGCACCGCGAACGCCACGTCCGACAGCGCCGGGCGCCGCCGGCCGGGATAGGTGAAGCTGACATGGTCGAAGCGCAGTGCCGACCCGCCCACCGGCGCCGCCGGCGCCAGCGGACCATCGGTAATCACCACCGGCTCCGCATGCACCACGTGCAGCCGCCGCGTCGAGGCGATGGTGTCGGCCAACTGCCGCCCCACCTGGGCGATCTCCGACACGGGGAGAAAGGCCGACACCGAGACCAGCACGAGCAGCGGCAGCATCGCGGGCGCGATCCAGCCATGCAGCACGAGCGGTGCGCCGAGCGCCGCGACCCCCAGCCCGCCCAGCCCGGTGGCGACCTCCAGCCCGGCGGTCTGCCAGGTCAGGTCCTCCAGCAATTGCAGCCGCGTGTCCTGGTAGCGGCGCACCGCGGCCATGAAGACCTGGCGCCGCCGCCCGGTGGCGTCGAACGCGGCGAGTTCGACCAGGTCCTGGATCGTCTCGGTAGCAAACGCGCCGAGCGTCCCGAGTGCCCCGCGCGCCTCGGAGCCCAGCGTGTCGATCCGCCGCCGCCCCAGGACCGGCGAGGCACCGGCATACAAAAGGAACGGCGCCAGCGCGATCGCCAGCGGCCAGCACGTGACACCAAGCACCAGCAGCACCGCGGTCGGGATCAGCCCGGCGACGATCGCCGGCGCGATAGTATGGGCGAAGAAATACTCCACGGTTTCAACATCCTGCGTCGCCAGCGCGACCAGGTCGCCGGAGCGGCGGCGGAGCAGAAAAGCCGGCGCCAGCGCGTCCAGCTTGCGGAACAGGTCGATCCGCATCTCGGCGAGAAGCTGGTAGGCCATGACGTGCGCCAGCCACGACTCCAGCCAGTGCAGCAGCCCGACCAGTGGCGCGGTGATCAGCAGGGCGACGATCAGCGCCAGGGTCGGCGCGTGCGCGCGCACGGCGCCGATGATCAGCGCGCTGAACACCCCCACGCCGATGAATGCCACGACGCGACTGATGCCGCACAGCAGGATCACCCCGAGCTGTCCGCGCCAGGGCGCCACGATGCCCAGCAAGGTGCGGATCGTCTCCGGCCAGCCGACCTCGGCCGCGTCGTCGGACAGCGGGCGCACCAGGGCGCTGGCCGCCTCCGCCGTTTCCACCGTGCGCGGGCCGGCGGCGCTCGGCCTGTCGCCGATCAGCGCGTCGTCATGCGCCGCCAGTTGCGGGCCCATCAGGCGGCGATACGGGCCGTCCACCGCGATCAGCGCCGCGTGGCGGCCGCTCTGCACCACCGCGCCGTCCTCCAGGACGAGAATACGGTCGGCGCCGATCACGCTGGACAGCCGGTGCGCCAGGATCAGTGTGGTGCGCCCCGCCATCAGCCGGTCGAGCGCCTGCTGGATCACCGCCTCGTTCTCGGCATCGACGGAAGACAACGCCTCGTCCAGCACCAGGATCGGCGAGTCGCGCAGCAGCGCGCGGGCGATGGCGATGCGCTGGCGCTGTCCGCCGGACAACTGGGCGCCGCGCTCGCCGATCAGCGTCGCGTAGCCGTCCGGCAGCGCCATGATGAAGTCGTGCGCGTTGGCGGCGACGGCGGCGGCGGCGACCTCTGCCTCGGTTGCATCGGGCCGGCCGAGCCGCAGATTCTCCGCAATTGTGCCGTGGAACAGCATGGAGTCCTGCGACACCACCGCGACCATCCGGCGCAGCGCCTCCGGATCGAGTGCCCGCAGGTCCTGCCCGTCGATGCGCACGCTGCCGGCTTGCGGATCGTACAGCCGCAGCAGCAGCCGCACGATGGACGACTTGCCCGAGCCGCTCGGGCCGACGATGCCGACATGCTCTCCCGGCTCCACCACGAAGGACAGGCCTTGGTGCGCCGCCCGCCGGCCGCCGGGATAGGCGAAGCGCACGTCCTGGAACTCGATGCGCGGCCGCAGGCCGACGGTGGGGACCGGCCGCGGCGGCACCGCAGGAGCGGTTTCCGGCGTCGCGAGTAGAGACAAGATGCCGTGCGCCGCCGCCTGGCCGTTCAGCCCCTGGTGCAGCACGGTGCGCAGGTCGCGCAGCGGGCGGAAAACCTCGGTACCCGCCATCAGCACGATCAGCAGCGCCACCAGACTCATCTCGCCGTGGCTGACGCGCCAGGCCCCCAGCGTCACCGCCAGCGCGGCGCCGAGCGTGGTGCCGAGATCGGTGAACGCGCGGGTCAGGACACTGATCGCCAGCACCCAGAGCGTGCTGTCGCTCAGCGCCCGCGCCCGATCCGCCAGCATGCGACCGTAAGCGGCGCTCTGGCCGAACGCCTTCAGCGTCGGCAGGCCCTGCACCGCATCGAGAAATTCTTCCCCGAATGCCTTGAACGCCGTCTGCCGCTCGCGCGAGGCGCGGCCGGAGCGCCTGTGCACCAGCGCCGGCATCAGCAGGGTGAACAGCGCGGCGAACAGCATCACCGCGGCGACCGGCACGTCCCAGAACGCGATGAACCCGAAAATGGCCACCGGGGCGGCGATGGAAATCGCCACCTGCGGGATGTACTGGCCGAAGAAGCTCTGCAATTGCTCCACGCCATCGACCATCGACAGCATGACGCCGCCGGTGCGCTCGGCACCGAACCAGGCCGGGCCGAGCGCCACGATCTTGTCGTACAGGCGGCCGCGCAACGCTTCCTGGATCCGCATCGCGGTGCGGTGGGCGACCATGGTGCGGCTGTGGTCGAGCGCGGCGCGCAGCACGATGGCGACCCCGGCGCCCACCAATGGCCAGACCAGCGTGGCGGCAGGCGCGTGCTGGAACACGCCGGCGAGGAACCGCCCCAGGAACACGAACCGGGCGATGCCGAAAATCAGCGCGAACAGCCCCACCAGGACCGAAAGCGCGATGCGCAGCCGGTAGCCCCGCGTCATGCGCCAGAGGGTCAGGTCGAAATGCATGCGCCCGGTCTCCTCGCCCGGGGCGCATCCTGTGCGGCGGCGGCGCGCCGTGCAAACGCGGGTTTTTCAACCGCTGTTGAGTTACATTGCACGGCGATGAGCGGGCAAATTCCTCCCCTGGCCGCCTTGCGCGCCTTTGCCGCGGTTGCCCGGCTCGGCAGCTTCGTGCGGGCCGCCGAGGCGCTGCATGTCAGCACCAGCGCCGTCAGCCACCAGGTTCGCGGGCTGGAGGACACGCTTGGCGCCAGGCTGCTGACGCGGGCACGCAACGGCGCCGGCCGCAGCATGGTCACGCCGGAGGGTGCGGCGCTGCAACGCGCGGTGGAGCAAGCGTTCGCGCAGCTCGGTGCGGCCTGCGAGGCGGTACGGGATCGGCGGAAGCGGCCGGTCCTGACGATTTCCGCCAGTGGCTCGGTTGCGTCGCTATGGCTGGCGCCGCTTCTGGCCAAGTTTGCCGCGCGGCATCCTTCGGTGCAATGGCAGATGCGCTCCATCGAGGACGAAGCGCCGGATATGGTGCGCGAGGGGCTCGACCTGGCGGTGCTGCGCGTCCGGCGCGGGGCGGTCACGGACGGCGATCGGTTGCTGTTCAGCGAAACGGTGTTTCCCGTCTGCAGCCCGTCGCTGCGGCTGGCCGGCAGCCCTGAAGAGCTGCCGCGGCACACGCTGTTGCAAGAAGAGCATGTGGCAAGCCCGGAGAAGGACTGGTCCACCTGGCTCGAACTGCTGGGCTACCGCGCCGATGCGAAGGTGACGATCGTGCGGTTCCATACGTTCAGTGCCGCGCTCGCGGCGGCGATCGCCGGCGCGGGAATCGCGCTGGGGCGGCAGCCGCTGATCGACTTTGAACTGGCCGCCGGGCGGCTGGTGCGGCCGTTCCCCGGCCGGACGCTGCCGGGCTCTGCGGATTTCATCGTCCGCCGCCGGCCGGGTTTGGAGCGAGACCGGCATGTGGGGCAATTGGCGGAGTATTTGCTCGGGACTGGGGAACGCAATCAGGTATTATCGACCGTCACCACGCTATAGGTCCCGGATAGCTACCCTTGGGAACAGACTCAAATCCATACGCCGGAACGGTCCGGATGTGGCGATGGAACAAGGTGCGTAGCGACTGGTATTTGTCTCCCCTTGCAAGTCGGGTGAAAGTTTCCTCGGGGAGATACGCCGCGTAGCCAATCGCAATATGGCGTGGCGGTGGCTGTGCCTACCTCACCGCAGCTTCGATCTGTGTCACCGTATAGAATTCACTCGCGCCGTAGCCATGGAGCAGGGCGCCGGGCAGGCCTCTCGCGTATTCCTTGGCTGCACGCCTGAGAAGAACCGATCGGAAATTCATGTTGCATAGACGACTTGCGATGGCACGCTGACATTGACCTCAGGCAGTTCCAGCATGGCATCGAGGCGATGGAGAGTCTCAGGCTCCCATCCCGCGGAACGCCGCATGGCCGTAACCTCGGGACGGTCCTGCTCCATCAGGACGTAAACGAGGATGCGCGGCACCGCCGCATATTCCAATGCCTTGACGCGGCGATCCGTCAGCGCCGTAGTCAGTGAGAGAACCTCACATACGACTGTCGGCTCGACCAGGTCGCTCGCATCGTCCGAAGCGGTGCAGACCACGCTTGCATCCGGGTAACGGATGCGTCCAGTCGTCCGGACCTTGAGGTCTGGTCCGAACGCTTCGCATGGCAACCGCAGGCGATTGCCGCCTGGCGAGTCAGCCTTTCGGGCGGCTGGCACAAGTCATCCGGCTTGCAATCCGCCCACCCGCGAAGCAGGATCAGGCATGCAGACCGGCCACGTCGATCGTTATGATTGTCACTGTATCCTCGGCTGGGCCGCGGACACCGACCATCCGGACATGCGCCTGGAGCTGCGCATCATGGTGAACGGCACCGAGCATGGGCGGATCGTCGCCGACCAGCCGCGCGACGGGTTGCGGCAGCGGGGCATCTACGGCGACGGTGCGCACGCGTTCGAGTACCGGTTCGATCCGCCGCTGTCTCCGCTGCGTGGCTACGACGTGGTCGTCCGCTTCCTGGAAACGCCGATCGACGTACCCAATGGCCGCTTCCGGATCGAACCCGAACGCGCACAGGATTTCACGCTGCGGCCGGTGCTGGTCAGCGCAACCGGCCGCTCCGGCACCACGCTGCTGATGCGGCGGCTGGGCAACGCCCCCGAAATCGTCATCGCCGACTCCTACCCGTTCGAGATGAAGCTGTTGACCTACTACGCCCATGCCCTGGAAGTGCTGACGACCGCCAGCAGCGTGAAAGACCAGACCTCGCTTGCCGACCTCACTTTCAACCTGCACCAACTCGCGCTCAATCCGTTCCATCACCCGGAGTTGGAGCGGCTCTATCCCGAGCGCGCGATGCTTTATCAATTCTTCGGACGCCGGACCGCGGCGCGGATTTCCATGGCGTTTCGCGACATCATCGACGAGTTCTATCACGACATGCGGGCCTTTGCCCAAAAATTCACGGCACGGTTCTTCGCCGAGAAATGCGACGTGTTCACGCCGGCCCGCAATTTCGCGAGGCTCGTCTATCAAGGCGTCAAGGAGATCCTGCTGGTCCGGGACCCGCGCGACATCCATTGTTCCCGGCGCGCCTTCTGGCATGATTCGCCGGAGAATTCGCTCCAGAATCTGCTGACGGTACAGGCAGCCCTGCTGCCGATCCGACGCGCCGACGCGGGCGCCATTCTGGTGGTGCGCTACGAAGATCTGGTCCAGCAGCCGGCCGACACGATGTCCCGCATCGCGGCCTATCTCGAACTCGGCCATTCGCTGAAACCGGACCCAGACGGCGAGCGCGCGATCTTTTCCGGTCACGGCACGAGCGCCGATCCAGCCGCCTCGATCGGCCGGTGGAAGCACGAGTTGAGCGCCGAGGACCGGGTATCCCTTTCGCGCGGACTCAAGCCCTTTCTGCAGGAATTCGGCTACGACCCGGACCCGGCGTGACGCGCGGGCGAGCGATCACACCTCATAACCGAACAGCTCCAGATAGGCGGCGAATTCGCCAGAGCAGTTCTTGACTTCCTCGGCTGACATTTCGCGCTTCCAGCGGCCGACCGAGGCGGCCGGCGACTTGCTCGTGCCATGCTCCTGGAACAGCGCCTGCTCCGCGCCCGCATCCGCGGCCACGAAATCCCGTATTCCGATGAATGCAGCGATGCGCTGGAGGGTCGCGGCCTCCTCCCCGACCATGTCTTCATAGCGCACGAACATGGTATCCGGCCGTTGCTCCTTGCGGATAGCCATCAGCGCGTCGCAGGACAGTTTCAGCAAGCGGATCGCCTCCGCCGTCGAGTGCGACCAGAAGGACTTGTAAGAGCAGATCGTATCGCGTACGTCGCGCACGAGGGCGATCTCGCGAGTGGCGGGGAACATCTGGCGCGCGAACCAGCGCGCCATGCCGGCCAGTTGGCATTTTTCCGCGAAAAACAACGCGCCGGCCTTGTCCTGGTCTTCGGCCAGGCTCGCGTAGAACCCGTTGACCACGGACCGGAATGCGCCGGCCAGTTCCCGCGGCGCGACCGACCGGTAGATCGCCGCGAACCGGCCGGGATCACGGAAAGCCTCGGCAAATCCCGGGACGTTGTACGGGTTGGCGCCCAGGAACCGCTGGTTGGTTACGAAACCCTCGGGACTTCCCGATCGCTCGTGGTCGCCCGGCGCCGTCAGGATGCCAAATGCGTGGCCATAGTATTTCAGCAGTTCCGTCTCGAACGGATAAAGCGCCGCCACGCTGACCGACGAGTGCCCCGCAAGCCGCTTCATCAGGATCGTGCTGCCGGCGCGTCCGGGTGCGGTGACAAGGATCGGCTGCAACAGCCTCGCGCCATCGAGCGCGATCGCTTGCAGCACGCGCTCGCCGTTCGGTATCGGCTGCCCGGTATTGGCGAACTGCAGTTGCACGTGATGATCGCGGATCAATGACAGAGGCGGGTTGAAGTCGAAGGTGAACGCGTGGTGTCCGTAGCCAAATTCCCGCTGCAGGTCTTCCCGGAGAATGTCCGCCCGAGGCGTCGCATATTGGATGCCATTGACGAACACGTCCACGTTGACGGTCCGCCGCAGATCGGCGTCGTCCAATGCCCATCCTTGAACGCGGGCCGCGGTTATCTGGTCCGCATTGCCGCGGAGCATGTTCTCGGTCCGTTCCGGCCGTTAGAGAGTGTCGTGTTACAACACAAGACATGACATAATATCCAAAAGTTAGACGCCCGGTCAATCCCGTTGCCCCTTTGGCTCTTTGCCCCTTTGGCAATTTACCCCTTTTGGCTCTTTGCGCCTTTCGCCCGGGCCCGGGGTCACGCCACCCGTAACGACAGATCACCAGCACGCCCGGGCAGTTGCGGGATTCTCCGAGCCGGGCCGAGGTCCGCATGGCGCGGCGGTTCACCTGCGCGGAAGAATCGGCTAACCTGCCGGTCGCCATGGAACCGGGTATGCCGCCGTCCCGAGCGAACGCCCTGCGCCCCGCGCTGCTGGTGGTAGCCGGCGTCATCATCCTGGCCGCCGCGGCCGGGCTTGCGCTGCGCACCCGCAACATCGTGCCGGCGCCGTCCGACGCCGCGCTGACCCGCGCCGCCGGTCAACCGATGGCCCAACCCGCCGCGCCGCCGATCCGGAAACCGAGCTTCGATGTCGTTCGCATCAATCCGCGGGGCGACGCGGTCATGGCGGGCCATGCCGCGCCTGGAAGCCGGGTTGCCATCGCCGACGGCGGCAAGGAGATCGGCCACGTCCAGGCCGACCGGAACGGAGATTGGGTGTTCGTGCCGTCCGCCCCGCTGCCGCCCGGGGCGCGCGAGCTCACCCTCGCCGAACGGGCGCCCGACGGCACCGAGGCGAAGGGCGACCGCGCGGTATTGCTCGTGGTGCCGCAGGCTGCCGCGGCGGGCGCCGGCCCCGCCGGAAATGCGCCGCCGCCGCTGGCGGTGCTGACCGGACCCAACGCCGCCCCGCTTGTGCTCACCGGCCCCGGGCAGCGTCCCGGCGGCGCGCGGTTGGCGCTGGGTGCGGCGGAATACGACGAGCACGGCGAAATCCGTCTCTCGGGCACCGCCTCGCCCGGGGCCACGGTGCGGCTCTATGTCGATAACCGCCCGATCGGCCAGGCCGCGGCCGACCCGAAGGGCGCGTGGAGCCTATCCGCCGGCGAACCGATCGGTCCCGGCACGCACCGTTTGCGGCTCGATCAGATCGCTCCGAACGGGACCGTCGCTTTCCGGGTCGACCGCTCCTTCACGCGGGAACAACTGACCGCCGCGGAACTGCCGGCCGGGCACATCGCGATCAGGCCCGGGCAGAATCTCTGGACGATCGCCCGGCGCACCTATGGCCTGGGGATCCGCTACACGATCATCTACCAGGCAAACCGCCAGGCCATCCACAACCCCGACCTGATCTATCCGGGTCAGGTGTTTGCGCTGCCCGGCTCGGCCGGCGCGCCCGCGATCCCCGCCTCGTCGAGCAAATCCAGATAGGGCGCCAGCTCCAGCAAAAACCGGGTGATCCCCACCAACAGGTCGGTGGCGGTGACCGGCACGGTCACCCGGGAGTCCGCTTCAAGCTGTACGCGGTGGTCCGGCAGCAGCAGCAACTGCCAGGGCTCCGGCAGCGCGCGGGGCAACAGGCGCAGCAGTTGAAAACTCTGCCCCCGCAGACCACGGTCGCGCGGGCTGGCGGTGCTGGGAACCCGTCCCAACGTCGCTTGCAGGACCAGGCGGCCCAGGTCCGGATCGGTTTGCTCGAATCTCGCGCGAATCATGCGGCCTCGCCAATGAAAGAAAAATCCTGGCGGGGAATCCGGCCCGCGCGGTGCCAGCCGGCCCATCGCGTCAACGGCAAACGGCCCAAGCATGAATGGGGCATCGAACGGCATGGGGGTGGCCTCCAGAATTGCTCTGCCCCATCCTTGCCGCGACTTGGTGAACCATTCATAAACCGCAGCCCATGTCCCTGGCCGACGACATCCGCCACGCACTGCCCCTGCCGCATCCGGCGGGCCGGCCATTTCTCCTGGGCGGCCTGGTCGTCATCCTGCTCGGCCTGCTGGTGGCCCATTGGCTGTCCTGGATCGGGCTGCTGTTCACGCTGTTCTGCCTGTTTTTCTTCCGCGATCCCGAGCGTGTCCCGCCGGACCGCTCCGGTGCGATCGTGGCACCCGCCGACGGACGCGTGGTATCGGTCGCGCTCAGCACGCTGCCGGCCGAGCTGGGCCTCGGGGCGGTTCCGCGCTGGCGCGTCTCGATCTTCCTGTCGGTGCTCAACGTCCACGTGAACCGGATTCCCGCCAGCGGGACAGTCACGCGCATCGCCTATCGGCATGGCAGCTTCCTCAGCGCCAGCCTCGACAAGGCAAGCGACACCAACGAACGCAACGCCGTGGCCCTCCGCTTGCCGGACGGGCGGGAGATCGCGGTGGTGCAGATCGCCGGCCTGATCGCCCGGCGAATCCTGTGCACGCTCCGCGAGGGCGACGCGGTGCATGCCGGAGCCCGGTTCGGCATGATCCGCTTCGGCAGCCGCACCGACCTTTACCTCCCGGAAGGTGTGCGGCCTTTGGTCGCCGAGGGGCAGACCATGCTCGGTGGCGAAACGGTGATCGCGGAACTCCTGTCGTGACCCGGGCGGACCGCGGCATTGGAGGGGCCCGATGAGCGAAGCGCCACGGCCGGATTGGGCGTCGCCGTCGCGCGTTTCGCCGATGCGCCGGTTGCGCCGGCTGCGGCCCCGCCAACGGCCCCGCTACAAAGGGCCGTCATTCAACCGGATGGTGCCCAATCTGCTCACCCTGATCGGCCTGTGCGCCGGCCTGACCGCCATGCGCTTTGCGCTGGAGGCGCGGTTCGGGTCGGCCGCCGTGGCGATCACCGTTGCCGGCGCGATCGACGGCCTGGACGGCCGGCTGGCGCGCCTGCTGAAGGCGACCTCCCGGTTCGGCGCGGAATTCGACAGCCTCGCCGATTTTCTGTGCTTCGGCGTGGCGCCGGCATTCACGCTGTACATCTGGTCGCTGCAGCGCGCCGGCGGATTCGGCTACACGCCCTGCCTGATGTTCGCCGTCTGCATGGCGCTGCGGCTGGCACGCTTCAATGCCGCGCTGGATGGGGCACCGAAGCCGGCCTACGCCTACAATTTCTTCACCGGCGTGCCCGCCCCGGCCGGAGCTGGCCTGGTGCTGTTCCCGCTGTTCCTCGGGCTGGAGGCGAAATCGCTCGGCTGGACGTGGCTGCTGGCCGTCGCGCAATTTCCGCTGTTCTGCGCCGCGGTGCTGGCCGGAACCGCGCTGCTGCTGGTCTCCACCCTGCCAGTCTGGAGCTTCAAGAACTTCAAGGTACCGGCCGAATACGTGCTGCCCGTATTGCTCGGAACCGGGATCTACGCCGCATTGCTGGTCGCCGACCCCTGGGCGGCATTGGCGGCGGCCGGTTTGATCTATCTCGTTATGCTGCCGTTCAGTGTGCGCAGCTTCCGCCGGCTGCGGCGGGAAGCCGAGGGCAGCGGCGACGAACCGGATCACGCACCCAAATAACCCGCGCCGGGATAATCCAGGCCGGCAAGCCAACAATGCCGGGCGTTGCGGTCAGGCGACAAACCCCCGCAGCGCCGCAGCGACGCGCGCAACAACCGGCCCCCATCCGTCGCTCGCCGCGCGGAACAGCCGCGCAGTCGGATACCACGGGCTGTCCGCGCGATGCTCCAGCCAGCGCCAGTCGGCCACGCGCGGCAACAGCACCCAGACCGGCTTGCCCATGGCACCCGCAAGATGCGCCACCGCGGTGTCCACCGAGATCACCAGGTCCAGGTTGGCGATCGCCGCCGCGGTTTCGGCGAAGTCGGTCAATTCCGTGCCGATGCCCCGCAGCGCGGCACAGGCCCGCAGCGCCTCCGAATCCGCCGGCCGCACATCGCGCTGCAGGCTGACGAACGACCCCGGCAGGCCGGTCAGCCGCAGCAGCAACTCCGCCGGAATCGATCGCTGCCGATCGTTTTGGTGCGCCGGATTGCCCGACCAGGCCAACCCAATACGGGGCCGTGCGTCGCCCGCCAGCCGCCGGGCCCAATCGTCAACCCGGCCGGGATCCGGCAGCAGATACGGAACCGAACCGGGAATCGTCGCAAGCTGCGTGTTGAACACCTGCGCGAGACCCATCGTCGTGCTGTGATAATGCAGGTCCGTTCCGAACGGCAGTGCATCGAGCACCTCGGCAACCGGCGCGGCCATCCGGAACAACGGCGCCAATGCCGGGAACGCAACGTGGATCAGCCGCGCCGGCGCACGCGCCGCAACCATCGGCACGTAGCGAAAGAACTGGATCGCATCCCCGATCCCCTGCTCGTCCGTCAACACGATGGTGCGGCCCCGCAGCGCCTGCCCGTTCCATCGCAGATCGTCGGGCAGAGCCAGGGCCTGGCGCCGCAAATGCGGCGTCAGGTGACGCCAGGCGTATTCGTTCCAGCCCTCGGCAAACCGCCCGGCGCGCAGCAGCGCGATGCCGAGACTCATGCGGTGGGCGGCATCTCCCGGCAGCAATCGGGCGGCTGCCTGAAAATGCCCGAGCGCCGCCGGGTCGCCATCCGCCTCCAGTATTTCCGCCAGCAGGCCATGCGCCGATCCGGCGAACTCTGCGCTGCCATCGCCCGTTTCCAGCAACGGGACGACAGCCGAACGCGCCGCCTCAAGTGCGCCCTGCCGCAGCAGCACCCGTGCCACCTGCAACCGGTAGCCCGGATCGGCCGGCGCCAGCGCGCAGGCCTCCCGCGCATGAACCAATGCGTCGTCGAGCAAATCGGTCGCCAGGCAGGCCCGGGCCAGCGCGCCGAGCGCGGGCGCGAACCGGGGCTTGCCGCGCAGCACGCCGAGCAAGCGGGCAACCGCATTGCCGCACTGCCCACGCTCGATCTCGATGTCCGCAAGCTGGGTCGCCGCCGCCGCGTGCATCGGGTCGTGCCGCAGGACCCGATGCAGCAAATCGGCCGCATCGCGGTAATCCCCCGCCGTGCAATGGGCGGCGGCCTGCGCCATCCAGGCGTTGACCTCGCGGCTCACGGCTCCTGGTGGCGAACCGTCTCCTGCTTCAACTATTGGCCTGGGATTGCTGGCGAAGCTGGCGGGCGCGGGCCAACACCTTGTTCTCGATTTCGCCTACCGTCATCGGGCTGATCGGCGCATCGACCCACTGGCCGTTCTGCAGCACCTGCCGGAAGATCGCCACCCGGACCCCGTCGCTGCGCAGCTCGCGGCCCATGATATAGGCGGTCGCCTTGAAACGTTCGCCCGCCGACGTGGGCGGCGAATACCAGTCGGTGATGATGACGCCGCTGAACGGGTCGGCGGAGGAGAGCGGCATGAAGCTCAGCGTATCCAGCGCGCCACGCCACAGATAGGCATTCACCCCAATCGCGCTGGCGCCATTGTCCAGCTTCCGATGCTTGTCGGTGCCGAAATCCAGCAGGTTGTCGCGACCGGTCACGCTGCCGAATTTGCCCAGGTCGGAGCCGGGTTCGCCGGCATAGTCGGGCGAATCCGGGTCCTGGTTGTTCGCGCGAGTCTGCCCGCACCCCACCAACAGCGGCAGACAGAACAGCAGTGCCAGGACCGTGCGCAACGTGAAAGTCATTGGTTCAGCCTGTCGCAGTGAATCGCATGCGCCGGATCGGCCATGCTGGCCCTATCTAGCGTGTCCGGCGGGTGATCGCCAAGCGCGTTGGTCCCGGCCGCCCGGCGATGATCGCGGTCCAGCCTGCGCTCACGCCGATCCTTCGACCGGGGATGTCCGGCTAGATCAGGGCGCCGATGGCGCCGGCTCCGCAACAGACGCCCACCGGCAGCCGCCGCGCTGAGGCGGCGCTGACGCCGCCCAGTGCGGCCACCGGCAGGCGGGCGCCGCGCGCGATCCGCGACCATCGCACCGGCCCAAGGCCGCCGGCTTGCGGATGGCTCGGCGTGGCGAACGCCGGCGACAGGAAGGCAAGGTTCGCCCCGGCCCGCCAGGCCCGGCGCAGTTCCACCGGTCCGTGCGCCGAACTGGTCAGCAGCCGACGCCGCGTGCGCGCCTGGCCGGGCCAGCGCCCGCCCCGCAGATGCACGCCGGCCCCCAGTGCCGCCGCCAGGCGAACGTCGCCCGCCACCACCAGGGCAAGCCGGCGCGCCCGGCAGATCCGCGCCAGCGCACGGCCCAGTTCCGCCCGGCCAGGGTCACCATCATGCCGCAGCACGACGCCGGCGAGGCCGCACGGCAGACTGGCGACGGAGCGTCGTGGATCGGCCAACCGCCGCTCGTCGGTGAACAGCCAAAGTACCGGGAACGCTGCGTGGCCGCGCCTGCGTCGCGCCTTGACTGCGCGCGCCCATGCGGCAAGCCTCGCATCCATGGCACCCCCTGTCCTGTCCGGCGCAACCAGTATCGCCGAAAACCTGCATCGTGTGCGGGATCGCATCGCGGATGCGGCGATCAAGGCGGGGCGCCGGCCGGAAGACGTCACTCTGGTGGCGGTCAGCAAGACCAAGCCGGTCGAGGCGATCCGCGCCGCGCTCGCCGCCGGACAGACGGTGTTCGGCGAAAACCGGGTGCAGGAGGCGGCGGCGAAATTCCCGCCGCTGCGGGCGGAGCATCGGTTCAGCCTGCATTTGATCGGTGGGCTGCAATCCAACAAGGCGCGCGACGCGGTGCGGCTCGCTGAGGTCATCGAGACGCTGGACCGGCCGCACCTGGCGGATGCTATTGCCGCGGCGATCGCCAAGGAAGGCCGGACGCCGACGCTGCTGATCGAAGTGAACGTCGGCGGCGAGGCACAGAAGTCGGGCGTCGGGCGGGCGGAGGCCGATGGGTTCATCGACGAGTGCAAGGGACGCTTCGGTGCGGCATTGGCAGGCCTGATGTGCGTGCCGCCGCACGAGGCCGACCCACGGCCGCATTTCACCTGGTTGGCAGAGCATGCCGCGAAGCACGGACTGCCGGTATTGTCGATGGGGATGTCGGCGGATTTTGAAATCGCGATCGCCTGCGGCGCGACCTGGGTGCGGGTCGGCAGCGCGATCTTCGGGGCGCGTTGAGCAATACAAGACCTGTCCCGCGCTTGCGGGAGAGGCGCGCGTGAGGGCCGAGGGTGAGGGTGACCGGGTCGGCAGGCGGCAGCCTTGCTTCCATCGTTGCGCAGCACCCGCACCCGCCGCAGGTGGGACAGGCGCGTGCTTGGCGCCCTAAAGACTGACGTACGCGAGCGGGAACCGGGTACCATGTCGTTGCGAGGAGCGGAGCGACGAAGCAATCTCCCGCCCGATGACGCAGGACCGCGGCTCATCGGGCGGGGGATTGCTTCGTCGCTCCGCTCCTAACAAGAAAGAAGCGGAAAACTTGCTCCG
>DATLQW010000151.1:0-22227 GCA_035535035.1 Acetobacteraceae bacterium
CGCCCGGCCGGCGCGACACGTACCCGTGGCCGACGGGCTGGCGGCGCAGGATCGGCGGCTGCGCGCGCTCGGGAGCGCGCTGGGCCCGGCGCGGGATTGGGACGTGTTCCTGGAGGAGACGCTCGTCGAAGCGGCCGCGGCGCTGCCCCCGCCGCTGATCGCCGCCCTGCGCGCCGCCGCCTTGCCCTGCCGCCGCACGGCCTACGCGGCGCTGCGTCAGGCGCTGGAGGATCCGGCCAGGCTGGCCGGTCTGGCGGACGACCTCGGGTCCTGGGCCGACGGGCTGGACCGTGGCGCGGTGCCGGCATGCGAGGAACCGGTCACGACCGTCGCGCCGGCGCTGCTGCGCGGCATGGCACGCCAGGTGCGCCGCCGCGCCCGTGGGATCGAAGACGCCTCGGCGGAGGCGCTGCATGCGCTGCGGAAATCGGTCAAGCGGCTGCGCTATGCGACCGAGGTGCTGGGTCCCTACGCCGCCTCCCATGCCGGCCGGGCGGCGGTCGCGGCCTGCAAGACGCTGCAGGACCTGCTAGGCCGGGTGAACGATGCCGCGGTGACCCCGCATCTGGCCGCGGGGTTGGCGGCGGCGGGCGGTTCCGCCCGGCGGCCGGACGATGCGGCGGCGGAAACCCAGCGCCGTCTGGTCGAGGCGATCGCCGTGCTCGCGGCCTGGGCCGGGGCCCGCGGGGAGCGGGCCCGCCGGCGCCTGCCGAAGGCACTGGCCGCGCTGAAGCACGCGTCGGCGGAGCAGGATCAGTAGCGGCGAAACAGCGCGACCAGCCGCCCCTGCACCTTCACCCGGTCGGCCGGGAAGATCCGGGTCTCGTGCCGCGGGTTGGCCGGTTCCAGCGCGATCGAGTTGCCGCGCCGGCGCAGCCGCTTCAGCGTCACCTCGGTATCGTCCACCAGCGCCACCACGATCTGGCCGTTGTCCGCCTGTTCTCCCTTGCGGATGATCACCGTGTCGCCGTCCAGGATGCCCGCCTCGACCATCGAATCGCCGGCCACCTCCAGCGCGTAGTGCTCGCCGCCCGACAGCATCGCCATCGGCACCTCGATCTGGCTGCCGGCATCGCGCAATGCCTCGATCGGCAGGCCGGCGGCGATGCGGCCGTACAGCGGCAGTTCGATCGCGGCCACCTCATTCGCCGCGCGCACCCCGGCGATGCGCGGGGAAAAATCGCCGCGGATCACGTTGGGGGAGAAGTTCGAAGCGGCAGCCTCGGCGGCCGGCTCGGCGGCAGCGGTGTTCTCAGGCAGGCGCAGCACCTCCAGTGCCCGCGCCCGGTGGTGGCGGCGGCCGATGAAACCGCGCTCCTCCAGGGCAGAAATCAGCCGGTGGATGCCGGATTTCGACTTGAGCTGCAATGCCTCCTTCATTTCCTCGAAGCTGGGGGAGAAGCCAGTCTGTTTCAGGTGCCGATCGATATAGACCAGCAGCTCGTGCTGTTTCCGGGTGAGCATGGGGCGGGGTTTTCCCTTGGCAGGTGCGATCCGCCTGGCCCGTTTTCGGAACAAAGCGGCAACTGGAGGCGTGTTCTAAATAGGTTCGCACCAGTTCGTCAAGAAAAGGTGGATATTTCGGTTAAAAGCCTGCCACGGGGCGATTTTCCGACCGGAGGGCAGCCTCACAGGCCGAGCGAATCGAGCCGGATGACCGCTACCTCGGCGCCTTCCGGCAGGGCAGGGGCGTGCGGCGCGCGCAGGATCAGCGCGTCGGCCAGCGCCAGCCGCCGCAGCATCGCCGAGTCCTGCACCGGGAAGGGGGTGACGACCAGCTTTCCGGCGGCATCGGCGGCGATGGTGGCGCGCAGATGGTCGGCGCGATGGTCGTTGGCGCCGACCGGCTTGCCGAGCAGGGCGGTGGTGGTGGGCGGCGGTGCGGCGGGCAGGCCGCACAGGCGGGACAGCGCCGGCACCAGAAACAGGATGGCGCACACCATGGCCGACACCGGGTTGCCCGGCAGGCCCAGCACCGGCACGCCGGCGTCCTTCGGCCCCAGCCGGCCGAACAGCAGCGGCTTCCCCGGCCGCATGGCGATCTGCCAGAAATCCACCACCATGCCGCGGCTTTGCAACCCCGCGATCACCAGGTCGTGATCGCCGACCGAGGCGCCGCCGGTGGTCACCAGCATGTCCGCCCCGGCGACCGCATCGACCACCGCGGCGACCGCCTCGCTGGTGTCCGCGGCGATCGGCAGCACCGTGGGCAGCCCGCCGGCGGCGCGCACCAGGGCGGCCAGCGCGTGCGAGTTGGAGGAGACGATGCCGCCGGGCGGGATCGGCTCGCCCGGCATGGCGATCTCGTCGCCGGTCGCCAGGATGGCGACGCGAGGGCGGCGGTGCAGGCTGAGCCAGGGGTGGTTGGCGGCGGCGGCGAGGCCCACGTCGCGCGCGGTGATGCGGCGGCCGGCGGGCAGTACGGGGTCGCCTTGGGAAAAATCCTGGCCGGCGCGGCGGATGTGGCGACCTTGCTTCACCGCTTCGTTGACCCGCACGCTGTCGCCGTCGCGCGGCGCGTCCTCCTGCAGCAGGATGGCGTCGGCACCGTCCGGCACGACGCTGCCGGTGAACAGGCGCACCGCCTGGCCGGGGCCGACGCTGCCGTCGAACGGATGGCCGGCGGGGGCGGCGCCGATCACGCTGAGCGTGGCGTGGAGCACGCCATCGGCCGCGCGCAACGCATAGCCGTCCATGGCGGACAGGTCGGCCGGCGGCTGCGTCAGCCGGGCGATGACCGGGGCGGCGGTGACGCGGTTCCACGCATCGGCCAGGGCGACGATCTCCGCCGGCGTGGGGCGCAGGTCGGCAAGGATGCGGGCGCGGGCTTCATCGACACTGATCATGGCAGCCAATCCTGATTGGGCGAGGGCAGGGTCAATGTGCGCGGCGGCGCAGGCCGCCTCAAGGCCTCGGCTGAAATGGCTGATGCGGCCGTATCGCGGCAGCCGCCGTTTGGCGTGGTTGCGCCCGGCCAGGCGGCCAACGCGCGCGATGGTGGCGTTTCGCAGCGTTCAATATCGCTCCGTCTCGGCCAGGCTTGCGCATGTCGCGGTTGTGCCCAGCCGGCAGCCCGTGCCGCGCCGGCCGCCGCGGCTCAATCAGGCCGAAGTTCTCGACGCCATCGACGATATCGCCGTGGCACCGCCCCGGCCTGGCACGAACAAATCGCCGATGCCGAAGAGGCGAAGCTGGCTTCCCGGTTTCGGCGGCCGCCCTTCGCTTTGCCATCGGGCAGATGCCGTTGCGTCGCCGTTCGGCCGCAGCGAAACGAATAGCCATCGCGGCGATAGCCGTCTTTCAAGATTTCGAAAGGGCGTCTCGCCAACGCAATGCCGTTCGGAATGTAACGACGCCCAGAAACAGGTGAGCCGGTCGTCATGGGAGGAGCCCGACTCCCGCCATCCCCGAGACGGCGGAACCTGTGCGGGTGCCGGGTCTCCGATTTCACGGGGATGACGCGGAACCACGACCCCGGTCATGTGATTTGCCTGTTCCCGGGTGACGCCTGACAAGAACACCCTCCACCCGGCTGTTCGAGCCAATCACTCACGGCACAGGTGGCAGACATCGTGCACCGGTTTGGCGGGCGTGCTCGATGCGAAGGATACCGATCGCCGGCACGTCATCTTCGGTCACGCATGCCTGTTGCAGGCGGCCTTCCTGCGACTGGCGCCTGCCACTTCGATCATACCCGTAGCCCGCCCGGATTCCTCTGAAGTTCGTCGTGCAGGGCATGGAAGTGGCGCCGCCGGCCATGCGGACGCCGCAAGGCGGCCTCGCGCCCGGGCCCGGGCCCGGCAATGACTCCTGCATGGCAGCGGTGACGATATCCAAGATCATGACGCCGCAATCTCCGCCACCTGTTTTGCAGCCTCCGACTCGTGGCCGCGCTGGTGGAAATAGTTGGCACGATAGAACGCCAGCACCAGGTCGCGGTACACCGCCGGCGGATAGCGCGGCGGATTGTCGGCCGCCAAGCAGCTCGGCAGGCACTCGATCGTGCTCTCTGGGTTGGGGCTGTGGAAATACGCGATGGAATACCGGTCGGTGCCGGACTCGTTGATCACCCCATGCGGCGTGGACAGGAACCGGTCGTTCGACCACCGGCGCATCATGTTGCCCAGGTTGATCAGGAACGTGCCGGGGATGACCGGGGGCGGCAGCCACTCGCCACTGGGCAGGCGGATGGCCAGCCCGGGCACGTCGGTGCGCGCCAGCACGGTCATAAAACTGTTGTCGGTGTGCGGCGCGGTGCCGAAGGTGTTTTCGCTGGTGTCGGCCTGCGGTGGGTAGTGCAGGAAGCGCAGGTTGACATGCGCCTCATTGGCAAAGAACGGCGCGAAGAAATTCTCCGGCATGTCCAGCGCCACCGCAAAGGGCGGCAGCATGCGGTCGGACATCGCGGCCAGCGCGTGGAAATACGCCATCATGTCGTCGCGCAAGCCGGGCACGCCGGCCGGCCACTGGTTGCGGCCCCGCAGCGGTACGCCGGCGACCACGGCGGGATGGTCGGCATCGCGGTCGTAGCTGACGAAGAAGCTCTCGTTCTGGTTCGGCTTGGTCGCCTTATGGACGGTGGAAGCGGCCTGCACCGAGGCGTTCATCGGCATGTAGCCGATGTTGTTCTCGTTCAGCCGCAACGCCAGCTTGGTTTCCAACGGCAATGCGTGGAACCGGCGCGAGGCGGCAAACGCGCGGTCTATCGTGTCCTGCGGCACACCATGGTTCAGCGCGTAGAAGAACCCGATGTTCTCGCAAGCGTAGCGGAGCTCCTCCGCCAGACGCTGCAATGCGCCAGGTTCGCCGGCGAAATACGGGCCGTAGTCGATCACCGGAATCGCGCTTGCGGTGGCCGCGAGGTCCTTCACCGCGTGCTGCCTGAACAGATGCATGCCACTCCTCCGCGCTGCGCTTGCGGCCATTATACACGGGGGGGCGGAGGTCGCCCAGTCGGAGGTCGCCCAGTCGGGGGGCGCTTCCTCGCCCTTCCCTGGCGAGGGGCGTAGCATCCGCCGGCCAGTGGATGGTGCGCACCGTTCCTCCCAACCCCCTCCCTCAAGGGGAAGGGCAGGAATATCCTTCCCCTACTTCACCGACGCCACGCGCAGCGCATTCGTGGTGCCCGAATGGCCAAACGGAACGCCTGCCGTCACGACGATTTCTTCCCCGTGCGCCGCGAAGCCTTCGGTCCGCGCCACATGCACCGCCCGGGTCACCGCCTCGCCCATCGAGTGCACGTCGGGCACCACTACCGCGTGCACGCCCCACACCACCGCCATCCGACGCGCGGTGTCGATGTGCGGCGTCAGTCCGATCACCGGCGAATCCGGCCGTTCCCGCGCCACCCGCAGCGCGGTGCTCCCCGAGGCGGTGAACGCCACGATCGCCTTCGCTCCGATCGTGTGGCCCACCTGCCGCGCCGCCGCGGCGATCGCATCCGCCGCCGAACGTTCCGGCTCGGGCCGCGACGCCTCGATCATCCCCCGCCACAGGTCATCCTGCTCCACACGCGCAACGATTCGGTCCATCATGTTCACCGACTCGTACGGGTACTGCCCCGCCGCGGTCTCCGCCGACAGCATCACCGCGTCGGCGCCGTCGAACACCGCGGTCGCGACGTCGGAGGCTTCCGCCCGCGTCGGCGCCGGCGCGGTGATCATGCTCTCCAGCATCTGCGTCGCCACCACCACCGGCTTGCCCATCTGCCGCGACAATCGCACGATGCGCTTCTGCGCCAGCGGCACTTCTTCCGGCGGCAGTTCCACGCCAAGATCGCCGCGCGCCACCATCACCGTGTCGGTGAGCTTCAGGATGCCGTCGAGGTTTTCCAGCGCCTGCGGCTTCTCCAGCTTCACCATGATCCAGGCGCGGCCGGCGATCAGTTCCTTCGCCTCGGCCACGTCCTCCGGCCGCTGCACGAAGGACAGCCCGATGTAGTTGGCGCCGTGTTGGAGGGCGAACTCCAGGTCCACGCGGTCCTTTGCCGTCAGGGCGGGGATCGGCAGCACGACGTCGGGCACATTGACGCCCTTGTGATCGGATAGCGGACCGCCGACCATCACCTCGGTCTCCAGTGCATCCGGCCGCTTGCGCGCAACGCGCAGCCGCAGCTTGCCGTCGTCCAGCAGCAAGGTGCTGCCGATCGCGGCGGCTGCGATGATCTCCGGATGCGGCAGGTTCACGCGCGTGGAGTCGCCCGGCGTGGCATTCAGGTCGAGCTGAAACGGTTGCCCGGTCTGTAGGTGGACCCGCCCGCCGCTGAACGTGCCGACGCGCAGCTTGGGCCCCTGCACGTCGGCCAGGATGCCGATCGGGCGGTCGAATTTTTCCTCCAGCGCGCGGATCATGGCGAAGCGGGCGGCGTGGTCCTCGTGTGTGCCGTGCGAAAAATTCAGCCGGAACACGTCCGCGCCGGCCTGGAACAACCGTGTCAGTACCTCCATGGTAGAGCTTGCGGGGCCGAGCGTGGCAATGATCTTGGTGCGCCGGCGGCGGCGCAGTTTGGGTCGTGTGGCCATCAGGGGAATACCTCAGGCGATCAGGATCGCGCGAAAATCGTTGACGTTGGTCAGGGTGGGGCCGGTGCGGATCAGGTCGCCGGCCGCTTCGAACAGGCTGTGGCTGTCATGGCCCAGCAGCATGCGCCGCGGGTCCAGCCCATGCGCCTGCACGCGCGCCAGCGTGTCGGGGAAGAGCATGGCGCCGGCAATATCGTCCATGCCGTCGATGCCGTCGGTGTCGCCGGCAGTCGCCCAGATTTCCCCCGCAGCGTCCAGGGCCACCGCCAGGCCGAGCAGAAACTCGGTGTTGCGGCCGCCATGACCGGCTGGGCCGTGGCCTAGGGTGACCGTGGTCTCGCCGCCGGACAGCAGCACAGCGGGCGCGGGTGCCGGCTCGCCATGCGCGCGGACGCTGCGGGCGATGCCGGCCATCACGACGCCGAGTTCGCGTGCCTCACCTTCCAGGGCATCGCCCAGGATGACGGGGGTCAGGCCGAGGTCACGCGCCGTCCGCGCCGCCTGGCGCAGCGCCATCATAGGCGCGGCGATCAGGCGGAACTCGGCATGGGGCAGGGTGCCGGGTTTCGGCGTTTCGTCCTCCTCCCGGGCCAGACGCGCAGCCACCGCGGGCGGGCACTCGATGCCGTAACGCACCAGCAGGGCGCGCGCTTCGGCGAAAGTGGTGGGATCGGGCACGGTCGGGCCGGAGCCGATCACCGCCGGGTCGTCGCCCGGCACGTCGCTGATCGCCAGCGTCACCACCCGGGCCGGGGCGGCGGCAGCGGCGAGCCGGCCGCCCTTGATCGCGGACAGGTGCTTCCGCACGCAGTTCATCTCGGCGATGTTGGCGCCGCACGCCAGCAGCGCACGGTTGACCGCCTGCTTGTCGCCCAGCGTCAGGCCGGGCGCCGGGGCGGCCAGCAAGGCGGAGGCGCCGCCCGACATCAGCGCCAGCACGAGGTCGTCCGGCCCCAGTCCGCGGACCCGTTCCAGCAGGCGGCGGGCGCCGCGTTCGCTGTTGGCATCGGGGACGGGGTGGGAGGCTTCGATCACCTCGATCCGGCGGGTCGGCACGGCATGGCCGTAGCGGGTGACGACGGTGCCCTCCAGGGGCACGTCCGGCCAGGCGTCTTCCAGCGCGGCAGCCATCACCGCGGCCGATTTTCCTCCACCCACCACGACGCAGCGGCCGCGCGGCCTGGCCGGCAGGTGGGCGGCCAGCACCTTGCGCGGGTCGGCGGCGGCCACTGCGGCGTCGAACAGCGCGCGCAGCGCCTGCCGCGCCCGTGCATCGTCCCAGACCATGGGTTTCGGCCTCCGGCATTCTGCAGGGGCAGTATGGCGGTCCGCCGCCGTCCGCGCCATGTTAGGAGGGAGATGGCTGCAAGAGGAGGTTGGCATGACCGCACCGCAGTTCGACGAACAGACCCGCACCGAACTGGAAGCCGCCGCGTTCCGCCGCCTGGTGGAGCACCTGCGCGAGCGGACCGATGTGCAGAACATCGACATGATGAACCTGGCCGGGTTCTGCCGGAATTGCCTCAGCCGCTGGTATCGCGAGGCGGCCGACGCGAAGGGCATCGGCTTGGCGGATCCGGACGCGCGCGAGATCGTCTATGGCATGCCGTACAAGGCGTGGCAGGCGAAGTACCAAAAGTAAGCGACGAGGGAGCAGATGGCGGCGTTCGTCAAGGCCGATCCTGGCGATTGACCATGCCACGCCGTCCGCTCGCGGGTGTGGTTGCCGGATGGACCGGGTGACACCGATCATTTCCTGGCCGTTGCCGGAAGGCAGGCATCGGCCTGGAAAGCAACGAAATCATGCGGTCGCCAACTTGACGCGTCGATCGCCTTTGTCGAGACCCTGAAACGGTAGCCGGGCCGTCACGCGCGCTGCTGCCGGCACACCAGCCCGGCAAGCAGCAGCGCCGGCGCCGTGAGACACCCCATGCTGGCGGTTAACGCGGCGGCATAGCCGCCATGCCGCGGCACACCAATTCCGAGCGCCGGATCGTCGAGCGGGCGCTTGCGGAACACCGGCGCAAATCCCGCGGCGGTCAGTGGGTGTTGCGCTCGCGCAGCGGAACCGCCAGGCGCAGCACCATGCCGCGGCTCGGCTTGGCCCGGCCGGTTTCCAGGACGCGGAGATGCCGCGTGGAGACACTGCCCTCCAGCGCGAGGTCGGGTCGGCAGATGCGGCGGCGCTGGCGCCATTCGCGGAGCAGCGGACCGAAGCCGTTGGCGGTGACCGGCACAACGCCACGATACCGCGCGGCGGGAACGACAGGCTCGGGCAGGGTCTTTCCAATCCATCCATTGCAAAACCGCGCACAACCGCTGCCAAAAGCTGTTCTGCCGCCTCTCCGGTCGTCAGGCCACCAAGGCCACCAGCACAGCCGCGACCTCGTGCTTCTGGGCGATGCCATAGGCGTCCGGCACAAGCAGCCGCATCAGCACTCCTTGGTGTTCCCACTCCGGCCAGTCAGGGACCAAGGTCACGATATCCGGTCCGGCGCGGTTCGCCGTCTGCGTCCAGCCGATGTCGTCGCCAGCGAGATAGCGGGTCAGGGCCGCCGTTCCGACCATCGGCGGTTCATAGGCCCGCGTGGCGAGCGGCGCGTGGCCGCGTGCCTTGAGTTCCATATGGGCCAGAACCGCCTCGCCGGCACCCTTGGAGTGCCCGGCAACCAGGAACGACGGCCAGCCGAGCGAGGCCAGTTCCACGCACATCGCGTCGATGGCGGAGCGGATGTCCAGGTAGAACCCGAGATGGATCGGGCCCGCGTCCGCGTGCTGGAAGCAGGGCACCTCCAGCGCGAGGAAATCGACCAGCCACTCGCGGAACGTCTGGGTTCCCCCGAAGGCAAAGCAGGGGTGCCCGGCGACTACCGACCGGAACACCTGGCAGGTCCGCGTGTCGTTCTGCAACCAGCAGACGGCGCTCGGAACGTAGGTCGCCGCCGCGGCCCGGGCGAGCGGCAGCAGGTAGGGGTCGCTCATGGCACTGCCATGTGCATGCCGGCGTGCCCCAGCAGTGCGGCGGCCCCGGCGGCGAGGCGAGCAATCATTGCACTGTTCCTTTGCCGCAACGCCGTGCGATCGGCGCGCCGGCGAAGTGTCCGCGGCACCCAGGCGGCCGCGCCGCGGAGGATGGTCCTTCGGTTGCGAGAGAGACACTGCGCGCCGGCCTTCTGCCGGTCCGTGCGGGTCATTGACCCCATCCCTGCCCCCCGCTATCCCCGCGCGCCTTCAGCAAGGGGAGCGGGAAACCATGGCGGTGCGTGCGGTCGCGAAACCCGACACCGAGACCGGTGGAATCGCCGCGGACCGGCTGCGCAGCCTGGTCGAACGCATCGAGCGGCTGGAGGAAGAGCGCAAGGCGCTCGGCAGCGACATCAAGGACATCTACGCCGAGGCCAAGTCCGCCGGTTTCGACGTGAAGGTGCTCCGCCAGCTCATACGCATCCGCAAACAGGAATCCGCCGAAGTGGAGGAGCAGGAGACCTTGCTCGACGTGTACCGGCGCGCGCTGGGGATGTGACGCGCGGCCCTGGTGGCGCCCGGAGCGCCGATCCATGGGGGTACAGCCGATGTGGGATGAACCCTACCTGGAGACCTGCTGCCGCTCGGCGCTGCACCGCCTGATGCTGAGCGGCCCGATCGGGCGTCCGCCCGGTTTGAAGGACGGGCCGTGCCTGTGGCGGCTCGCCGGCATGGGGCTCGTCCGCACCCGGGCGGATGGACGGTTCGAGATCACCGCCGCGGGTGCCGGGCGCCACGCCAGCGAGGTGGCGCACCGGCCGCCGCCGCTCAGCTCAGCGGCGCGGTAAGCATCAGTCCATTTTCCGGCGGCGCGACCGCGACCATCCGGGCCCCATCGGCCGCCGAGATCATCATCAGGTCGCCCTGCGCCAGCATGTCCGTGGCATCGGCGAAGAAGTCACGCGCCACGACCGACTGCAGCCGGTCGCTGCCGGCCTTGTAGTGCCACAGCGTGAACCCGTTGGCGTAGGCGAGCACGGAAAGATTGCGAATGGCAAAGGCCATGGTGGCGTTCCTTTCTGCCAAAGAAAAAGCCACGGCCCAGACGGGCCGTGGCTTGGGGAAGTCTTCGGGGAGACCTGGCAACGGACGCACCTCGCCCGTTGATGCGAGGGTTCTAATGGCAAGCGCGGAAGTTTGTCAAGGAAATATTTCTTATATCTTCAAAAAATTAGGCAACGATGCCCTTGACACGCAGCGGCCACTCCAGCCGGTCCAGCGCCTCGCGCCACAGCCGCCAGTCGCTGCGTTCGCTGGCGTAGGCGGGGTTCGGCGCGCTCTGCCGCTCGCCCCAGATGCGCAGGATGCGCGCATGCACCAGGTCGATGCGGCGGCGGCGATACAGCGTGTCCAGGCACTTGACCACGTCGTCGGGCTCGCACGGCCGCTGCACGCGGCCCTGGTTGGCCGTGTAGCGCGCACCGTCGCGCCGCGCGGCCAGCGCCGCCATGGTCCAGAACCACGCCTCCTCCGCGCTGCGGAACGGCTGGGTGGTTGGTCTTGCGCGGGCGGCGGGCTGGGCGGGCAGCATGGAGAGTGCGGCGGCGGGCATGGCAGAGGTCTCCTTCCTGGAATACGTCATGGATGAACATAACGGGAACATAAAACCACAGGTTGCATACCATGGCAAGGGGCATGGTGCTTTTTCCTATATTATTTGGCGAGGAATCCTATAAGATTGCCTGCCGCAGCCGATTCGGCCGCACCGGCACCGCGCCCTTCGCATCAGGAAGACCGCGATCCGCCCCTGCGCCCGGCCCGCAAGCATGAAGGACGGCGTCAATGAAGCATGAGGATATCTGGCGGGCGATCGACACGCTCGCCGCGGAAAACGGCCTGTCGGCTTCGGGTCTGGCCAAGCGCTCCGGGCTTGATCCGACGACCTTCAACCGGTCGAAACGGTGCATGCCCGACGGGCGGAACCGCTGGCCCAGCACCGAGAGCGTGGCGAAAGTGTTGAACGCCACCGGCGCCAGCCTGGAGGCATTCACCTCCCTGGTATCCGGCGCACGCACGCTGGCTTCCAGCATGGCGCGGCCGGCGCGGCGGGTGCCGCTGATCGGCCTGGCGCAGGCTGGGGGAGAGGGCTATTTCGATGATGGCGGCTTCCCGGTCGGCGGCGGATGGGACGAGGTGAGCCTGCCGGAGATCGCCGACCCCAACGCCTATGCTCTTGAAATCAGCGGCGATTCCATGGAACCGGTGTACCGCGACGGCGACATGGTCATCGTCTCGCCGTCCGCGCCGATCCGCCGCGGCGACCGCGTCGTAGTCCGCACCAACAAGGGCGAGGTGATGGCCAAGCAGCTCACCCGCCGCTCCGCCAGGCGGGTGGAACTGAAAAGCCTCAATCCGACGCATTCGGACTACAGCTTCGACCTGACGGAAGTGGCCTGGGTGCATCGCATCATCTGGGCGAGCCAATAACCGGCCAGCAACATTCTCTCTGCCGCGACGGGAGGGCGCTTCCCCGCGCAACTCCGTACCCGCGAGTTTCGTTTGAAGGTTCGCCGCTTCGGCGTTCCATGATAGGCTGCCGCAACCAGTTCAGGGTCCGTTGATGCATCGGATGGTCCTGCTGCTCCTGGCGTCTTGCCAGTTCGGGCCGACGGCGCGTGGCGCCTTCGCGCCGGCGGCGCTTGGCGTCAGCGACGAGAACGTGGCGCTCGTGCTGGCCACCGACGTGTCGCGCAGTATCGACGACAGCGAGTTCAACCTGGAAAAGCAGGGTTACGCGGGCGCTTCCGCCAGTCAGGCCGTGATCGGCGCCATCCAGGACGGTCCGGCCGGAGCAGTCGGCGTCGCCTCTGCGGCGTTCGCCGGCAGCGTCGAAATGCGCACGGTGCCGCACTGGACGGTGATCCGCGGCGACGGCACCAGCAACGCCGGGCGCGAGATCACCGAGGCGCGCGACGATGCGCTGAAAGCCGGCATCGCCATCAATGGCCTGGCGATCGTCAACGACCACCCGGTGTCCTGGACCCTCGCGTGTTTCCAGGCGCCGGGCGGACTGCCCGACTACGATCGGAAGAACGTCACTGGCGGGCCTGGCGGTTTCGTGCTGGAGGTGCATGACTTCCACAGATTCGGTGAGGCGATGACCCGCAAACCGGTCACCGGGATCGCCGGCCGGGCGGGGCCGTCGCATCTTGCCGCGCTGCATTGACGGCAGCCGGGACTTCGCCAGTTCGGCAACAGGACGAGGGGACACCATGGGTCTGCTGATTGACGGCGTTTGGCACGAACAGGATCCGGATGTGGCGAAGGCCGCCGCGGCAGGCGGCCGCTTCGAGCGGACCGAGACCGCGTTCCGCAACTGGGTAACGCCGGATGGCCGGCCCGGCCCGACCGGCCATGACGGTTTCGCGGCGTCGGCCGGGCGCTATCATCTGTACGTCTCGCTGGCCTGCCCCTGGGCGCACCGCACGTTGATCGTCCGGGCTTTGAAGGGGCTGGAGCAGATCGTGCCGGTTTCGGTAACGCACTGGCTGATGGCGGAGCAGGGGTGGACGTTCGCGCAGGGCGAGGGGGTGATAGCAGATCCGCTGTTCAACAGCCGTTGTATGCACGAACTCTATACGCGCGCCGACGCGAACTATACCGGCCGCGCCAGTGTCCCGGTGCTGTGGGACAAGCACACCCAGACCATCGTCAACAATGAATCCTCCGAGATCATCCGCATGTTCAACGCCGCGTTCGATGCGGTGGGGGCGAAGCCGGGAGATTTCTATCCGAAGGACAAGCGCGACGAAATCGACGCGGTGAACGCACGGGTTTACGACACGCTGAACAACGGCGTGTACAAGGCGGGCTTCGCCACGGCGCAGGCAGCCTATGAGGAAGCCGTCGCGCCGCTGTTCGACACCCTGGACTGGCTGGAGGAGCGGCTCGGCCAGTCGCGTTTTCTGCTCGGCGACAGCCTGACCGAGGCGGATATCCGACTGTTCACCACCCTGGTGCGGTTTGATGCCGTGTATAACGGGCACTTCAAGTGCAACCTCCGGCGTATCGTGGATTACCGCAACCTGTGGGCCTGCACGCGCGATATTTATCAATTGCCCGGGGTGGCGCCGACGGTGAATTTTCAGCACATCAAGCGGCACTATTACATGAGCCACAAGCGCATCAACCCGACCGGGATCGTGCCGGTGGGGCCGATGCTGGACTTCGAGGCACCGACGGAGCGTGGCAGGGACGTGGACCGGCTGATCGTGTTCTGACCGGGCGCCGCGACGCACGCCTCGCGCAACGGTAGGATGCCGGCCGGACAAGTGCTAGGACTGTCACATGGTCGCTCGTCGCAAACGCGCGCCGGCTCGCATGACCCTGGACGAATTCCTCGGCTGGGATTCCGGACGACATGTCCGGCCACCGGTGGCAATTGCTCGATGGCGAGGCGGTGGCGATGGCGCCTGGCAGCGAGACGCATGGCGCCATCCAGGGCGAACTCATCGGTCTGTTGCGCAACCACCTGATCCAGCGGCGCAGCCTGTGCCGGGTGATTGCCGAGCCTGGCATCGTGCCGCGGGTTCGGGCGAACCGGAACTATCGCATTCCGGGTGTCGGGGTGACCTGTGCCGCGCCGGCGCTCGGCCTGTTGGTGCCAGAGCCGGTATTGCTCGTGGAAATCCTCTCGCCCAGCAACGAGGCGGAAACCCGGGCGAACATATGGGCCTACACCACCATTCCAAGCGTGCGGGAGTTGCTCGTCGTGCACAGTACCTGGATCGAGGCGGAATTGCTCTGCCGCCGGCCTGACGGCACTTGGCCGGAACAGCCGGAGATGCTCGGCGCGGACGCCATCCTGACGTTGCCAGGCATCGAATTCTCGGCGCCTCCGGCGGCGCTCTATCGCACGACGGCGCTCGCCGCCGGTTGAAACGTGTCGCGGACGTGGCATGGCGGCACCTGAGCAGAAGGCCGCCGCCGCGCAGAGTCCGCCGGCACTCGCCCGCCTTCGACTTCGCCACCATGCTATGGAAATACCCGCCCGGCGACGACCGGAAATGCCCGGCCGGTTTGGCCGAGACGATCGCCACCGCGATCGCCTCCTCCTCCTCGCGGCCCATCGCCAGGCACGCCTCGCCCCACAGGGACTTCGACACCCCGAGTTCGCCGCGCAGCCAGTCGGCGGCGTCCACGATGGTCGGCCCGGAGTAGGCTCGGTCCTTGCCTTCTTCGTTGGCAGGCAGCGTTAGTGTCAGGATCGCGGCGCCGGTGATCGATGTCGCTAGCGCGCAAACCTACCCAGGTATCTGCGGCCTCTTCAATGATTCTCTCTCCGGAGTCGCAGTTGATCATTGAATTGGTGTAACTGCCCAGATATCCGAGGCGGTCAGACCGAGCGCAAGTTGGCGATCCGACGCGCCGGGTCACCGGTCAGGGCGGCGACGATATCCCAGCCCTGCTTGCGTGCGGTGAAGAGAACCGAGCGCACCACTGCAAAGTGCTTGGCGCCGTCCGCGGAGCGAAAGCCGCCGGAGATCTTCTGCCGCAGCCTTGATCCGCTTCGCGGCTCAAGCATCCGCCCGCCCCGCTCCACCAGATTGTTGGTGAACGGCACCCGTGGATCGGTGAGGAAGCGGAGCACGTCCTCCTTGCGCGTGCTGAGCCGCAGCAGCAGGTTGTGCCCGACGCGTCGTGGTGGTCACCCGCGCGGCCGGAGCTTTGTCAGTGCAAGCTGTGCCTCATGGAATGCCAGGCGGTCGGCGACCGTGGCGTCGCAGGACCGCTCGATCAGCGGGATCAGCCCCGGCTTCAGCGTCACCCCCTGCTCACGTGCGAGGTTCACCGCATGGCAGGCACGGCGCAGCAGGCGCTGCATCCGGCGCGCCCAGTCTTCCTTCTCGATCTCAACCAGCGCCTTCAACTCGCGCAGGTGGTGCGCATTGCACGGCGCGTGCAGTACGCCCTTCAGAGTCCAGAAAGAAATTGGCTGTTTTCAAGCATTTGTGATGACCGTCTCCGCGAAATCGGCCCGGTTTCTTCTTGAAGCCACCAGAATTCGACCGCGCGTCGCAGCTAACCGACTCAAAAGACTCAACTCGTTTTCCGACAGACACTCAGGGTCGCGAAGGCGAAGGTCGGCTTTGGGTCGCCGGAAGGCATGGAGCACCCAAATATCCGCGCCGATCGGCAGCGCGCAGACCACGCGGAACGCATAGCCGCGGCGGCGCAAGGCCAACTCCATCACACCTGAGCCAAGACCGATGAGTGGCTTGGCGATCGTCGGATGCCCGCCATCAGCGACAGCAGCCGGCGCGTCGAGCAGGTCATCGCGCGTGCCTTGCGGAAAGTCCTCGAAATCCATCCGCGCCGCTTTGATCCATCGGATCGGGCGCGTGTTTCTGCTCGCCCGCCCCATGGTGGTAAATTTGTCACCTCCCCCCCCCGTCAAGTGCCACGATGCTCGCGAACGACCTTCCCGTCTAACGACCTTCCCGTCTGGTGACTTGACTGTCGTGTCTGGGCCAATATGGGATGCTGATTGCCATCGCAGCCCAACACCCAGGGGAGTCGATCATGAGCGACACGGACGGCATCGATATCGAAGACCTGATCGCCGCGTCGCAGATCGCCGGCGCCGGCGACCCGGAGCGGGAGATCGCGGCATTGCAGGATTTGTTGCGCCTGGCGTGGGGGCTGATGACCGAGCGGCAGCAGGCGGACCTCGTCGAAAGCGAGGAGGCGCAGGCGGTGCTGGCGGCCGAAGAGGACGAACCGGAGGAACCCGGCGCGGAATGAACCGGGCGGCTCCTGCCGAAGGATGCCGGCCTGCGCCGGCATGACGGGGACCTGCCGGAGGGAACTTTCATCGCCGCCAGCCAAGGCGGCCCGCCATGGCTCCGTGCCCGTCCCTGCGCCATAGTGCGGCGCAGCCTCGCCGCCCGGAGAACACCGATGCCAGACCCCCAGAACATCCTCGTCGAAACCCATGGCCGGGTCGGGCTGATCCGCCTCAACCGACCGCAGGCGCTGAACGCGCTGTGCGACGCGCTAATGCGTGAACTCGGCGACCAGCTCCTGGCGTTCGACGCGGACTTGGCGATCGGCGCCATCGTGCTCACCGGCAACGACAAAGCCTTCGCCGCCGGCGCCGACATCAAGGAGATGCGCGAGCGCACCCATCCCGCCGCGCTGCTGCAGGACTTTATCGGCGCGCACTGGGAAACCGTCCTCCAGGTGAAGAAGCCGGTGATCGCCGCGGTGGCCGGCTTTGCGCTCGGCGGCGGCTGCGAGTTGGCCATGATGTGCGACTTCATCCTGGCCGCCGACACGGCGAAATTCGGCCAGCCGGAGATCAACCTGGGCGTGCTCCCCGGCGCCGGCGGCACCCAGCGGCTGACCCGCGCGGTGGGCAAATCCAAGGCGATGGACATGATCCTGACCGCCCGCATGATGGACGCCGCGGAAGCCGAACGCTCCAACCTGGTGTCGCGCGTCTTCCCCGCCGACCAGCTCCTGCCCGAGGCGCTGAAGCTCGCCGAACGGCTGGCCGCGCTGTCGCCGGTCGCGGTGGCGCTCGCCAAGCAGGCGGTCAACCGCGCCTTCGAAACCACCCTGGCAGAGGGCGTGCGCCACGAGCGGGCGTTGTTCCTGTCGCTGTTCGGCACACCGGACCAGCAGGAAGGCATGGCCGCGTTCGTGGAAAAGCGGAAGCCAGCGTTTCGCCTGGGCTGAAACGCCCGATGGGCGCATACACAAGTGAGCGAGTTGTCGGGATATGCCGGCAACCAACCCCACATGCCCGGGATGGTCGCCCTATGCGGCTGCAACACACGGCCGGTTGCGGTGGAAGACACCCTCGCGGCCCCGCCAAGGATGGGCTAGGTCCCGGGCATGACGGACTGCCCCGACGCTTCCGACTCCGGCCGCGCGCGTGTGGCGGTTCCCGCTTCGCCACCGGCGGCCTGCAATCTCCTGCTGGTCAGCGCCAGCCCGCGCTGGACGCGGGCCGTGCGGGAAGCGGCGGCCGACATCGGCGGCGGTGTTTCAAGTTGCGACGCCAGGGACGCGGTGATTCGCCTCGCGATCCCCGCGCCGCGCTACTCGCATCTGCTGCTGCACCCGGGCAGCGCCGGCGGGCTGCTGAACGAACTGGTGAACCTGACCGTGGGCGAACGGGAATCGAACACCGAGATGCTGCTGCTGGGCACCCAAGGCCAGCTTCCGCCCAGGATCGGCGTCATCCGTTCGGCCGATCGCCAGGCGGTGCGGCAAGCCCTGGTCCCGCACCCCGCGCGAGCGTCCGCGGCAGATGAGAACCCGATGCGCGTGACCGAACTGCGTGAAGCTCTGGCCGGTGCAATGATCGAGACGCGCTACCAGCCGATCGTCCGGCTGGCGGACCGCCAGCCGGTCGCGTTGGAGGCGCTGGCCCGGCTGAACCACCCGACCCGCGGCACACTGCCGCCGGACGAGTTCGTGCCGCAGATCGAGGATGCCGGCCTCGCGGCGCAGTTGACCGACCTCGTCGCCGAGCGCGCCCTGACCGACATGGCCGGCCCCTTGCACTGCGCCCAGGCGCTCGGCATCACGCTCAACTTTCCGCTCGGCGTGCTGCTGGTACCGGACGCGCTGCACCGGCTGGACGCCAGGCGGCGCGCCGCCGGCGTGGCGGCGGAGCGCGTGATCATCGAACTGACCGAGAGCCGGCCGGTCGAGGACCTGGTCGCGCTGGGCAGCGTGCTGGAAAAGTTGCGCTCCGGCGGGTATCGCATCTCGATCGACGACGTGAGTCCCGCCGTGCCGCGGGTCGCGGAGCTGCTGAAGCTGCCATTCACCAGCCTGAAGCTGGACAAGGCGGTGGTGTGGCACCTGCCCCGGGCGGCGGCGCTGCAAGACTTCGTGGCGCGCATCATGGACCTTGCGCGCGAGCGGCATTTGTCGGTCGTCGCCGAGGGCGTCGAGGATGTCGCCACCTGGCGGCGCATGGAGGCGCTCGGCGTGGACCATGCGCAGGGCTTCCTGGTCGCGCGCCCGCTGCCGGCCGCCGCGGTGCCGATCTGGCTGGAAGCCTGGCGGGACCAGCCGGAATTCGGATGACCGCAAGCCGGCGCGGCGCCGTCCTGCTGGCGTTGCTCGCCGCCCTCACCGCGCTCCGGCTGGTCACCGCCGGCATGGCGCCGCTGGCGTCGGACGAAGCGTATTACTGGATCTTTTCCCGCGCGCTGGCACCCGGCTATCTGGACCACCCACCGATGGTGGCGCTGTGGATCCGCGCCGGCACCGCCATCGCCGGCCAGGGCGCGCTGGGCGTGCGATTGCTCGGGCCGCTGGCCGGGGCGCTCGGTTCCCTGCTGCTGTTCGACGCCGCGGAGCAGCTTTGGCCGCCGGGGTCACCCCGCGCCGGCTCCGGGACGGAGGCATGCCGCGGGCATGCCGGGACGGCGGCGGCGGCGCTGCTGAATGCCACGCTGCTGGCCGGCGTCGGCGCGGTGATCATGACGCCCGACACGCCGCTGCTGTTCTTCTGGACCGGCTGCCTGTGGGCCCTGGCGCGGCTGCTGCGCAGCGGGCGGCCGGCGTGGTGGCTGGCCATCGGGCTGTTCGCTGGCCTGGCGCTGGCGAGCAAATACACCGCGCTGCTGCTGTGGATCGGCATCGGCCTGTGGCTGGTGTGGGTGCCATCGCAGCGCCGCTGGTGGCGGTCGCCGATGCTGTGGGGCGGCACCGTGCTCGGCGCGCTGGCGTTCCTTCCGGTGGTGCTGTGGAACGCCGCGCATGGCTGGGCGAGCTTCCTGCGCCAGGGTGGGCGCGTCGGCGCCTGGCAGCCGGCGCGAGCCGCACAGTTTCTGGGCGAGCTGGTGGGTGGCCAGATCGGCCTGGCGACGCCGTTGGCATTCCTGCTGTTCGCCGCGGGCGCCGGTTGGGCGGCGCGGCGCGCCTGGAGGGACCGTGACCCGGCCTGGTCATTGCTCGCCGCGCTGACGCTGCCCGGCGCGGCGCTGTTCGTGCAGCACGCTCTGGGTGACCGGGTGCAGGGCAACTGGCCGGCGATCCTCTATCCCGCCGCCGCGGTGGCCGCCGCCGGGTTGGGCGGCCGGCGCTGGCTGCGCCTGCGCTGGCCCGCGGTGGCGCTCGGTCTGGCGATAACCCTGCTGGTCTATGTCCAGGCGAGCAGCTTCGGGTTGACGTTGCCACCCCGGATCGACCCGATCGCGCGCCAGCTTGCCGGTTGGAAGGGCCTGGCCGGGTCGGTCGATGCGGTGCGCCGCGCGCAGGCAGCCGGTTTCGTTGCCGCGGACGATTACGGCGTCGCCGCCGAGTTGGCTCGCGCGTTGCCCGCCGACGTGACCGTGCTCGGCGTGGCGCAGCGTTGGCGGCTGTTTCGTTTGCGGGCGCAGGAGGTGGGCGACGCGGCAGGCATCCTGGTGCGGCGCGCCGGCAGCGGTGTGCCGGTCGGCTGGCGCGACGCGCGCCCGATTGGCGAAGCGCGGCGAGCCAGTCACGGCGTCGCGGTGCAGCGTTTCACGTTGTGGCGTGTGGCCGGACCGCCGGCGGCGTTGCCGGCAGTGGTGTTGCCACGCTACGCGCCGGCGGCGCGCTAGTGCGCCCGCTTTTGCATTGCGCGGATTGCCGCGGCACGGTTTCGAGAACCCGCCGCTCCGCCGTCGCGGGAGCGGTGTGTGGTCAGCCCGCCATCGTCAGTCCGCCGCTTACGCTCAGCACCTGGCCGGTGATGTAGTCGGAGCCCGGGCCGGCGAAGAACATCACCGCCTCGGCGATCTCCTCCGGGGCGGCGATGCGGCGGAACGGTATGGCGCGGGTCAGCGCCTCCTGAAGGTGTTCCGCCAGCGTGCGGAACAGCCTCGTGTCGGTCGGGCCGGGGCAGACGCAGTTCACGTTGATCCGGTGGCGCGCCATTTCGCGAGCCAGCGACTTGGTGAATGCGATCAGCCCGCCCTTGGCGGCGGCATAGACGGTCTCGCCCGCACTGCCGACGCGTCCGGCGTCGGAGGCGATGTTGATGATTTTCCCGTGTCCCGCCGCGATCATCGGCGGCAGCACCGCGCGCGACAGCCGCACCGCGCCGAGCAGGTTGACGGCGATCAGCCGGTCCCAGATTTCCGGCGGATTTTCCATGAACGGCCCCGAATGGTCCCAACCGGCGGCGTTCACCAGCACATCGACCCGCTTCACCTGCGCATGCACCGCGCGGGCGAAGGCGCCGATCGACGCCGGGTCGGTGAGTTCCAGTTCGAGATACTCAACGGACAGCCCGTCCTGTGCTGCCTCTGCCGCCACCGCCTGGCCGCGCGCGGCATCGGCGTCGCCGATGAACACGCGCGCACCATTTCTGGCAAGCAACAATACCGTGGCGCGGCCGATGCCCGACGCGCCGCCGGTGACGATGGCCTCCCGGTTTGCCATGTCCATGCGCGGACCTCCTACAACGGCGAGTCCGGCGGGAACGCGGGCCGGCGCTTCTCCTGGTGCGCCGCCAGGCCTTCCCGCACGTCCGGCGAGCTGAACCCCATGAACTCCAGCGCCAGCGACGTGTCGAAGATCGGTCCCGCCTGGCGGAGCCAGTTGTTCAGCGCGTATTTCGTCCAGCGAATGGCGTTCGGCGCGCCGTCGGCCAGCCGCGCGGCGATTTCCACCGCCTTGCCGTCCAGCTCGGCGTCATCGACCGCCAGCGAGATCAGGCCGATGCGTTCGGCCTCCGCGCCAGTCAGCGTGTCGCACAGCAGCAGATAGTATTTCGCCTTCGCCATGCCGCAAAGCAATGGCCAGACGATCGCCGCATGGTCGCCGGCGGCGACGCCAAGCCGCGTGTGCCCGTCGATCAGCCTCGCATCCTTGCTCGCGATGGAAATGTCGGCCAGCAGGCCGCACACCAGGCCGGCACCGACCGCCGGGCCGCGCATCGCGCTGACCACCGGCTTGGAACAGTTGATGATGTTGTAAACCAGCTCGCGCGCCTCCTTCCAAACCGCCGCGCGCGTGTCGAAATCCTCCATCATCTGCTCGATCATCTTGAAGTCGCCGCCGGCGGAGAAGGCACGTCCCTCGCCTTGCAGGAGCGCCGCGGAGACCGTCGGATCGGCATCGATGTCGCGCCAGATCCGGCCGAGTTCGCCGTGCATGCGACGATCCGCGGCATTCAGCTTGCCCGGATTGCTCATGGTGACGCGCAGCACGCGCGGATGCGGCCGGTCGAACTGCAGCCGCTCATAGTCGGCGTAACGGTCGGACATGGGGCGTCTCCTCGTTCACGCGATGCTGCCACAGAGTGTCCACCGCGGACAGGACCCGCGGCTGGCCCACCGGACGACTCGTACCGCGGCGTGATTGCCGGACTCACGGACATCTCCCAAAGCCCGGTTGGACGGAACGGCTTCGCCGAGGGTGGCGGGTGGGCGGTCGGGGGTGGTTGTCAGGCAGGTGTATCCTTTCTGAGCCGGCGGGCATGAGGCGGCCCGCCGGGACATCAACGACCGGAACATCAACGAAAGGCGACCACCCCGTCGCCACGGCATACGCGGATGATGGAGGATATGACCCTGGCCGGGCTGGCCGTGGGGACACAGCAAATCTACGCCCAGGCGGTGCGCCGGTTGGCTGCGCAGTACCACCGCTCGCCCGATCTGCTCAGCGAGGAAGAGGTGCGGACCTACCTGCTGGGCCTGCGCCAGCGAGGTGTGGCACGCGGCACCTTCCAGACCAGCCAGTACGGGCT